>CACIRS010000001.1 GCA_902589115.1 uncultured Prochlorococcus sp.
ATTGAACTCTCTGCCTGGAGCTTCTGCTACTGCCAAGGCAGCAGCATGTGCCATACGACTATTAGGGCCTACTACAAATCTATTAAAAACATATCTTAAATTTAAGCCAGGAAGGATTTTTTTAGGGCCTTGTAAAGTGGAGCTATTTGGAGGAGAAAGTTCAGCTACAGGGCTAACAGAAGATCCCAAACCTAATGAAGCAGCTCCTATTTTATTAGGGATTTCAATAGGGTTCTCAGCCGCTATCTTCACCGTCACAGGTTCAGAATATAGTTCAGTAGCTACCTGCTCAATTGTTTTCGCATAATTCTTCCGCAACCAATCACAAGAGAAATTATTAGGAGCAATTAAATTCAGCTCACCATTCTCGAATGAACTGCATCTAGCAGGCCTTATCCATGTCTCGAAAGTTGGTTTGCTGAGGTTCTGCTGAAGGGCCTGCTGCACCTTTGACCAGAGCTCATTGCCCTTTGCCACCGACATTTCCTTATAAGAGGACGAATTTAATCCAATTGACGACAATAAGTATGTTTTTCATGAGAACCTGACGTCCAACCAAATAAAATAGACTCCCTTAAGAAAACGCAGGCCTATAAACGAATCTCTTGTATAAACTAATCCAATGGGTACTGATATTGGGACTTTCTTGAAAGAATTTATGAAACGAAGAGTTACGTAAGGCTGACCAAAGAGCTATACAAAAAGATGATTCGACCTAAGGGGCCAGTCGAAAAAGGGGCATAGAGCAAAAACAACTTATCGATTGTCTCAAAACACTGCTCGATGTATTTTAAATAAAATCTCTGCAGTTCTATAAAAACAGATTTTCAAATAAACTTTTGCTATTAATTTAATACTATATGTAAATCAATACTATCTAGCTTTGGGCTCTGATAATAAAGGAGGAATTTAATGACTAAACCATTCCTGATATTAATGGCTCGTTGGCCTGCCGCAGGACGATGTAAAACAAGGCTTTCTTCAGAAATTGGTTCATTAAATGCAGCTAATATACAAATAAAACTTAGTCTTCATACATTTACTGTTGCCAAAGAACTTGAAGAGGAAGGATTGGTAGAAATTTATTTTTCTATAAGTGGTCTTGCCCCTAAAGCAGCAGAGAGATGGAAGAATATTCAAGGGATGAGACAAGTTAGTCTTCAAGGGGAAGGTAATCTTGGATTAAAAATGAGGAAGCAAATATTATTCGCTCAAAAAGGCCATAAAGCAAGCGAAGCAAGGCCAACAATTATTCTTGGTACTGACCTCCCTGATCTATGTCGAAGAGACTTAACTGAAGCATTAGAAGCTTTAAAAGCCAACGAAATTGTCCTTGGTCCTTCAAAAGATGGAGGTTATTGGTTAATAGGTTTATCTTCCAAGCTGCTTCATCCCGTTGTAACGTGGCCATTTAATAATATTGATTGGGGAACAAATAGAGTTCTTAGTCAAACTATATATAAAGCCAAATCTGCTGGAGCAAGTTATTATTTAATCAGTGAACATAATGATATAGATAGATATGAGGATCTTAATCCCTGGCTACCATGAGAAAATTTCCATTTCTTAGTGTAGTAATACCAACTCTCAATGAAGCAAAGAATTTACCAATACTTCTTGCAGATTTAAATCGATCAAATCAAGAGATAGAGATTATTGTTATTGATTCCGGCAGTAAGGATCTTACTGTTTTTACTGGGCAAGTAGGTGGAGCCAAAGTAATTAAGGTAAAAAAACAGAATAGAGGATATCAATTAAATTATGGGGCATCAATTGCACAAGGATCATGGCTTCTGTTTATTCATGCTGATAGTAGGCTTAACAATGGATGGAGAGAAGCTATAGAAAAGGTAATCAATGAGCCTAAAAGCAAAAGTACTGCCTGGTTCTTTAATTTTAAGGTTAAATCAAAATCACTAGAATTTAGAATCTTAGAGTTGGCGGTATTTTTAAGGAGTCATTTATTGAAAAGACCTTATGGAGATCAAGGGCTACTTATAGAGAGAAATTTATACAATAAAGTAGGTGGGTATAAATCTATCCCTATAATGGAGGATCTAGACTTCTCAATCAGGCTAGCAATTAATTCAACTATTAAAAGTATAAAGTTTCCCCTGTTCACAAGTGCCAGGAAATGGGAAAACAAATGCGTGCTCTTCAGAGCATTAACAAACATGCATTTGAGAAATAGATGGAAGTCAGGTGAAAGTCCATTTGAGTTGGTTAAAGAATATTATTCGCTTAACAAAAGGAATTAATATGAATCCAGAGAAAATGATATTTAATTTGCGTACCAAAAAGCACATTTATGACCTTTAGGCTCAAGAGTCCACCCTTGGCTACGGTAAAAGTCTACAACTTCTGGATCTGCAAAAAGAGTTACTCTTTCAATTCCCAAATCTCTCAATGATTCAAGTATATATTTCATAATCTCTTTTCCTAGGCCACTTCCTTGATGAATAGGACTAACTGCCACATCCCATATAGTTGCTTCTAAAACTCCATCTCCTGTGCATCTGGCGAAGCCAATTAACAAGGGAAATCTTGAATCATGTTTCCACAAACCTACTGTAAGCAAGCTATTTGAGAGGGCCCTTTTTACTCTTTGGAAAGGTCTTTGACTCCAGCCAACAGATTGAAGTAACTGTTCGAGCTCGATTAAATCAAAAGGTCTTGATTTACTTAGGACTGGTATAAAACCATCATTCAGGCGTGGGCATTCTCTTGCATCTTTTCCGTAAAGATTTTCCAAGACATCTTTAGGAATATTAGTTTCACCTTGTGATTTCTTGGAGTTCTGTTTAAAGATCCCAGCAGAATTTGCTGCTGCTCTTATATCAAAGTTGGGCCAATCCACGTTCTTGTAGCTCCGCCAATTGAGAATAAAGACCTCCTAAAGAACGAAGTTCTTGATGAGTGCCCTCTTCTATAAGTTTTCCTCTTCTTAAGACCAAAATTCGATCGGCCGATTCAACAGTTGCCAATCGATGAGCAATTACTAATGCAGTTCTTTTTTTAAGGAGTCTTTCTAAATCCCTTTGTAAGGTAGCTTCAGTAGAAGGATCCATAAAGGCAGTAGCCTCATCCATTATCAAAACATTTGGGCTTCGTATAGCTACTCTCGCAACCGACAAAAGTTGGCGCTCGCCTGAAGAAAGGTTTCCTCCACGCTCTCTCAACTCAGTTTGGAGACCGTTAGGAAGCCTATTCATAAGTGAATCCAATCCTAAATCACTACAAATATTTTTGAGAGAATTATCATCTATATTTGAGTCTAGGCGCAAATTATTAGCAACATTTCCACTAAAAAGAAATGTATCTTGAAGAACTACCCCAAGTTGCCTTCGCAAATGATTAAGAGGAATGGTTTTAATATCTTGCCCATCCAAAAGAATTCTTCCTACTTGAGGTTCATATAATCTACAAAGTAGTCTAATTAAAGTTGTTTTTCCAGATCCAGTTGGCCCAACAAATGCAACATGCTCCCCTGGTTTAATTAAAAAGCTAAGATCATCTATAATTAACTCATCTGGTCGGTAAGAAAAACTTACATTTTCAAAAACCACTTCACCCTTATTAAGAACGGAATCATCATTTATGTATTTATCTTTGGTGATTAAATTCTTTTGATCATATATTTCTATTTTCCTTTCAAGTAGTTCGCCAATTCTTTCAACAGCTGTAAGACCGCCCTGAATTTGAGTAAATCTTTCCGCAAGTTGTCTAAGAGGATCAAACAGCCTCTGAGAGTAAAGAATAAAAGTTGTAAGTGTTCCTAACCCCATAGTACCTGCAGATACCATCCATCCACCTAAAGCAAGAACTATTGCTACAGCAGCAAGTGAAACCCATTCTACAAATGCTGAAATACTACTATCATAAAAGATAGTTGAATTAACAGCTTGTCTATATAAATTGCCAGTCTTATCAAATATTTGGCCATTCAATTTTTCACGGCGAAACATTTGAACCACTTCTAATCCTTGGAGGTTTTCTTGGAAGTCTGCATTTAATTGAGACAACTCTTCTCTAACGCGGTAATTTGATCTCCTATAGCACTTTTGCAGCCAAAGTATGAATAATGTTACCGGTATTTGAGTTATTAAAAGTAAAATTCCAAGACGAGAATCTATTAAAACCATTGTTACGGCAATAACCACAAGACTTACTAAGTCAGCCAAAACTCCAACAGCTCCACTTCCAAAAACTTCTGCCAATGCATCCACATCACTTGTTAGGCGTGTCAAAAGTTTCCCTACTGGCATTCGATCATGAAAACGCAAAGACAATGACAATGAATGTGAAAATAAATCCTGGCGAATCCGAGCTGTAAGTCTTTGACCAACAGCTTGAATGTTATAAGTTTGAAACCCTTGAAGAGCCAATCGCAATAGAACAGATGCCAGTAAAGTTGCTACTAGTAATCTGATCGCAGATTTCATGGGAAGGCTGCTTAGAAGAGGTGAAACTGATTCGCCTCTTAATACACTTATTGCCTGCCCAACAAGAAGAGGTTGAATAGCTCCTGCAATTGCGACAGGAAGCAAAATCAACAAAATCAACAAAATTCTTTTTCTATCTCTTCGAAGATAGCGGCCTAATTTACCAATTCTTTGAAAATCATTCAAAGCCATTAGAAAGAGGATTGCGAATGATCTTCGTCTAAACGCATTGCTTCAACAACTGAGTGAATTTCCCCACAATCCAGTCTTAAAGAAAGGGGATGGCCAACTAGACGTGCAGTTGAAAAGAACAACTCCTCAATGGCGACTAATCCATTATCTCGAAGAGTTCTACCAGTTGCGACCAAATCAACAATCGCTTCAGCTATCCCAGTTATAGGGCCAAGCTCAACAGACCCAGTTAGATGTACAAGCTCTACAGGCAAATCGAGCCCATCAAAGAACTCTCTTGCACAGTATGTAAATTTACTGGCAACCCGACAATGAGGAGGAAGGTCAGCCGCGCACAAATAGCCACTACTTTTTTTTACGGCTACTGCCATACGGCAACCACCAAATCCAAGATCTAATAATTGTGCTACTGCCATTTGATGCTCTTTCAAAACGTCATATCCAACTACACCTAATTGAGCTTGACCATAGGCTACATATACAGGCACATCCCCATTCCGAACCAAAAGTGCTCGTGCTCTTCCACATTGAGACGGTACCATCAATTGGCGATTATCTGGATCAAGAACCACAGAAAAATCCAACCCCGCCTTTGCAAAACGGTTCACTGAATCTTTAAGAAGAGCCCCTTTAGCTAAAGCAACAGTAATCATGAACATGTCCCTAGAAGAAGACTTTAACGAGGCACCTTCCCTATTTGCTATGAGATCAAATAATGAAGATTATGCAATCTATCCTCTGCCTGTACTTCAAGACAACATTATTTGGTTGTTGGTTCGTGGGTCAGAAGTTGTAGTAGTAGATCCGGCAGTAAGTAATCCTGTTGCAAATTGGATAGAAGATAAAAGACTTAATTTAAAAGCTATTCTCCAAACTCATCACCATCAAGATCACATAGGAGGCTCATTGGAGCTAAAGAGAAGATGGCCTCAAGCAAATATAATTGCATCAAAAGCAGATATTGATAGGATTCCATTTCAAACACTTTCTGTTTGTGATGGCGATGAAATAACTCTTTTGGATATAAAGATAAAAATCCTTGAAGTGCCAGCCCATACAAATGCACATGTCGCATATTACATACACGAAAAAAGGGATCAAATGCCTCCAGTTCTATTCTGTGGCGATACATTATTTGGAGCAGGTTGCGGGAAGATATTTGAAGGAACTTACAAGGACATGTATCAATCTTTACAGCGAATTAAAGCACTTCCTCTTAATACAAAAATATATTGTGCCCATGAATACACAGAAGATAATTTACTGTGGGCAAACTCTCTAGAACCAAAGAATAGGCTTATAAGTAAACGCCTAGAAGAAGTCAGAAGGACAAGAGGTGAAGGGCTATTAACACTCCCAAGCAGCATTCAAGAGGAAATGAATACGAACCTTTTCCTACTTGCACAAAGTCCAGATGAACTAGGCATGCTAAGGCAGCATAAAGACAATTGGTGTTATAAATAGGCTCTCATTAATGAGATGTGAATTAAACGATATCTAATATATAAATATTTTTCAGAGAAAACCCTTCAGTTATGTAATCTTATTATGAAATCCACTTCTTATTAGGATTTCATCAAGCTATAAAAGGACTGACAGAATCTACTTATAGGGTTCCCAAATTAAATGTCTTCTATCAAATCGCAAGCAATTTCGACTTCTGCAGCACCTTCTCCCGTTGGCCCTTATAACCAAGCGGTAAAAGTTGGAGAATGGATATTTTGTTCAGGTCAAATTGCACTCAGCCCATCTACAGGTCAAATGGTGGGTAATGGAGACGTTGAACAAGAAGCAATACAAGTTCTTCAAAACCTTGTTGCTGTAATTAAAGAGGCTGGTGCTAAGCCTTCAGATGTTGTACGAACAACTATTTATTTAACGAACTTAAACGATTTTGAAACCGTAAATCAAATTTATGCACACACTTTCAATGAAGGAGTTACACCTGCAAGAGCATGCGTTCAAGTAGCTGCACTGCCAAAAGGGGCAAAAGTTGAAATCGATTGTATTGTTTGGGCAAACAAGTAGGCAATCAATAGTTTGTGAAAGCAATTTGGTATTACAAGCCAGACCTTCATTAAGTCCGCTGTAAGAAAAGTATTTTTTTAACACAACATTTCTTATAAGACTGTTGAAGCAAGATTCAATGAAACTGCTTGACAAGCCAAAAAGCATGCCCATCAATGGATTCAGTACAGTAACGGTTCAGAAAAGGTGATCAACTTTTCATCTCAATCTGCACAAAAATCAACCCTTGAAGTAGTGCTTTGCCCAAAGGTGGTTCCATGATTGTCTAAATTAAGACTTGAACTGCGACTAATCATGGCGGCCGCCAAGCTGACCATAGGGGAACTAGAGGCTGGTTATCCTCTTTATTGCAAGGCTCTTAGACGCCTGATTCAAGAGGGCAGAAGCCCTCAAGAGATCGAAAGGACCGTCTGTTGGAGTCACTTGGAGACCCTAAACAGGTGCCTACCAGGAAGATACAAAGCGCCTTCATACCTAATGGCACTTATAAAACGCGACTTAGAACAGCCTAAAGATGGAACAGGTACTTATTGATTCAAGAAATCAATTTTTCGATCTCAGTAGCAAATTGATAGTCATCCTCGGATAATTCCCCTAAATCGTCTGAGTTTTCAGGCCTTATCGTGATATTTACATAAGTTTTACCGAAACTGATATCGGGGAAACGTTGAATAGATTCACTATATTCTCCTAACGAATCAAGAAAATCTCTTGTTCCCTCATAAGATTTAAATTCAAATCGCCTTTCTAAACGAAGAGGGCGATTCCTTTGCTCCCACTTATCCATAAGAAAAAAACGCTTTCTTTGAACTTATATCAAAGATGTATTTTTTGTGATTCAATTTATATACATACAATTTTTTTAAGATTAAAACCTAACCTCGACGAACACTTTTCGAAGCTTTAAGTACAGGTTCAACTTCTAAATGAGGCCTTGCAATTATATGTGCAGCCACCAGCCCATCTCCTACTCTTTCACAAGCATCAGCTCCTGCCCTTACAGAGGCATTTACCGCTCCTGTTTCTCCCCGCACCATGACTGTGACATAACCACCACCTACAAACTCTCTTGAGATCAAAGTAACTTCAGCAGCTTTTGTCATTGCATCAGCAGCTTCAATAGCAGGAACTAAACCACGGGTTTCAATCATCCCTAGAGCTATGCCCTGAACCTGAATATGTTCAGCACTTGATGCATTATTCCAAGAGGTCGAGCTTCCTCCTCCATCTCCACTTACAGTTTTAGAGATTGAGGGAGTAGAGCCCTGTTTATTAGTTTTTTTAGCACTCGTATCAGTAGGACGGCGATTTGATCCCGATTTAGATGTAGCAGATTTTTGAACTTTGCTATCTACTGTCACTGACTGTATGTCTACTGTTTGACCCTCTTTAAAAGTTTGCTTAGAAGGGGCTGACAAGTCATTAATTTTTTTTTCTGATGCAGACATTTGTTTAGGGCGATTGAGAGGAGAGGAGCTGGTCATTGACAAATTGATTCAAAAAAGAAAAGGATCCATAAGAGTTTTGCTTTATCCATCTGGAGACCAAAAGTCAATAATGCCTCCAATAGTTAAATCTGTTTGAGTGGCTGGATTAGGACAAGCAAAACGAGCTGCAGAGCCACTAGCCGTAAATACCCAATTACCTTCACGAGCACCTACTGGATCAACTGCTACCAATTTTTTACCTTTGTCATTTCGAAGAATGCGCAAATGCATATGACCAAGTCCATCTGCTCTTTGAGTGCAAACCAAATTGCCCATAACTTGCATTATTTCCATTATGCAGATCTCCTTACAGCTGCCTCAGGGGTATCGGGATCCCAATGATCAATAATCCCAACAATCGTTAAATCACTTGGATAAGACTTACTTCCAGCGGCTTCTCTAGCCGCAGAACTACCCACACAAATAACCCAGTCGTCGGGCTTGCATCCAACAGCATCTACTGCAACTTTTTTAGAGCTTCCATCTAAAACAACTTGAAGATGTTTATGTTCAAATCCAGGAATTCTGTTGGTAGAGACCAAGGGCTTTAGAACTTTACAAATAAGCATTTAATGTTCCTCCTGAATGTCAGGATCAAGTGAGGACCCTACAACTTCTGCACCGGCTTTTTGATCTCTATCACGAATAGTAAGCAAAGTATGCAAGAGTCCATCTTCAACTAGATCTCGATAACGTGAAGAAATTGCCGAATTGACACGCAAACAATCAGATAGAGCTCTTTCTCTCGCACCCGGAACTCGGCCAGAATAATCAAAACGAATGACCACAGGAATTGGAAGGTCCCTCGAAACATTTAACCCTTTAAAAATTTTCACTCCTACGTCTAGGTCTGAAGAACCTTCCTCAACGGTGTCTAAATGAGAGAAATAAGTAAGGTTTCTCAAGTGAATCTCTTTAAAACCAATCCCTACACCAATAAAGCGTTCTGCATGCCCTGCATCAGGATAAGAACCTCGATGAAACTGGCGGACATATTCAATTTGAGAAAAATTATTAGTAATAAGTCTAGAAATGAATGAAACCATCCCTGCATCAGTTGTAGATGGTGCACTTTGCTCAACTCTTTCTTTAATAAATTTTTCTGCCTGATCTTTTGAAAGAGATTGCGTCTCTTTATAAAGCTCTAAAGCAGAGACCCATTTATCTAAAACAATTCGACTATTAGAATCAGGAGTATGAACACGAATTGCATCTGTATCAGTATCAAGGCCTATTAAAAGTAGATCTACAGATGCACCACAACAGAAGCTATTCTCAACAGACTCCCGGAAAGCGAGCAAACGCTTGAGACCAGCAGCGGCAGCAAGATCATCGTTACTCCCATGAGCAGCACAACCCTGATGCGATGGATCAAGTGAACTAAAATGGTATGTAACTACCTTTAAATAACGAGTAGGTGTCTGAGCAGTATTGGGAAAATTTTCTCTATAACGACGATGCTCAGTTTTAATCCATCTATTCACCGTATTCTCAACATCAAAAAGTGCTCCAGCATGAGACCGACGTCGCACTGCACTAAAAGGAATCCTCAAAACATATGCAATGGAATGGGCTAGACGTCCATCAGAACAGGGAGTTACATCTAAAAGATGAAAGCCACAGTCCATTAAAAAAGATTGAAATTCTAAAGCTTCTACACTTTCTTGAGCTCCATTTAGCGGGTCAGAATTAAAGAAATCATCACTGCATTGTTGATATGCACGAAAAACACACCAAGCAAATAACGCTCTCATATCAAGAGGACTTACCCAAGCTTTTTCTAAAACATGTAAAGGCAGTTCAAAGCCTAATTCCTTATTTGATAGTTGTTGAGCTCTGGCTACAAAATCTTGTTCATGTTGAATCTTTGAAATTCTTTTAAGGAAGGGAACAATTTGATCAAAGCGTTCTTTTACCTGGGCTTCATAATGATGAAGGGAGTTATTAGCTGAAACATCTATAAGTGGATGGGAATTAGATATATCCAAATCCCAATTGTTTGATTGAAGTTGAGTCGACTTACTAACAGAGACAAATCTCTTACTTGGAGCCGTTGGTGCAGTAGGCCGACTTTCTTTTTTGGCCAAGTTTCTATAGGCCATGAATTCTCTAACCTCTTGCTCCGCCTGAGAATGTAACTAATTGCCCGTCCCGTGTATTTCCACTAGATCCAGTGATCAGGAAAGCTGGCTCAGGAAGTTCATCATTCCTTTTAACCTCAGAATCAGGCATAGCATTCATTTGTCCAGGTCGAGATGGATTACGTCTTCGTGCAGAGACTCCCTCAGTACCAGTTACTCTTTCACCTCTTGCCCAATCATCACCAGTAATATTTAAACCTGCAGATTGACCTTCACCTGTAATTCTAGAAGTAGGTCTTGAAGCTCCTACATCTGATGATGGTGCTTCAACTTCTGGAGGGGAAGTTTTAATACGTCGCTTGGAGTCAAATCGAAACTGTTCTGTTCCAGTTATTTTATCTAGTCCCATATCAAAGGGACCTGTAATTCTGGAACCATTCTCGTAACTTGATCCAGTAACTCCTGAAGAGTTTTCACGAGTCATGTGGGCCGCTTTGGCGGGAGACTTAACACTAAAATCATTTCCAAAATGATTGTCTACCAAAACTTTTTTATTCACTGAATTGTCAGAAGGAGCTCTTCCTCCACAGGCCTGTTCGAGATGATCTTCACCAATATATGGAGTACCAGTCAAAGATTCACAAGCACCTTTTTCTGCTCCTGTCATTACTCCACCGATTCCAGGTTGTTGACCTGTCATTCGCGCACCTGGTGTTCCCATCCTCTTTGGAGTGCGTTGATGAATTTCACCTATTGCACTATCACTACACCATTGAGATGCCTGATCAAAGCCTGCATAAGGAGTCCCAGTAATAGCTTTACAAGTGCCAGGCTCATCTCCTGTTACAAGGCCTGATCTGCCAGTAAGAGTGCCACTTACAAATTGGGATTTATTCGTAAGGCTTATGCCAACTTTCGCCGCCTCTGGCTCAGGTTTGCCCCCACAAAATGTTTGAAACTGTTGAGAGCCAACATATTCATCACCAGTTACCAGTTTGCAGCTACCAGACTCATTACCAGTAACCCACTCCGAACGAGAAACGTTTGTACCTGTTATACCAGATCCATTAAGCGTATTAAAAGAACCCACTTTTTCCGCTGCCCTTCCTTCAGGCAGTGGTTCTGCTCCCAGATATTGATCACCTGTTAATCCTTTACTAGAACCAGCCTCATCACCAGTAACCTTCGATGAACGGCCAACTATAACGCCACTTACTTTTCTTCCATCATGAGTAAGGCTTTGACCAACCTTGCGTGGCGTGGGATTAACTCCACCGCAATAAGTTTGTGATTGATTTGCAGAAATGTATTCAGTCCCAGTTAAAGACTTACAAGTTCCAGGCTCATCGCCTGTAACTTTTTCAGATCGGCCTACTTCGTTACCTGTAACTTTATTACCATGAGAGGTATTTGTAACTGCAACCTTTGCTGGTTGACTAGGAACAGGAGGCGATTGGCAGAAATTATCGAAAGTCTCTGTACCTAGATATTGAGTACCCGTAATTGATCTACAAGTACTAGCTTCATTGCCAGTAGTTTTGGAAGATCTGTTTGCTTGAGTACCAGTTACAACTTGTCCTGAATGCGTCTCACTTGCTCCAACCTTCCAATGAGCATCATTAGCAGCAGCAGCTACTGCTGCTTTTGCACCATTGCGGTTTGGTCCACAAGGTCTTGTCTCTCCAGATCGCTGTTTACCAGTTGCACCAGTTTTACTCCTAAGTTCTCTTACCCTCTGAGACAATTCTCGAGCTGTTAGATCAGGATCTCCCTGACGGGCAACAGAAGCAGCAGATGTTGGCTGTTTACCAGCAGTTTTCCCATGCTTAGACTGAGCTTCTCTTCGAGCCAAAACTAATGCTCGACTTGTATTTTGAATTGCACGACGTTTTTTTAATGGACGACGATCATTATTCCTAGTTGTTAATTGTGACGTTCTTGGAACATTATTTAAAGCTACTGAAGAGTCAACATTTTTTGTAGCTTTTGGATTACTTGAAGAATTTTTTTGATCAGGACTTGTATAAGTTGTCTGCTTTGCAGTAGATGAAGCTTTCTCAACATCTATTCTAGTCCTATCTCTACTAGTATCAGCCGATTTACCGCGACGTGAAAGGGCCTCACGACGTGCCAATACTAAGTCACGGCTTGGATGACTAACAGGTTTCACATTACGCCTTACACCCGTTGAAACTTTAATAGAATTAGATGGTTGTGGATAACTCTTTTTAGTTGCTTTTCTAGAAGGACTAGTAGCTTTAACAAAGGAAGAATTGGTCCTTGTGACACGAGCATCAGCTGATGTTCGAATACGAGTATCACCTCCCCCACTCATAGAAGTGGATTTCTTCCCAGATTCACTGAGAGCCTTTCTGCGCTCAAGTGCTAGTTCTCGACTGGATTGTTTTGCCATGTCCGCCCAATAGAAACGTCTGAATTAGAGAAGAGATCAGCTCCCAAAAGGGAGAAGATAGCCTCGAGAAATCTCGAGGCTATGTAATAAGCAAAAAGTGTCTAACGACCTTCAAATACAACGAAAGCAGTACCCTGACTTTGTGTATAAGCGTCGTAGCCAACCATACGAACATGGTGATCGGGGTATGCACGATGGCACGCCTCGAGCTCATTAACTACTACATTTAGATCCTTTTCACCGAAGAAAGGCAGCTTCCAATATGACCAATAGGTCTGCATGGAACCGCTGGGGTGAACATGCTCAATGACAGGGCTCCAACCCTGAGCAATGATGTAAGCAATTTGATCGTAAATTTCATCCTGGGTCATCGGCGGTAAGAAGCCGAATGTTTCCAGGGTGGCGACTGTTTGATAGTCACCAACTGTGCTCTGGAAAGGCATGGTGAACTTGAATAAGGGATGAGTGAAAACCGGTCAATTATCCGGTTGATTGAATGTCAGAAAGTTGGATAAAGAGGCAATTAAGTTGCCTCTTTATCTTGACTATTGCTGAACGTCTAATTTGTCGACAGTATCGAACTCAAACTTGATCTCTTTCCAGGTGTCAAGTGCGATAGCGAGTTCAGGACTGTGCTTAGCCGCCTCCATAAGGATGTCGCGACTTTCCTTCTCAATCTCACGACCTGCATTCCGTGCTTTCACACAAGCCTCAAGAGCTACACGGTTAGCAGCGGCTCCAGCAGCTGATCCCCATGGGTGGCCATGAGTACCGCCACCAAACTGGAGACAAGAATCATCTCCAAAGATTGCAAGCAAAGCAGGCATATGCCAAACATGGATACCACCTGATGCAACTGCAAATACACCTGGCATGGAGCCCCAATCTTGGTCGAAAAAGTTCCCGCGGGTGCGATCTTCAGGAACAAAAGACTCACGAAGGTTGTCAATGTACCCAAGAGTGGTTTGACGATCACCCTCAAGTTTTCCAACGACAGTTCCTGTATGAAGCTGATCTCCACCAGACAAACGTAAGCACTTAGCAAGAACACGGAAATGAATACCGTGTTTTGGATGACGGTCGATTACAGCATGCATTGCACGGTGAATATGCAACAACATCCCATTTTTACGGCACCAATTAGCCAAACCTGTATTAGCAGTAAAGCCACCGGTGATGTAATCATGCATGATGATCGGCATGTCGAGCTCTTTAGCGAACTCAGCACGCTCATACATTTCCTCTGGTGTTGTGGCAGTGCAATTGAGATAGTGGCCTTTTACTTCTCCAGTTTCCTGTTGAGCAAGCTTGACAGCTTCGGCAACAAATTCAAAACGTTCACGCCACCTTTGGAAAGGCTGAGAGTTGATATTTTCATCATCTTTAGTGAGGTCTAAACCACCACGAAGACATTCATAAACAACCCTTCCATAGTTTTTACCTGAAAGGCCAAGTTTAGGCTTAATGGTACAACCAAGAAGAGGTCGGCCGTACTTGTTCAAGCGATCACGCTCGACAACAATGCCATTAGGTGGTCCACCACAGGTCTTAATAAAAGCCATTGGGAAGCGGATATCTTCAAGACGTAGATGTCTCAAAGCCTTAAACCCAAATACATTTCCTACTAAAGAAGTAAGAACGTTTGTAATTGAGCCTTCCTCAAAGAGGTCCAAAGGATATGCAATGAATGCATAAAAAGATTCCTTGTCTCCAGGAACATCTTCAATGCGATAGCAACGACCTTTATAAAATTCAAGGTCGGTAAGCAGCTCAGACCACACTGTTGACCAAGTACCTGTTGAGGATTCAGCAGCTACAGCAGCAGCAACTTCTTCTCTAGGCACTCCTTCTTGGCCTGTGCACTTAAAGCATGCCAAAAGGTCTGTATCAAGGGGCACATAATCAGGAGTCCAGTAGGTGTCTCTGTACTCCTTTACCCCAGCGTCATACTTCTTACTCATTAGATAACTCCTTTACGTAGGGATTGAAGGTTGAGATTGCATAAGTTCTATTAAGAACTCTTCAGCAAATCTCAGTCCTTTTGTCCTAGGAAGTTTCCATTACCAAGCGCAGGTTCAACTTCACGATGAGGACGCGCAATGATATGAGCAGCAACAAGTCCGTCACCAACTCTTTCACAAGCATCTGCACCTGCACGAACAGCAGCGTTCACAGCACCTGTTTCTCCACGTACCAGAACTGTTACATAACCGCCACCGACGAATTCACGACCGATAAGGCGCACTTCAGCTGCCTTGGTCATTGCGTCAGCCGCTTCAATTGCGGGAACGAGGCCGCGTGTCTCGATCATGCCGAGTGCGATACCCATTGTTTCGTTAGCCATTGCCTGCCTGAGTAAAGGGATGGAATGTTCGTGATGGACAATGCTCTGAGAACGTGACTTTCGTCAAGAGAATTTGACTAAAAACTCGATCACCGTCAGTACTACCTCTCATAAGCATGGCTTATAACCCTTGCCCTGACTGTTTTAAAGCGCTGTTGGTAATTTGGTATTGAAGTCCATATATTTGCTTGCGACCGATTCAACAAGCATGTATTTTCTTCGCCGAGGCAGGACCTTGGCTTTGCTGAGGGATGGAATGTTCACCCTGACCTGTCTCAAGCAATATTTACAAAATTCTGTTTTAGTTCCTACGTTAAATCAGAATTAATTCTTCATTCAAAAAAGGCCATTGCTAATAATTGCTAGCGGAAACCCTAAAAAAGTTTCAGAAATAAGTTCAATGCTTGGCCCTCTACCAATAGAGGTAAAACAACAACCAAAAGATATTAATGTTGAAGAGACAGGCTCTACTTATCTGGAAAATGCTCTTCTTAAAGCAGAAGAAGCTGCTAAAAGAACTAATAGCTTTGTAATTGCAGATGATTCCGGTCTGGAAGTGGATTCATTGAATAACGCACCAGGAATTTTTTCCGCTAGATATGCAAATACCAATGAGGAAAAAATCCAAAAAGTACTTAATGAGCTTGGCAATACTCCCTATAGAAGTGCTCGTTTTTGCAGCGTAATGGTTTTATGCGATCAAAATGGAAGCCTTATCAAATGCAGTCAGGGAACTTGTTGGGGAGAAATCCTTCAATCACCTGCATATCCTAATGGTGAGTTTGAATCAATTTTTTGGATTAGAGAAGCGAAATGTACTTATGGAGAATTAACTGGAGAACAACTATCAAAACTTGGTAGTCGAGGCAAAGCTGCTAGATCTCTAGCTCCTTATCTAAGGAAAGCTTTTAACTTGGCTTGATCATCTATTAATTTGATCAATAGCCCTCATTGCAGCTGCTGCTGCCTCTTCTACATCTCCTTCTTTCCCTGCGAGAGTAAGTCGTCCAAAGGCTCCAACCCCTTTAATATCAACGACAGTAATATTTGAAGCCTTCTCTGCCTCATTAGCTGCGATAAGAACATAACCAGCAGGTTCAGTTTCAAGAATAAACATGCTCATACCTGCTTCGATCATTGAGCCTCGCCTGTTTTGACGATTAATTAATACTGCGTGATCAGGAGTAATTGCTCTGATCACTTCTGTCCAACTCACTTCACAAGGGCTGCGTCTATCGACTGAACTGCCAATAGCATCAAGAACAACATCCCCAGAATGCAGAACAGTGCTTTGATCTCTGTGATAGAGAGCTAATGAGCCAAAAGCCCTCTCAACAACCATTTGGCCAAGGCGAACATTGCTTGCCTTAAGGGCTATATCTGTAACTCTATGAACAGCCATACCAGGCGAAACTTCCATCCATAAACATGCATCACCAGGGATTGGTAAAAACCCCTGACTTACTGTTCCCATATACGCAGCCAACTGAGGTTGAAGGGAGTCTAAGAAAATATATGTTCTTAATTCTATTTGTTGAACATGACTGGCCTGCCTTGCAACACGGGCAGTCTCTGAGTCAGTAGTTATTACGCAACTAGCACCTGAGGCCTGAGGCTGAACCTCAGAACCTGTTACGAGCGGGCTCTTCCCGAGTCGCCGCTCACGATCTCCTAACCTCGCGAATCCGGACATGGCGCGGATACTAACGGAGAGGTCACCTATTTAGTCAACTTTTAAACCTTGCCACCTGAATGAGAGCCGATAACTTTTAGAGCAAATACAACGTTGAATTATGACTGCCTCTAAATCAACTGAACCCAATTCATCTACCGTGTCAAATGATTTAAAAGCCGAACAGGCACTGGGTTTAATAGGGATGGGCTTAATGCAAAAAATGTCTGGAGAAGGTAGCTCAAAATGGAAATGGTTGTTAGAAGATGATGGAGGAAAAACAGATCTCAATGCCCTTAGACAAAGATTAGAATTGATTGCACTTGCTATAGAAACAGGAGCACCTTTAAGCACTTCTGAGATCACTCAATTACTTGGTGCGAAACCTGGCTCAGAAAAAGCAACTCGAGGCGGACTAACGGCCAGGCGAATTAGCAGGAATGTATGGAAGCTAAGCAAGGTGGACAAAGATTCTTCTTATTGGAGAAATTAAATACGCTCATCAATAGTCACCAGTACTAGCAAGTTTTACTTTTAACTATTGAATATAAATCTCTATTTTATGATAGTTTTTCAATGAAATGAATAGGCCCGTTTTTTATTATAGAAATTTTCACTGCTTACTTTATAGAAAAAATATTTTTTCCTCAACGCTGCTTTTGAGCATCAGATCCATAAATATAAATTGCTGAAAAGTTTGAGATCGAAAACAAAATTACTTTCAAATGCAACATAAATGCAACATTTCAGGGGTCAATCCCAAAGAGTTTCCGTTACTAAGCACCACTTAGCAATAAAAGATGCAGTTTAAATAAAGAACTGAGACACGCCATGAGCGGCGCAAACCTACTCAAAGAATCTGGACCTCGAGAAGTTTTCTGTGGTCTCACATCTATTGTTTGGCTGCATAGGCGAATGCCTGATGCTTTCTTCCTGGTAGTTGGTTCACGAACCTGTGCACATCTAATTCAAAGTGCCGCAGGGGTAATGATCTTTGCCGAGCCTCGCTTTGGAACAGCCATTCTTGAGGAAAAAGACTTGGCTGGTTTAGCAGATGCCCATGAAGAGTTAGATCGAGTTGTTAAAGATCTATTGGCAAGACGGCCTGAGATCCGAACATTATTTCTTGTTGGATCTTGTCCTAGTGAAGTTATTAAGCTTGATCTTGGGAGAGTAGCCGAGCGTCTTAATGAAGCCTTAATCGGCCAAGTGAGAGTTTTAAATTATTCAGGCAGTGGAATTGAAACTACTTTTACTCAAGGAGAAGACGGTGCCTTAAAAGCGTTAGTACCATTAATGCCAAAAAGTGATGATCAACAATTACTTATAGTTGGAACGTTAGCTAATTCCGTAGAAGACCGTTTCATAAGTATTTTTAAACGTTTAGGTATAAAACAAATTTCCAGCCTTCCGCCAAGGCAATCAACTGATTTGCCAAGTATCGGATCTGGAACAAAAGTTTTACTAGCTCAGCCTTACCTTACTGAAACAGCAAAAGCACTTAAACATCTAGGAGCTGAAATCCTCTCAGCCCCTTTCCCTCTGGGAGTAGAAGGAAGCATACTTTGGATGAAAGAAGCAACCAAATCTTTTGGAATAAATGACTCGCT
Source organism: uncultured Prochlorococcus sp. (assembly GCA_902589115.1). Classification (GTDB taxonomy): domain Bacteria; phylum Cyanobacteriota; class Cyanobacteriia; order PCC-6307; family Cyanobiaceae; genus CACIRS01. The sequence goes on from CACIRS010000001.1 coordinate 18,270, forward strand.
AGTTAACTCGACATTAGAACCTTTGAAATTACGAGCAATCAAAGCTTTACAACCATATAAGGAAAAACTATCAGGGAAAAAATTATTTCTTCTTCCCGAATCCCAACTAGAGCTCCCTCTAGCGCGATTTCTTCATAGAGAATGTGGAATGGAACTCATAGAAGTAGGAACGCCTTATTTAAATAGAGAAATGATGAAAATGGAACTAGAACTTTTACCAGAAGGAACAAGAGTTATGGAAGGCCAACATGTAGACAAACAACTTGATCGTGTTCGGGAATATAAACCTGATCTAGTCGTTTGTGGCATGGGTCTTGCTAATCCACTAGAAGCAGAAGGTATATCAACTAAATGGTCAATTGAACTAGTCTTTAGTCCAATCCACGGTATTGATCAAGCTGCTGATCTAGCCGAACTTTTTGCAAGACCACTTCATCGCAACGAACTTTTAAATCAAAAAGTACTCACAACCGCTTAAAAAATGGAACTTACTCTTTGGACTTATGAAGGTCCTCCTCACGTAGGAGCAATGAGGATCGCATCCTCGATGAAAGATGTGCACTACGTTTTACATGCTCCACAAGGAGATACATATGCAGATTTGCTTTTTACAATGATAGAAAGGAGAGGTAAAAGGCCTCCTGTCACTTACACAACATTCCAAGCAAGAGATTTAGGTGGAGATACTGCTGAATTAGTTAAGGGGCATATCCGAGAAGCTGTTGAACGTTTTAAACCAAAAACTCTCCTTGTAGGAGAAAGTTGTACAGCAGAACTAATTCAAGATCAACCAGGCTCATTAGCACAGGGAATGGATTTAAAAATTCCTATCGTGAGCTTAGAGTTACCTGCCTATAGCAAAAAAGAAAATTGGGGTGCTGCTGAGACTTTTTATCAATTAGTAAGAGGTTTACTTATAAATCAAACTAAAAAGAATATTGAATATAACCCAACAATTTGGAAGGATGAAGGAAGAAGGCCAAAAGTAAACTTACTTGGTCCAACTCTACTTGGATTTAGATGCCGTGATGATGTTTTGGAAATACAAAAACTACTGGGAGCTCATGGAATAGATATAAATGTTATTGCACCATTAAATGCTTCACCTGAAGACATTCTACGTTTAACATCAGCAGATCTAAATATATGTCTTTATCCAGAAATTGCTGAAAGCGTTTGTAGTTGGCTTCAGCGCAACTATGGAATTCCTTTCACAAAAACAGTGCCTATCGGAGTAAATGCAACTAAAGATTTCTTAAAGGAAATCTATGAATTATTAGGGATGGGTAATCCAATATCTCAAACAGATGTTGAACCTTCTAAAATGCCATGGTATTCAAAATCTGTGGACTCTAATTACCTAACTGGGAAACGCGTATTTATCTTCGGAGATGGGACTCACGCAATTGCAGCTGCAAGAATTGCAACTGAAGAACTTGGGTTCAAAGTTGTTGGTCTGGGGACATATAGCAGGGAAATGGCTAGACCGGTGAGAGCAGCGGCAAAAGATCTTGGCCTAGAAGCTCTTATTAGCAATAATTACCTAGAAGTTGAAGCGGCAATAACTGAATCAGCCCCTGAATTAGTACTTGGCACCCAAATGGAACGCCACAGTGCAAAAAGGTTAGGTATTCCTTGTGCCGTGATCAGTACACCAATACACGTACAAGATGTTCCTGCAAGGTATAGCCCTCAGATGGGTTGGGAAGGTGCCAACGTTATATTTGATGACTGGGTTCATCCACTCATGATGGGGCTCGAAGAGCATCTAATTGGAATGTTCCGCCATGATTTCGAATTTGTGGATGGTCATCAAAGTCATCTAGGGCATCAGTCAATCAAACAGGATCTAAAGTCTGACTTACAAAGTGAGAAGAAGCTTTTAGATATATCAAATGAACAATCAGCTAATAATGAGCCCGTATGGACACCAGAAGGGAAAGAAGAGTTGGCAAAGATTCCCTTTTTTGTAAGAGGGAAAGTTCGAAGAAATACCGAGCAATATGCACGCCAGGCGGGGTGTAGGAATATCGATAGCGAAACTCTTTATGATGCCAAAGCTCACTTCCACGCCTAACAACAAGAAATCGGAGGATTAGCAAAAAAAAGATATCTTGAACTGAGTATTATGGCCTATTTATGTCACCTTCCCTGCTGAAGAAAAAGGTGATTATCAGCACAATTCATTCTCTATGTGTCGTATTTCGCAAATAATCTCCAATTCAAGATGTTCAGGCCTTAAATGAAATTAATACCTAACTATCAAGAGATTTAATGACTAGTACTCTTACACGTCCTGCGGACGGAGAAGGTAGTGTTCAAGTTCAGCAGGATCCAAATGTTCAAATTCGAGAAGGAGCCTTAGTAATAGCTGTTTATGGCAAAGGCGGAATTGGGAAGTCAACTACTTCCTCTAACCTCTCAGCGGCTTTTTCTAAATTAGGGAAAAAAGTTCTTCAAATTGGCTGCGATCCTAAGCATGACAGCACTTTTACACTCACCCATAAAATGGTGCCCACAGTAATTGACATTCTTGAAGAAGTTGATTTTCACAGCGAAGAACTACGTCCCGAAGATTTTATGTTTCAAGGATTTAATGGGGTTATGTGTGTTGAGAGTGGAGGACCTCCTGCAGGCACAGGATGTGGAGGCTATGTAACAGGCCAAACAGTAAAGCTACTTAAAGAGCATCATCTTCTAGAAGAAACCGATGTTGTGATATTTGACGTTTTAGGGGATGTTGTATGTGGTGGATTTGCAGCCCCTCTTCAACATGCCAACTACTGCTTAATTGTTACCGCAAATGATTTTGATTCAATTTTTGCAATGAACCGTATCGTGGCAGCTATTCAGGCAAAAGCCAAAAACTATAAGGTTCGATTAGGTGGTGTAGTTGCAAATCGATCAGCAGATATGGATCAGATCGACAAATTCAATGATCGAACAGGACTTAAGACCATGGCTCACTTTAGAGATGTTGACGCAATTCGCCGCTCTAGATTGAAGAAATGCACTATCTTCGAAATGGAGCCAACTGAAGAAGTGATTACTGTGCAAAATGAATATCTTTCTCTAGCAAAAAAACTCAGTGAGAGTGTTGAACCTCTAGAGGCAGAACCACTAAAAGATAGAGAAATCTTTGATCTACTTGGTTTTGATTAAAAGAATCCATATAACTTTTAATTTAAACCCACTAATTTCATAGATAATTCCCAGACCCTCTTTGAAGTCAGTGGGTCAGTAACTCTGTCTGAAAGTTCCTGGGAAAATTGTTGGCGATTTTTCTTTTGGCGATTGCCCCAGCTCCAATGAACTCCTGAAATAGCGAACTGAGGGTCAGCGACTACCTGAGCAACTCTTTTACCTGCCAAAGATTGGCTAACAAATCCTCCAGTAATTAATTTCTGGAACCAAGGGAAAAGTATCTGAAATAGTTTAGGAGTATTTCTAAAAAGTTTAGTGTTTGCTACACATCCAGGATATAAAGAGCTAAACAATATCGGGGAATCTTTATAGCGTTTATGTAATTCTTGAGTAGTAATCATATTGCATAATTTACTATCTTTATAGGCCTTACCAGGCTTAAAACGTTTTCCACTTGCCATACTAATTGGCGCTTGGAAGCCATTCTCGAAACCTGACAAGTCTCCAAGATCTGCCGGTGCAGGGATAGGAATTTTTCCTCCCAATTCTTTATAGTTTGCCGTTACTGTTCCAAGAATCACTACTCTCGGTGATTCAACACTCCAAGTCCTACCTGTCCATACAGGTCGGTTAGATTTTCTTAAATTATCTAAAAGCAATTGAATCAATAGGAAGTGGCCAAAGTGATTAGTAGCCATAGATATTTCATATCCTTGAGGTGATCTGGCAGGCCTTTTAAGCCTTGGCAAGTAAACAGCTGCGTTACAAACCAATGCATCAAGAGGTTCATTAAGTGTCGCAAGAAGGCTTTTAACTCCCTTCCTAACACTGTCAAAATCTCCAAGATCCATATGCATATGCTGAAGCTGGCTGGGTCGACCTAATGGCAAACCCAACTGTGTAGCAGCTTGTTCAGCACGTAGAGGATTTCTATTTGCCGTAATTACTCTCCATCCTCTATCTATTAAGGCTTTTGTTGCATATAAACCGACTCCTGAGGTTGTTCCGGTAATTAGGACAGTGCCTGGTGCCGCTTGTTTAGAAGCCATCTGTTGGGTAATTCAACTTTTTGTTTGTTGTGACCGGATAAATGGAACTACCGACCTGATCTAGTCTAAGTATGCATTCATCTCCAAATAACTCTTACACGATTAGGAGCAATCCATTGTTCTTGTTCATGCATTAAGCGTCTATCCCCACCAATTGTGAACAAATGATCAAATCTTTGTTGAAGTTTCACTAATTTTGAAGTTTCTAAATTTAAAACAGATGATATTTCTGCATGACGAGCAACACGCTGATGAGAAGCAAAACCTAATTTGACTATGCTTACTGCTCCTATAGCTAACAAACCAACCTTTATTAATAAAGCAATAAAGCTATAAAGGACATCTCTTTTATGTTCTCTTAATTGCAAAGAAGATGCCAATGTTGCAGCATCTACTCGGTTGGTTTTTAATTTGTCAGCACTTAAATGAGACACTGATTTTTTTCTCACCCTTGGCCTGTAGCTGGGATCAAGCAAATTTCCAGTCAAAATAAACCTGAGCTATTTAACTGCTTTTATCGCAAAGTCCCTACTAATGCCAGCTATCAAACCCTTGCAAACTATGTGCGCTGAAGAGTCACGCCAAGTCTCAGAGCCAAAATCCCTGCATGAATCAAAACAACTAGGCAGAGGCCAGCAAGATCAATAGTAGGAGTGGGATCCATAAAAAAACTCCAGGTGCTCAATCATTTTCTTACTAAAAGTCCAGAATGGGGTGACTTTTGATCAAGCCTGTCACACCTTGAAAAAATTCAAGCTAAAGCTTGGCCTATTTTGGGAAATAAACAAAGAATTAAACTCTGAAAAGATTTCATGACATGTCTTTATAAACACCCTTAATGATTTCCAGTATTTTAAATAGAGAAAATATTCGTTGTAATTCTAATCAATACAATTATTTTTGAAGAATAAAGAGCCATTATCAATTGACTCTTAGATTACATTCAATTAAAATTATTGCCTATAATTTTTTTCTATACTCCTATAGTATTTAACAATTCAATGAGCGAGATTTCTAAAGACCCTCACTTAAATAAATCTGCAGGAAGATTAATTCCAAAAATTAATCTTCCTGGACAACATCAAATGGCATTTGATGTTCTTTTACTTAGAGATAGTGTGGCCCAAAAAAAGTTCGATTTTATATTCCGTTTCTACCAATGGGAAGGCGCTTGGTTATCAATTGGTAAGAATCAAAAAGAAATACCTTTAAAGTGGAAAAAATTAGCAAAAGAAAGAAAAATAAGCATAACAAGGAGACCTAGCGGAGGAAAAGCTGTTTTACATAATACTGGAGGGCTGACTTATTCTCTTATATGGTTAAATCCACCTCGAAAAAAACAACTTGCTTATTTCCAAGCTTGTCAATGGCTTATAGAAGGTTTCAAATCACTCGGATTATCATTAACCTTCGGTGATCGTAAGTTGAAACCTTTAAATAGCAATTGTTTCGCAACATCTAGTCCTGCAGATCTTATAGACAGTGAAGGATTTAAACGTATTGGAAGTGCTCAATATTGGCATCATGGTCATCTACTTCAACATGGTGAGATATTGCTCGATCCACCAAAAGAATTATGGTTAGAGGTCTTTGAAACTCCCCCACCTAAATCCATTACAAATATTATTTCTAAACAAGGTCTAGATAAATATTTAACAAGCTCATTAAAGAATTATTGGAACAAAACACATTGGGAAACTCAAAACATGACGAGTTTTGAGTTGAAACAAATTAGCAACACCGCCGATGATTATTTAATAGATTTTGAGTCTGCCAAATCATCAACTATCCTTGAAGATAACATTGCCTCAACTATTTGAGGCAATGTTAAGCCCAAAGGATAGGTATTTTGTGTCCTTGCTATATCCAAGATTGATTTAGGTAGTTGTTTTAATCCAAGTCGTTTTAAAACAGCTACACCAATATCTAATCTATCTATAGTTCCTGATGGCAAACCAGCAATATTAAAGACCAAAAGTCTCCCATTTTTTGATTTTTCAATAGCTAAAATTGCTTCCCATAATTGTGCTTTTTCTCCAATTCCTGGTAATTCAGAGAGCGGTTTTATGAAATCAAGCAAAGAATAGCGATCCCAATTTTGAACCGGTAATTCTTTTAAAGGTTCATCAGTAATATACCCAATCCAGCGTCCTGAACTGCAAATAAGAATCCAATCAGGAATACCCTGATTGGTTGTTTCGCTAATTCTTAAATCACTAAGCTTTCGTAAAGGTTGATCTGCTTCGAGAACTCGAAATCTTCGTCCACTAGCTTTACCTACTTTAAGTTCGGTTAAAATACTTTGAATTTCAAGGATTTGAGTCTGAGATCTAGATGCTGTTAAGCCAAACCAACCAAGCATCACCAACCAAAATCCACTCAAGCCTATACCTTTAAAAAACAGCCAAACTCCTAAAACGATTGCTAACAGAGACAAACCTCTTCCTGAGGCATTAGCCACCTGCAAACCTTTTTTGTGACTACCTGTAAATTGCCAAACCAAAGCTTTAAGTATTAAGCCGCCATCCAAAGGCAAGCCTGGTATCAAATTGAAGAAGGCTAAAACTAAATTTAAAGAACCCAATTGAGAAAAAAGATTATTCAATAAAAAGCTCTTATTTTCTAAAGATTGGCCAGTCTTTAAAAGTATTACTCCCAAAATCAAACTAACTAAAGGTCCTGCCGCAGCAATACGCAACGACCCCATTGGAGTTGGGCATTCTCTTTCAACTCTTGCAAAGCCGCCTAATAAAAACAAAGTTATGCTTCTGACTTTGACTCCTTCGTTTAAGGCAACAAGGGAATGGCCCAGTTCATGAAGGACAACAGAACAGAATAAAAGTAGAGAAGTGGCAAAGCTAGAGCCCCAAATCATCCATGCTGGCAAAGGATCAGTTAATGCATTCGCAAGCTGCCCTTTGGCTGTCCAAGTAAACAACACAAGGATAAAGAACCAACTTGGATGAACCCTCAACGGAATTCCTTTTATCTTTAAAAGTTCCCAACCTTCCAAATTTTTAGCCTCCCTATAACCTGTTCAATGGTCAATAACTTAATAATCCTATAAAGGAATTCTCCTATGGCCTTCAAAATGAGGTCTAATTCATCAGTTGCTTTAAAGATCTGCGGGATTACAAGCGTAGAGCAAGCAAAGGAAATTGCCGAATTAGGGGTCGATGCAATTGGAGTAATTGGCGTTGAAGGGTCAGTTCGCTTCGTTGAAGAGATACAAAGACGTCACATCTTTGCAAAATTAAAAAAGGATTACCCCAACATTCAACGTGTTTGGGTAACTGCAGACAAGTCCAGCTCCGCTCTAATCGCTGGCCTAAAAGGAAATGGCTCGCCAACCACTATCCAATTACATGGAAATGAATCTCCAGAAAAATGCTCACAACTTCGAATAGAAAATCCTAACCTCAACTGGTGGAAAGCTTGTCGCATAAAAGCTCCTGAAGATATCCAAAAGGCAATGCAATATCAAGGGAGAATAGATGCTCTTTTACTAGATGCATGGAGCCCCATAGAACTTGGAGGCACGGGCAAACGTCTTCCTCTTGAATGGATTAAGGCATCCAGATTAGAAGGGCCTTGGTGGCTAGCTGGAGGAATTTCTGCAGAATATGTCCCTGAAATATTAAATCAAGTAAGACCATTTGGCCTTGATGCATCAAGTAAATTAGAGATTTCGCCAGGGATTAAAAATATTGACCTCGTTAACTCTCTAGCCAAAGTATTAGGTAAGTAATTAATCTTTATTCACTAAATCGACATAATATAGATCTTGCCTTAAAAGAGCTTAATAGATAACTAATTTCTAGCCTTTGGGCTAAATTAGATTTAAGACTAAATTACAAAAGGTAAATGTTTTTTTATAAGCTAAAGAATATTCTTACAAATTTAAGAGGCTATCTACATGAAAAACTTTAAAAATAATAAACACCAATTAAAATGCGCCACTTGCGGGCATAAGTATTAGATCTTCAACAACTTGCGACGAAGACTGTTCTGCCATACGAAGTAGAATTTGTGCTACTTGCTCCACTGAAAGCATCGACTCACGATCAAAATTGCCATGAACTGTGGCAGTATCCCAAAGACTACTATTCACTGCTCCAAGGGTAAGAGTGCAGGCACGAATTGAATTTTTTCGTTCTTCTTCAGCTAAGCATTTCGTAAAACTAGCCAAGGCCGCTTTACTTACACAATAGGCCCCCCATTGTGGAAAAGCATTATTAGCAGCATGACTACTTACATTAATAACCAATCCTCCTTTATCTCTCATATATGGAACAACAATCGAACAAATCTGAAAAACACTAGTTAAATTCATTTGAACTAACCACTGCCAATCTTTTAAAGGCATAGATAGCAAATCGCCAGTCCAAGCAACTCCAGCATTGTTAATCAATACATCTGGGACACCCCCATGCTTTATAAGCGCTTCTATAGCTGCAGGTATTGAGTGGGAATCAGAAAGATCAACTGATTGGTAACTTATGGATCTTGAAGAACATTCAAGATCTTTAGCTAAGAGGCCAAGAGTCTCTTCAGACCTTGATACCAAAAGGAGATCCCAGCCCGAATTGGCAAATAAGTGAGCTGCTGCTTTGCCAATGCCTCTAGAGGCTCCTGTAATGAGAGCTGTTGGCAATTAAAAATTCCAATTAATAAGACTTTAGTTAGTCAATTCACTTTGTGAGGAACTTGGCTCTAAAAATCTTCCAATGGAACGAAACTTTAGATATCTTTGATCTCGTAATTGCTTAACCGACAGTTCTGACAGTTCATCCAAATGTCTTAACAAAGCAGTCTTTAGTGCCTCACCTGCTTTAAGAGGAGCCCAGTTGTTACCTCCAGCAGGCTCATCTATTACCTCATCGACCACCCCAAGACTTAACAAGTCGGGACCTGTAATCTTTAATGCAGCTGCTGCTTCTGGAGCCTTAGCAGCATCTCTCCACAAGATTGACGCACAGGCCTCAGGACTAGCGACTGTATAAACACTATGCTCAAACATTAAAAGGCGATCAGCAACGCCTATACCTAAAGCTCCTCCTGATCCCCCTTCACCGATAACAGTTGCAATAATTGGAACTCTTAAACGAAACATCTCTCGAAGATTTACGGCTATGGCCTCTCCCTGACCTTGCTCTTCTGCAAGGAGTCCTGCATAGGCTCCTGGTGTATCAATAAAAGAAAGTATTGGCAATCTAAATCGATCCGCATGCTCCATTAATCTCAATGCTTTTCGATAACCACCTGGTGTAGCCATACCAAAATTTCTTGCAACATTTTCTTTGGTATCTCTTCCTTTCTGTTGTCCTAGAAGTAAAACTGATCTTTCTCCGATTTTACCTATTCCTCCAATCAAAGCCTTATCGTCACTACTATTTCTATCTCCATGTAACTCAATCCAATCATCGCAAAACATTTGAATAAAATCTAATGTGCTAGGCCTGTGAGGATGCCTAGCTACTTGAATTTTTTGAGCAGGAGTTAGAGCTTGAAAAATCTCTTCCCTTCTCCTGGCAGCAAGAGTTTCTAACTGAAGCAATTGTTGGCTTACATCTACTTCAGAATCTCTAGCTAGTTCACGAATTTGTTCAATCTGCTTTTCTAGTTCTACTAGTGGCTTCTCAAACTCATGCAAATAACGACGAGCCATAGCAAAAAAGTTCCTGGAGACAACTTCAGGCGGCAGCTGCCTGAAGCTGAGATTTGAGATTTAAAGTAGAAAAGCCATTGCGAATGGAAGCTTCTCCAATAAAGTCCATTTTCTCCAGCGTAATGTTATTTCTTCCCCAACTGAAATTAGTATGGCAATTTTCAAATTCCAACAACATTGCTTCTGCGAAACAAGCAAACATTTCTCTTTGAGGCTTATCCATTTCTGCTAATTCCATCATGCTCCAACCAATATCCGCAAAGAATTCAACTATTCCACCTTTGAGAACATGAACTCCGGAACCAGATAATTTTGTATCAAGATTTTTGGGATATCCTCCATCAATCATTAAACAGGGGTTGCGAAGCTTTTTAGAGTCAATTTCTAAAGTTCTAGGCATACTAGCCACCCATACGATTACATCAGCTTCTGGCAAAGCTTCCTCAAGAGTATGAATTTTGCCGCCCTTCAATTCTTTTTGTAATTCGACTAAAGGTTCTTGCTGCCTAGCAACCAACAAAAGCTCAGCCACGCCTGTTCTCGCTGAAAGCCATCTACATACTGCGCTCCCTATATCTCCAGTGGCACCGACAACAGCTACTTTCGCTTTATTTAAAGCAATGCCTAGCTTTGGAGCATTGATCTCTAACTGGCGACAAATCACCCAAGCAGTATGCGTATTACCTGTTGTGAATCTTTCCCACTCAAGCGTTGTCCTTCTTACATGTTGATGTTGCAAGAGATTGAAGTTTTCAAAAATTATTGAAGTGAATCCTCCTAAGGCGGTGATATTAATACCTTTTTTTTGTGCGAGTTCCATTGCATTTAGGACTTTGCGACGAGCCGTTTTAAACCGGCCTAACATTTCAGGAACGAAACAAGAATCAATATATGCACCTTGAATTATCTTCCCAGAAGGGTTTTTAACTTCAACATGTTCAACAAGTTGAGGAGGCGCACTACACCAAACATCCAAATCACCTTCAGCTATATGGTCATAGCCAAGCTCTAGTGCCTTCCTACGGGCATCAATAAAACTTGTGGAGTGTCCGATCAGGCCAAACATTACCTACCTAGAAAATTCAATCGGAACTAAATTCTTTAGCCGAAGCAAGGAGGTTATATCATCATGATCCCATAAACAGTACCTTAATTGGCACATGTTATTTAGGCGCTTTGTCAATTTATCAAAGGAACCTTATGAGAATGTTTCTCAAACCACTGCGGCAAGTGCCATTCGAGCGATTTCACGATTATCAAGGCCGATCTCGGTAAGAGAATCTTGATAAGCAATCATGAATTCTTCCATCAACTCTTCTTTATCCATCGAAAGGGCAGCAGCATCATTTGCAACTTGATCCAACATTGAACGAATCAAAGGCAAGTTTGCTTTATTTGCCTGCATAAGTTCTTCTTTGCAAGTCGATAGATTCGCCTTTAACCACTCCTGGCCATAATTGAGATGCAAATATTCGTCTTGCACGACTCCTTCTGTGATTTTCTTTGCAAACGGATCTGCTACCCGGATATATACATGGTAAGCAGAAATAGCAAATGCCTCAATTAAAATAGCTTGAATCAGAAAGCATGTAGTCAATTTCCCTTCTGATAAGGCCTGTTGAAAATTTCCGTGAAGTTTAGAAAAGAATTCCTTGGCAAATGGCATGTCTGCATTTACACCAAGATTTTTTCCACATGCTGTAAACCCTCGCATGTGCTTGAGCTCCATCTTCGCTAACTTCTTAAGTTCTTCAGCTTTATCAGGAATCAAGGTCCCAATAGCAACGTAATTGTCATGGGCCTCCTGTTCGCCCTCGATAACTATTGCATTGATGCGACTGTAGGCATCTTTATATAGTTCAGTTGTGAAATCAGGAAGCTCAGTTGAGCTTCCTGATAAACCTGCTAAAGAATTAACTTCGGGAGATTGAACGGCCTGCATAGATCTTTTCTAAAAATTTGAGCAATGGTGAGGACTTTAACCATCTATGCTCAAAATGGGGAATTCATGTCTCAGAGCTTATTGTGCACATAATATTTATGAACTAACAAACAGGAGGCCAATTACTCTCCATAAGGTTAGTAAAAAGACTTACCCAGTGATCAATTAAGGCTTTCTCTAGCAACTTGCCAAGATCCAAATTTGATTGTTTAGTGTCACCAATAACTCCAGTTTTTGTAAGGTCTTTTGCCAACCATGCGCATGGAGCTGCTCCCTCCAAACTCCACCCTTCCGGTGGTTTCTCAATTGAATTTTCAATCCCTTCAGAAGGTCTCTCAAAGCCAACCAACTCTTCTGAAATAGCCATCATCAAACTTGTTTCTGCTAATCCAGCGTGCAAACCATATTCCTTTTCATGTTTTGGGATCAATTCATTTAGAGAGGAAACTCCTCTCCAAAGAAAACAAGGCAAAACGGCCATAGAAGGAGATTGAATTCTGAGCTGCCTAGCAGCAGTTTCCAACAAGCCTATTTGTCCCCCATGAGCGTTAAAAAGCACTAATCGCCTAAATCCAAAACCAGCAACCTGAGTACCAACTTCCATTACCAACTGCAACAAAAGTGATGATGAAAGTGAAATTGTTCCTGGGAAAGAGGAATGTTCAGGAGAAAAACCTAATGCTTGATTCGAAAGTCGCCATATTGGTAATGAATTAGGCAATCGTTGTAACACTTCACTAACTATTCGATCAGCAAAAATCGTATCTGTTGCCAGTGGAAGATGTGGTCCATGCTGTTCGCATGCTCCAAATGGCCAAATCAAGGTTGAGCCTTGATTTGATGCGGCTTCTGAAGCTTTTGTCCAACTTAAAGAATCAAAATTTCTTGAGCAAGAAGTCATTTCATCAAACCTTCTAATGAATTACCACTCTTTGCCTGTCAGAATGGCCGTCCGATGACCAAAGGCCCCAATGGAGGGATCAGGAAGTCCGCAGCCCAACAAACCAAATCCTCCCAAAAGAGCAAAAGATGCTCCACGGAAGCCGCTGCAGGTTATGCATATAAGCCGAAGAGGCGAAGAGGCTAAAAATCCACAGACTGATTCTGGCATTGCGCCTCCCAATTCCAATGAAAATCTTCAGTCAAACCAAACCTATTCAGAAGATTTAAAGGATCAAATCAATAAACCTTTCCTTCAGCCTAAAGGCCCTCAGGGAAGCTCTTATCAAACAAGAGAAGGGAAGGATGCATTTGGTGGAGTTTCAATGGGAGATCTTCTTCGAAATGAAGAAAAGTCTCTCAATCAAGAAAAGAATCAATTCCTTAAAAGTTCTCAAAGAGACTATGACCAATCTTTCCCTTCACGAAGTGTTGATGATTTTGACTTTGATGAAGAGGCATTTCTAGCCGCGCTGGATGAGAATGAACCAGTTGGAATTACTGGTGAGGTTACAAAAGGATCAGTAATCGCAATAGAAAGTGACGGGGTATATGTTGATATCGGAGGCAAGGCACCTGGTTTCATGCCCAAAAAGGAATGCGGGCTAGGAGTTATTCCCAATTTAAAAGAACGCTTCCCTAAAGGATTAGAAGTAGAAGTTTTAGTTACTCGAGATCAAAATGCTGATGGGATGGTCACTATTAGCTGTAGAGCCTTAGCCCTGCGCAAAAGCTGGGACAAAGTCAAAGACTTAGCGCAAGCTGGGCAAGTTGTGAAAGTCAAAATAAATGGATTTAATCGTGGTGGTGTCACTTGCGATCTAGAAGGATTGCGGGGCTTCATACCTCGATCTCAGCTAGAAGACGGGGAAAACCATGAAAAACTTGTTGGCAAGACTCTCGGGACTTCTTTTCTTGAAGTAAACCCTGAGACAAGAAAATTAGTTTTATCTGAAAAAAGAGCCAGCCTAATTGCACGTTTTAGTCAACTTGAAGTAGGCCAACTCATTGAGGGAGAAATTGTTGCTATTAAGCCATATGGATTTTTTATTGATTTAGGAGGTGTTAGCGGGCTCCTTCATCATTCGATGGTTACTAATGGAAGTATTAGGTCATTAAGGGAAGTTTTTGAAACAGGTGAAAAGGTTAAATCGATAATTACTGAACTAGATCCAGGCAGAGGCAGGATTGGATTAAATACTGCTCTTTTAGAAGGTCCTCCTGGTGAATTACTTATAGAGAAAGAAAAGGTTATGGCAGAAGCTGATGAGAGAGCAAAAAAAGTACGAAATTTACTAACTAAACCAGATGAGAAAAATCCCGAATGAGTCCTTTTAACTCCAACGAAACAAATATTCTTCAACAAGCCGATTGGGAACTTGATTTCTATTCACGTCCAGTTATTGAATCTGATGGGAAAAAACGCTGGGAATTACTTATAACTAATTCCAAAGAAGTTTGTGAAGATAAAAATTTTCGTCTGGCAAAAAGATGTCCTGCAGGAGAAGTGAATTCTATTTGGCTTGCTGAAGCCTTAAAAGAAGCCTTAGATGAAGCCCAAAAACAAGGTTGGAATCCTCCAGCAAAAATCAGATGCTGGAGAACATCAATGAAAACAATGGTTTCTAAAGCAGCAGCAAAAGTAGGTTTAGAAATTATATCTAGTCGACGAACTTATGCACTTCAGGAATGGATATCTCAAAGAGAACGTGAGGTTTATCCTGAAGAAGAAGGATATATAGCTGGACCTTTTCCGGCATCTCCTTCAACTCAAATGATTAATAGTGCAGTTCCTCTTCCTGAAGCAGTAAGAGGAGATGCATGGGCTTTAGCAACCATTCCCCTTGGTGTATTAAAAGATGCCAAAGAATGGCCAATGGAATTCAGTGGTCTTTTGCCCGTCGAAGCTAAAGATAAGGATTCAACTCCAATTCTTGGGCTAAGAATATTTAGTGAAAGTAGGGCATTAGCTCTCGCTGGATGGCTAGGAGGACTTGAACCGGTGAAATTGACAATTGAAGGGAACCAACTTCTTCTAGAAGCTGGTCAAGAGGACAGATGGTTAGTAACAGATCTGTCAAAAGAACAAGCAAATGAAGCAAAAAAAAGTTTTTCGTCAGCGAAAGTAACAGCAAAAGGATTACAGTTTATCTCAGTTCAAACTAGTCCTGAAGAAGAAAAATTCACTGGTTTTTGGATGTGCAAAGATCTAAATTAACTAAGGAGAAATGTCAAATTGTTTAACAAGAAAGAAAATAAAGTTGAAAATTTATCAACAAATGAATGGTTTTGGGTAGAGAAGAATAAAAGACTCTTCCTGCAGGCAAGTATACTTTTAGAGAAACAATTTAAACATGGTTTTTTCACAAAGACAGAAGAGAATCATGGACCAGAAGTTTTATATTCATGCTTAAACAAAACATCAAGCATTCATCTCTTGCAACAAGTACATAGCTCAACAATCATAAAGGCCTCTGAATCAACTAACTTAAAAAGACTAAGTGGAGACGCTTTAATAAGTGATAATTCGAACCAAAGTTTGTGGGCATACTCAGCCGATTGCATCCCGATACTAATTGCCGATAAATCGACTTTAAAAGTAGGCAGTTGCCATGCAGGGTGGAAAGGGCTGGCAAATAATATTATTTATAAGTTAATAAACAAATTTATAAAATTAGGTTCAATAAAGGAAGACATAATTATAGCATTAGGACCAGCAATAAGTCAAAGAAATTATGAATTTGAACTCAACTTAGCAATTAAAGCCACAAGCATTCTTTACCCAGATATAGATTACAGCACAACAAAAAATACTCATATAATTGAAAAACTTATCTACGACAAGATAATAAATTTTAGCGAAGAAAAAGGGTTCGTTTTTCTTGACATCCGAAATTTTGCAACAAAACAAATACAAGAGAGTGGGTTAGACTTAGACCAAGTAAGTGTATGTCCACTTTGTACATTTAAAGAGTCAAAATTCTTTAATTCTTGGAGGCGACAAGGAGAGAGAGTCGTTCAATGGAATGGTATTTTATCTCCCTAAGTTTATGTGTTAATCAGATTTCGGGCTACTGCTTCTGCCACCCTAATACCATCCACTCCAGCAGAAAGAATCCCACCAGCGTAGCCTGCACCTTCTCCTGCAGGGAAAAGTCCTCTTACATTTACTGATTCCATTTGTTCATCTCTAATAACTCTTACAGGAGATGATGTTCGAGTCTCAACTGCTGTTAAAAGGGCATCGGGATAGTCATAGTTAGGCAATCTTTGTGCAAAAACAGGTAAAGCCTCCTTAATTGCATCTATGAACTCAAAAGGAAGTGAATCCTCTAAATTAGCAAGCTTAATTCCAGGCAAATAAGATGGAATTACTTTTCCAATAGATACCGAACTTCTTCTAGCAAAAAAATCTTCTAATCTTTGAGCAGGTGCTCGATAATCATATCCTCCTAGTTTATAAGCCTTTTGCTCAAGATATCTCTGAAAAGTTATTCCTGCGAGTGGATCACCAGGCCATCGCTCAAAATCAATAAGATCTTTTCTTAGAATATTAACTACCAAAGCACTATTAGCATTTCTCTCATTACGAGTATGTTGGCTCATTCCATTAGTGACAACACATTCACGTTCTGAGGTTGAACCAACTACAAGGCCGCCTGGACACATGCAAAAGCTATATACAGACCTTCCATTACTAGCATGATGAACAAGTTTATATTCAGCATGGCCTATCCCGGGGTGACTAGACATATCACCTAATCGTGCTTTATCTATTAAAGACTGAGGGTGTTCAATCCTAAGTCCTACTGCAAACAATTTCGGTTGAAGTTGAACGCCAACATTATGAAGCATTTCAAAGCTGTCTCTAGCTGAATGACCTAAAGCAATAACTAAGTTATTAGTACAGATAGGTTCCCCATTATTAACTTTTATACCCACAATTTTGAAAGGTTTATTACTATTTGAATTACCTAAATTTCTCTCAAGAACTAATTCTTCCATTCGAGCTTCAAATCGAATCTCACCTCCAAGCTCGATAATTCTTTTTCTAAGACCTCTAACTACAGTTGCAAGCTTAAAAGTTCCAATATGAGGACGGTTATGAGTAAGTATTTCTGGATTTGCCCCACTTTCCACTAATTCTTGTAAGACTTTCAACCCATATTTCTGAGGATCACTTATTTGGCTATAAAGCTTGCCATCTGAAAAAGTACCTGCTCCTCCTTCACCAAATTGAACATTAGATTCGGGATTAAATGGACTCTTATTTCGCCAAAAATTAAATGTTTCAATTGTTCTGTCCTTGACTATCTTTCCACGCTCTAAAACTAAAGGGCGAAAACCCATTTGAGCAAGCAAAAGAGCTGCAAAATATCCACAAGGGCCAGCACCAATTATTATCGGTCGGTTTTCATTGTTGCTAAGGAAGTTTTTAGGAGCATTAAATCTATAGGTATAACTATTGTCAGGTGAGTTTTTTATATCTTTGTCTTTAGAGAAACGTGCTAATAATCTATCCTCATTCTTAAGTGAAACGTCAACATTATAAATAGATTTAATTTTATTTCTGTTTCTAGCATCAATGCTTTGTTTAACTATTTTGTAATCAATAAAATCAGAAGAGATGATTTTAAGTTTCTTTAAAATGGCTTCTTTAATAGCCAAATCAGAATGTCCAAAAGGTAATTTTAATTGATAAATTCTAATCAATTCACAACTCCATAGATTCAATCAAGATCATAGCCAATATTTAGATAGAGAACATCATTAAAAAAAACGAATATTAAAAGGAAATATAAAAGATCAGAAGTTATTTACTCCCAACCTAAACACCTTCACAAGAAAATATTCCAAATCCTGCTTCAGCCATACTTTCTCCAATCTCTTTATTGCTTCCAAGCTTAGAAACATGTGCTATTAAAAGATTTTCCTTGAAAGATACAGGTCGAAAGTTAATCTTAATTCCTCTTTTAAAATTAGCCTTCAGCCAATTTGTAGCAGCAGCTTCTTTCGAATCCTTAACATCAAAACAGGCTAGTTTAATAGTATAAGTACGATTATTATCGCCAACTTGTATTTCAGATGAACTTCTTATCTGAAGCAATTTTGCAGCACTAGTCGAGATAGGTGTCAGACATAAAGTAATTGCAAAAAGAAAAATCAGAAGAAATCCTTTTCTCATTACTTAAAAGTCCGGATCACATCATGCATAGCAAATGAATGAATCAGATGAAGTAGTCCCATATTTAATGCAACTTAGATTTGTTTGATATTGATTGCACTCTCTGGGTTTGAAGGCAAGCCCACCATTTGAGCGTTACTCTTACCAGGAGGAACCATTGGGTAACAATTTTCACCTCGTCGAACATGTACATCAATCAACATTGGTCCATTAGCATTTAATGCATTTTTTAATCCTGAAATCAGTTCAGACCTTTCTTTAATTAAAACGCCTCCCACTCCAAAAGAATGAGCTAATGCATTGAAGTCTGGCATTCCAGGAAGCATATCTGATGCAGAATATCTCTCCTCATAGAAGCTTTCCTGCCACTGGCGAACCATTCCTTGCCATTGATTATTAATGATCACTATCTTCGTAGGCAATTTATATTGAGCGATCGTGCTTAGCTCCTGAATATTCATCAGTATGCTTGCATCACCAGCAATACAAATAACCTTTTCTCTTGGCATTGCAATTTGAACACCTAAAGCTGCTGGCACACCAAAACCCATAGTTCCTAAACCAGCACTGCTGATCCATTGTCTAGGACCATTTCTTAAATATTGGGCAGCCCACATTTGATGTTGACCAACATCAGTTGTAATAAATGAACCGGGAGCCAAGTCTCGAATAGCCAGAAGAACTTCTTGAGGATAAATTTCACCTTCCTTAGGAGGCAAGGCCAAAGGAAAATGTTTTTTCCATTCTTCAATACGCCTCAACCAAGTAGAGGTTTGAATACTTACTTTTTTTTGTTTACTTAATTCAAGTAAGGTATTTAGACTTTTAGAAACATCGCCAATAATTGCTATATCAGCGGGTCTATTTTTACTTACTTCGGCTGGATCAATTTCAAAATGAATCACTTTTGCTCTTGGAGCAAAAGTGTCTAATTTCCCAGTAACTCTGTCATCAAATCTTGCTCCTATTGCAATCAGTAAATCGCATTCGGTTACAGCAAAATTTGCATAAGCAGTCCCATGCATTCCGAGCATGCCAACTGACAATGGGTCTTGCTCATCAAAAGCTCCTTTACCCATCAGGGTCGTTGTAACAGGAATTTGATGTCGTTGAGCAAAAGCAGCTAAAACCTTATGAGCCCCTGAGGAGATAACACCTCCTCCTACATATAAAAGAGGGCATTGAGCTTGTTCAATAAGATCTAATGAGGCTGAAAGGCTTGCAGAATCAGGTTCCTGAGGCAGCCGAAAACCTTGCGGCAAAACCGAGCCTGGTTCAATAGGATAATAATCAAAGATTTCTTGACCAACATCTTTAGGGATATCAATCAAAACAGGACCTGGCCTACCTGAAGCTGCAATTAAAAAAGCTTGCGCAACTACTGAACCTAAATCAGCAGGATCTCTAACAACCCATGAATGTTTAACAATCGGCAAGGTAATCCCAAAAATATCTGTTTCCTGAAAAGCATCAGTTCCAATAGCTGGACGTGGCACTTGACCAGTAACAACAACTAAAGGGACTGAATCCATTTGGGCCGTTGCTATACCAGTAACTAAATTTGTTGCCCCTGGACCTGAAGTTCCAAAACATACTCCAACTTTTCCTGTAGCCCTTGCAAATCCATCTGCAGCATGAGTGCCACCTTGTTCATGACGAACAAGGATATGCTTCAACCAACCTTCTTTCTCCGCCTTGTGGACTGCATCATATATAGGGAGTATTGCTCCACCTGGATAACCAAATATTGTGTCAACTCCATGCCTGCGAAGAGCATCCATTAAGGCGTCAGCTCCAGAAACCTGGCGACATTCCTGATGCCTTGAATCACCTACTGATTTAGGTGAAGAAGTCAGGGTCACAGTAAAGGCATTGCATAGTTGATACTTAACATTAAAGGGCCAATGGTCAAATTGCTTGTAGAACCTAAAAATTACATGAAATCAACCTCTCAGTAAGTGCTAATGCACCTCAAGAAGACAAATAATCAAGCAAGGGAATAGTTTCTTTTATTCTCAAGAACAAATTCACTAATAAATCTAAGAAAAAGAACTATTTCTAAATTTTAGTAGATAATGTTTAAAGTAAAGGGAAATCCAAGGAGATTATAATAGCCCAATAGAATGAAGAGGTCCATTCCCACTAATAATTTCAAGCAAGAAAATAAGTATTAAATACATTGCAACTCTTCCATTCCATACTTCAGAACTATTATTCCAACCCCATTGCCATTTTTCTTGAGGGTAAAATTTCACTTTTGTGGAAAGTTCAGCCACATCACTTATATCAACTTCTGGCCCTTTTAAAGACGAGTCAACCAAATCAGCTAACCCATCAATAAATAAAGGATAAGTATCTAATGCACGAACTCTGCGGAAGTTGATTATTCCATATTTATATGCAAGATCACGATATTCAATATCGATTTCCTGAAGAGTTTCAATATGTTCACTAACAAAACTAATTGGAACTACAACTAAATCATTTACCTTTGCTTTACCAAGTTCCTGCAATACATCTTCAGTATAAGGCTTCAGCCATTCTTCAGGTCCGACTCTGCTCTGATATGCCAAAGAAAACTTATTTTCATGTCCTAATAAATTACAAAGATCAGACATTATCAATAAAGTACATTTTTCTATCTCTTTTTGGTAAGGGTCGCCAGCTTCTTCAACATAACTCTTTGGAACTCCATGAGCACTAAAAAACACATGTGCTTCTTCAGGTATAGAACAAAGTCTAATCTTTTCAGAAATTAGTTCTGCCATTGCTCTCACATAACCTGGATTGTCATACCAACTCCTAATGCAACGAATAGAAATCTTTTGGAAGCTCAAATCAGCCTGTCTTAATCTCATCAATTCTCTAAAACTTGATCCACTAGTTCCAATTGAATAATGTGGATAAAGAGGAAGAACTACCACTTCCTTAATTCCATCGGCCTTGATATCTGCAACTGCTGATTCCGTAAAAGGATGCCAATATCTCATCGCAACATAACTTGTCGCATCGATCCCCCTTTGTCGGAGTTGAGACTGCAACTCTCTAGCTTGTTGCTCAGTAATTCTTCTTAAAGGTGATCCTCCTCCAATTGCCTTATATGCTTCCTGAGATTTACCGCTTCTCAGGGTACTAATCACCCAAGCCAATGGCTTTTGAAGAGCTGGTGTGGGTAATCGAATTATTTCTGGATCGGAAAAAAGGTTATAGAGAAAAGGGCCAACATCCTGAATCCGCTCAGGGCCTCCTAGGTTTAGCAGCAGAACTCCAACCCTGGCCATGTAGACAATTTTACGTTAGGCCTTGAGGGTAGCCAAAATTGACGTCAAGGTGGATACATCACCTTGTCTATATGGAATTCCAAGAAAGACTTTTAACAGTCAATCAAGAGCTTTTATTAAATGGAACTAAGTTCAGGATTGAACAAAGAGGGTGCCGCCTAAATCTCCGAGGTCCGCTCCCTTCAAGGGACTCAAGCAATAAATTCAATACCCAACGCATCAGCCTTGGAATTACTGCTAATCAGGAGGGGTTAAAAGAAGCTCAAAAGATTCTTGAACTTGTACTATTTCAAATTAAGCACAATCAATTCAATTGGAAGCATTGGACAAAAAGCGAGAAGCGTATTGAGATAAGAAATAAAGATAAGAACCTAACTGGAGAGATTAATCATTTTAAGCAGGCTTTTTTCTTAGATCCAATCAGACGGAAGTCACCTTCTGGAGCTAAAAGTACTTGGCGTTCAGCTTATTGGCCTTATTTAAGAAGGCTATTCAATCAAGCCAATCAACTTGATAAAGAATTAGATGTAAGTCTTCTAATGCATACGCTTAAAAGTTATTCAGAAAACAGTAGAAGTAGACAACAATGTGGAACAGTCTTAGCTGCTTTAGCTCGTCATCTTGACTTAACACTGCCAGAAGAATGGAAAGCCCAGGCAAGTGGCTATGGACTTCATAAAGCTCATTTTCGTAACTTACCTTCAGATGAAGTTATTAGAAAAATCTTTTGGCAAATTCCAAACCCTAAATGGCGTCTAGTTTATGGGCTCATGGCTACATATGGACTCAGAAATCATGAGGTTTTCTATTGCGATCTTTCATGTTTTAAGAATCAAGGAGACAAAGTTTTAAGGGTTCTCCCTAACACTAAGACTGGTGAGCATCAAGTATGGCCCTTTCATCCTGAATGGGTTGAGTTATTCCATTTACATAAGCTAGGCATAGAGAATGAAGCATTACCCAAAATCAACTTAGATCTCAATAGGACCACCTTGCAGACTGTTGGCAAGCGAGTTGCAGAACAATTTCGTCGATATAAGTTACCCATAACTCCCTATGACTTAAGGCATGCATGGGCTATCAGGACAATCCATATAGGTCTTCCTGATACGGTTTCAGCAAGAATGATGGGGCACTCTGTTTCTATTCACACGCGAACCTATCATCATTGGATAACTCGAAGAGATCAACAAAAAGCCGTCGATGCTGCTCTCAAAAACCAAGCTACTTAAAATAATTAATGATCTACATACATGAAAATCAATTATTCAATTCTCTTCAAATGAATAAACAAATTGAGCCAGGAAAACCTCCTTTATCAAGTCTAGATCAAACGGCCAATAACCTTGGCATAGGTGGAATGAACTCAAGTGGGAATGAAGAAAGTTACAAAAGAAGGATGCAAAGGCGCAAAGAAGTTCAAAGTCAAAGAGTCTCGAACAGAGATCAAGAGAAAGGCTTAATTATTGTTTTTACAGGAAACGGCAAAGGAAAAACTACTGCTGCTTTAGGTTTGGCACTTCGCACAATTGGTCATGGAAAGCGTGTTGCAATAATCCAGTTTATAAAAGGAGGATGGGAACCAGGTGAAGCAAAAGCTCTAAAAATGCTTGGTGAAAATATCAATTTTCATGCTCTTGGAGAAGGGTTCACTTGGGAGACCCAAAACAGGGAAAGAGATAAAGAATTGGTCGCCAAAGCATGGGATAAAGCAATACTTTATTTGAAAGATGAAGATCATAAGCTAGTAATACTTGATGAAATAAATATTGCTTTAAAACTAGGGTATATCACTTTAAATGAAGTGCTTGATGGAATAAATAAAAGGCCAAAACTGACTCATGTAGCTCTTACCGGTAGAGGTGCTCCAAAAGAATTAATTTGTCAAGCAGATCTAGTCACAGAAATGAATTTAATCCGTCACCCATTCAAAGAGCAAGGCATAAAGGCTCAATTAGGGATTGAATTCTAATTAACAATTTTTTTAAATTGATGATCTCCTTCTAACAACTGAATCCCTTCAAGCAAAACTGAAAGTCCACTTACTAATAATGCATTATAAACAGCAGGTTCTGACCAACAATTGGGATTTCTAGAAGCTTTATGAATCGCTGAGATTGTTAATCTGGCCAATAGAGAACTTGTAGTTGCATTTGCCTCTGTCATTTGGCTAAACAATTTCTTTAATAAAAGCAAGTGAAATAAAATTTCCCCACTTTATTAACCCGGATCAATAGCTGTCTGCACAAAACTTGCTACTGTCAAAAAGATCTGAGAAATGAATGGCTTACTCTCGTGCCCTTTTAAAACTAAGCGGCGAAGCGCTGATGGGAGACAAGCCCTACGGCATAGACCCCTCCATTGTTCAATCGATTGCAAAAGATGTTTCTAAGGTGGTGGCAAATGGGACTCAACTAGCAATTGTCGTTGGCGGGGGCAATATATTCCGAGGGCTAAAGGGATCAGCTGATGGGATGGATCGTGCTACTGCAGATTATGTAGGCATGCTGGCAACTGTAATGAATGCCATTAGTCTCCAAGACGGTTTAGAACGTTCTGGAGTGCCTACTCGAGTACAAACAGCTATTGAAATGAAAGAAGTTGCAGAGCCTTATATCCGTAGGAAGGCAATACGACATCTTGAGAAAGGACGAGTAGTTGTTTTTGGAGGAGGTTGTGGCAACCCGTTTTTTACAACCGACACTACTGCTGCATTGAGAGCGGCTGAAATCAATGCAGATGTTGTCTTTAAAGCAACAAAAGTAGATGGTGTTTATAACCGAGACCCAAAAAAATTCCCTGACGCTATTAGATATGACAACTTGACCTTTCAAGAAGTTCTAAGTAAAGAGATCGCCGTTATGGATAGCACTGCTATAGCTCTATGTAAAGACAACAACATACCAATTATCGTTTTTAATCTTTTTGAAGCCGGAAATATAAATAAAGCTGTTGCAGGCAAGCAGATTGGTTCCAGGATCAGCAATTCCAGCTGAGTATTATCTATTCCAACTTATTATCCAGAATTAGTCGTCACTGAAGAAAATGTCAAAACAGGAACTCGAAACCAGCATGCGAAAGTCTGTAGAGGCTGCTCAGCGTACTTTCAACACAATCCGAACAGGGCGAGCAAATCCATCTCTTCTTGATCGCTTAACGGTTGAATATTATGGATCAGATACTCCTTTGAAATCATTAGCCACCATTTCAACCCCAGATTCTCAAACCATTGCCATTCAACCCTTTGATTTGGGTTCTTTAGCAGTTATAGAGAAAGCAATTGCTACAAGTGACTTAGGTTTCACTCCAAACAATGATGGGAAAATTATCCGCATAAATGTTCCTCCATTAACCGAAGAACGTCGTAAAGAGTTCTGTAAACTTGCTTCTAAATATGCCGAGGAAGGAAAGGTATCCTTAAGAAATATTCGACGCGATGCAATAGACAAAGTCAAAAAGTTAGAGAAAGAAGGCGAAATATCAGAAGATCAAAGTAGAGATGAACAAGAAATTGTTCAACAACTTACAGACAAATTTATTCGAGAAATAGAAAAGCATCTAGCCGAGAAAGAAGCCGATATTTTAAAAGTGTGACTACAAGAGATGTAATAGTAATTGGCGCTGGTGCAGCTGGATCATCTGCAGCATTTCACTTAGCAAAAACAGGTAGGAAAGTTACTCTTCTCGAGAAAGAAAAGGAACAGCCAATTAAAGCTTGTGGAGGGGGAATGGCAGCCTCTGTACAAACATTATTCCCATTTAATCTTTCACCAGTGATTGATGAAGTAATTAAAGAAGTTAATTTCAGCTGGTGCTTATCTGATCCAGTTACAGCACAACTTCCAGGCTCAGCACCATTCTGGATAGTACGTCGCGAAAAGCTTGACGAACTGATTACAAACAAGGCAATTGCCGAGGGTGTTGAATTTATTAAGCCATTTTTTGTTGAGAATTTATTCAAAGAAAACTCCCATTGGAAAGTAACCTCAAAAACTGGTAAACAATTAACAGCCAAAGCGATCGTAATTGCAGATGGTTCGAGTTCTCCTTGGCCTCAAAAATTTGGTTTAGGTCCTAAAACTCTTCATTATGCATCTACAACTTCTGTAAGACTAAATCGTAGAGGTAATCTTACAAACAACACTACAAGGTTTGAGTTTGGCTTAGTTCACCATGGTTTTGCATGGGCATTCCCCATTAAAGAAGGTGTGAGTGTAGGAGTAGGAACCTTTATTGGCCAAGATTCCTCCGACACCAATAAAGTCCTAGAAACATTCCTGCCGAGCCTTGGTTTTAACCCAACAGAAGGTAGAAGAAAGGAAGCTTCCTTAAGAGTTTGGAACGGTCACTGTTCCTTACATAACGATGGGATAGTAGTCGTAGGAGATGCGGCATCTCTTTGTGATCCTTTCTTGGCCGAAGGTCTCAGGCCAGCCCTTTTAAGCGGCAAGGAAGCAGCTTACGCTCTTAATAAATGGCTAACTGATAGAAGCTATAACTTAAATAATTACACAAAAGCAATGAAAAAAAAATGGGGCGACTCAATGATTTGGGGCAAAAGGATAGCCCAAGTTTTTTACCGTTTTCCAAAAGTTGGCTATCAACTTGGTATAAAAAGGCCAACTGCCCCACAAAGAATTGCAGAGATATTATCTGGAAATCTTGGCTATGGAGATATAGCCAATAGAGTTATTAAACGGCTACTTTTTCAGAGTTAATAGAAAATAGCTAATAGGAGAATCATTACAAAAAACTTTATCCATTCTTATTCCCATAGACTGTTAATTCTTAAGTACTCACTCACCTCTAAGTCAAGCGAATGTCAACTACGAAACAAAAGGCATGGGTCTGGTTCAAAGGAGGGTTAAAAAAACAAGGAGAGTGGGTAGGAGGTTTTCTAGCCAAAGAAGAGCAAGAAGGTTTTGTGATAGAGCGTTCAGATTTCGTAAGTTGTAAAGTTCCTAAATGGAGAGTAAAGCTCCAAGAACCAAACAATATAAAACAGGGACCTGCTATACCAAACAATCCAAAATGGAAATACTAATTGTTAGCATTACAGACGTTTATCTTTCAATTTTTAATCAAATGTTTTTTATAACTAAAAAAACAAATGAACCAAAGAAGAAAATTTTTAATGAATCTAAATTGCGCTAGATTTTATAAAACTTTTAGTTTAAATAGTAGCAATGGCAAGTGCTGCCCCTAACCCAGAAAGGACATCATCTTGAACTAATCGGCCATCGTGGTCATTATCAAGAGCATCAAAAACAGCATCACTTCCTAACCATTCTTCTCTTGTAATACAACCATCTCCATCAAGATCATTAAGCATAAAAATCTCATGGACTACATGCTCAAAAGCGGCATCACCTTCAAGAAAAGCGAGTCTGTGAGCCAATTGAGCTTCTAAAGTTTCAATAGCTTTACTAAAACCACGTATTCCTTCATCCAACTTTTCAGTAGCCATTCTGTCTTCTTTCATCATTGAAATAAAAAGATTATGGTCAACATTTATCTTTTTCTCATTACTTATAGGGTTTAGTTTGTTTAATTTCCTACTTAAAGGAGCTTCTGTTTTTCTTAATTGATCCAATAGTTTCGGTGAAATAGTAAGAAGATCACAACCAGCCAGTTCGACTATTTCATCTATATTTCTAAAACTTGCTCCCATTACCTCAGTTTTGTAGCCATTGGCTTTGAAATAATTAAAAATTTTAGTTACTGAAATCACTCCAGGATCTTCAGGCCCTGAATAAAATTCTTTACCCGTTTCAGCTTTATACCAATCAAGGATTCGACCTACAAATGGTGAAATCAAAGTCACATCAGCTTCTGCGCAAGCTACAGCTTGAACGAAACCAAACAATAGAGTCAAATTACAATGAATGCCTTCCTTTTCAAGAACCTCCGCTGCTTTAATGCCTTCCCATGTAGAAGCAATTTTTATCAAAACACGATCTTTAGATATTCCCATCTGCTCATAAAGATCAATTAATTTTCTAGCTCTTAATATTGTTGCCTCCTGATCATAACTTAATCGTGCGTCCACTTCTGTGGAGACTCTTCCAGGCACTATCTTAAGAATTTCCTTGCCAAAAATTACACAAATCTCATCCAAGGCTTCACTAACCACCTCTTCAATAGGCGCTCCCATCCCAACATGCTTACGTGAGGATTTCAGAGCCTCATCTATAAGCTCTTGATAATCTGGAATTTGAGCAGCCGCAAGAATAAGTGACGGATTGGTCGTCGCATCTCTTGGAGTAAAAGTTCGAATAGCATCCAATTCGCCAGTATCTGCAACTACAACTGTCATTAAGGAAAGCTGTTCGAGAAGGGTGGCCATAACGCATAACATCTCAAATCCGCTTGTAAGTTAGCCCCATTTTTCAACTTGGCATGCAAAAAAGTTCAATGCACAATCTTTCCTCTAAATTTCTAACCTCTTGCTGGTTGCAACATTTGCTTATCGTTGCTAGGAGGGATTTTCTCTAAGACCAGCAAAGCATCAATAATTTCCTTTGCAACTGGAGCCGCAACAGTAGAACCATAAGCATTCTGACCTTTGGGCTCATCCACCACGACCAAGACTGCATAGCGAGGGTCCCCAATAGGCAAGCTGGCCACAAAACTACAAATCTTTAAACCAGGTTTATAACCATTCCCTACAGCCTTTTGAGCTGTACCTGTTTTGCCACCTATTCTATAGCCAGGTGTTTTAACAGCCTGTCCACTCCCTTTATTAACAACAGATTCCATCCAAAATAGAACTGTTTGAGTTACTTCGAGCTTTAATAACTGTTTTCTAGATTGAGGAGATTTGGGATACAAAGAATCACCTATGGTCAAACCTCGGGTGATATGAGGATTAACAAGATATCCACCATTTGCAAGCAGGGCATGTAGCTGAATCAGCTTAAGAGGAGTCAAAGAGAAACCTTGTCCATACGATGCTGTAGCTGGCTCAATTGGCCTAGAAACAAATTCCTCTTTGGTCTTTAGATGTCCAGCAACAGCTCCTGGGAGATCAGTGGTCGGCTTTGTATCAATTCCTAATTTCTTCAGCCAAGTCCAATAAAGACTTGGACTTAGCTGATTCATGGCCTTCACCATTCCTACATTGCTAGATACTTCAAGTACCTGAGCGAAGTCAATTTTCCCATGACCTCTTTTGTCATGATTTTGTATCTTCCATCCTCCTATTGATATAGCTCCACCATCAAAAACTGTTCCATCTCTTTGTATAACATTCTCTTGCAGAGCCAAAGCAAGATTGATGGGTTTAAATGTTGAGCCAGGTTCAAAAAGATCTTGAACTGACCATTCACGAAAAAGTGCAGGGTGGTAGTCCCAGTATTGGTTAGGGTCATATGTAGGTGTCGAAGCTAGAGCCAATAATTCACCATTAGTTACATCCATAACAATGGCTACTCCTTTTTTTGCATCCCATTTAAGTACTTGTTTTTTAAGCTCTTTAAGAGCCAACTCTTGAAGACGAGCATCCAAAGTAAGTTGCAATCGCAAATTATCTCCAACAAAGACTCCAGGTTCTACATCATTAGGAAGAGGAGTTCCATCTGCACTACGTCGAACTTTTCGAGGCAACTCATGTCTTAAAAGCTTCTTATTCAGACTCTGTTCCAACCCTGCCTGAGGAATACGATCTTGATTTAAAAATCCAACTACATTTGCAAAAAGGTTGTCTTGCGGATAAATGCGTTGAGGATAAGGTTCAAGATCTAAGCCACTAATACCTAGCTTCAAAATTGCATTAGCAGTCTCAGAATTAACCCCTTCTAGGAGCTTTATCCCAGAGGATTTCTTACTTAAGGTTTCTACTAATTCTCGCATTGGGATCGATATTAAATCCGATAGTTTTTTTGATACTTCTAAAGGAGTCCTTACCAAACCACGATCATCGCCTGGGAAATTGAAATAGCGAGGATGCGCCCAAACACGAAATCGTTCTTCATCTAGAGCAACTAACCGGCCATTACGATCAACAATTGAACGTCTAGTCCCCAATGGCTTGGTCCTATGAATTTGGAACGACCTTGCACGTGCTTCAAGCTCTGAAGCCTGTAATACCTGTAACCATGCCATCCTTCCTACTAGACCTAAAATCCCAAGACAAAGAATTAAAAAGACTAAGCGTAATCTATTGGAAGGAGCCAGTTTAAGAGGAGCTAACCTCTGACGATTAACGTCATAACCTCTCAAATAACGTTTAGAAGGTACCGGCATCAATAGCCGTGATTAACAGGCTTAGAAGCAAGACCTTTCATTAAAATTATTTTCCAGGAATTGTCGTTGTTATAAAATTTGAAATGAGTTGGTTTTTTTAAATAAAATAGATTGGACACTTTCGTAGGAACGAACGACTCCGGTAATATCGCTTTCTGTAAAAGATGTCTCTCAAGTAGAGCAGTTGAATCAGTTAACTTATGCTCCAAATTTTTAGTCACTTCAAGCCTAGTGAAAGCAATTGTCCACAAATGCTGCCAATGCAAGCTTAATCCCGACATTAATGAAACTACTATCAATACTCCTATAAGACCTCCATCAACAGCACGATGAAGTCCTCCAAGAAGAGGTGATTGACGAGCAACTTTATTAGTAGACAAAGAGCCCTTAATCAAAAAAAGCGGACTTGATGAAAAAGACTTTCTAGGTGCCCGCCTAACAGATGAAGGACGCGGTTTAACAACAGCGACCATCTAATAAGTAATGATCAATGATTCAGTGAAACACTCTGTTCTTGTAACTGCAAGTGCAAAAGGAATAATCAATATTTATCAAAACTATCCCCCTATTAATACAAGACTCATAAAAGTTACTCCGTTCCATAAAGAATGCATAAGGAAACATGGAAATAATCGCCCAGAGCTAAGTCTGACAAAGGCCAAACCAAGACCTAGAACTAATAGTGGAGGGAACTCTCCAACACTCAAGTGTGCCAAGGCAAATACCAAGGCACTTCCAAATACACCCCATCCAACACCTAGTTCATTAGACAATACAGGTAATAAAGTTCCACGAAAAATCACCTCCTCGAACAAAGGCGCCAAAATAATTGTTGTTAAAGCAAATAGCATTAACGCTAAGGGGTCTTTACTACTCAAAACCAAATCAAGTAGAGGGTTACTACCCCCCGGATCGCCAACAAAAAGACGGATGATCCAAGTTATCAGAAGAACTAATGGCATTACCATTAGTAATCCATTTAAAGCTTTTAGAAATCCATTTCCAACAGGTCTGATCTTCCATTGAAGCCATCCATTAGAAGGTCTATTTGTATTTCCTAAATCTTTCAACTGTCGATTAAGTATATATAAAGGAGGCAAAGCCATTGCGCTATAACCAACTAAAACTTTAAGGGCATCACTTGTTGGACTTTTGAAATTATCTATTAAGGAATTACTGATTGGAGCAACTAACATTGGAAAGGTTACTTCTCCCAGTACAACAAATCCTCCTGCAATTAAAAGAGCCATATCCAACAAAGAAAGTGGCAATGGAGAAATCGAAGGCCATGGCTTAGACTTAGTCTTTACTAACAGCCAAACTTGTCGTATTAACAAACAAATTCCAACTATCAGTCCAACAATTGGTAACCCTTGACTAATCATTAACCTCAAGGCCATGGTCCTGGCAATATCAAGCGAAATGCACATGTCCTTAGAGCCACCAATTGCCAAGCAAGCAGTTTGGTAAAGAAGAGGATCACCTTTTATTTCATCTAAAACAATTAGGGAATCAGATGAGAATATACTTTTATTAGAGATATCAAGAAAAGCTTTTTGAATAACAAGCAAAGACTTATCTTTAAAAGGTTTTTGTAAAACTAATTTGCGTTTTTCTAGGGAAGGCTCTAAACCTGCAAGCATCAATTTCTCACGCTCATTAATCTGTTCATCAGGAATTTCTTTTAAAGTCTCTAAAAAAGTCTGCTCAGGGCTTTCTCCGACAAACAACGTACTTAAAGGTTGTGGGATAGCTGCCTTCGCTAAAAGAGCCATCTCCTGCTGATGCATTGACAGCTTTGGAGCAACCGATGGTCTATCAAAACTCTCTTGAAGACCACGTGCCCAAATCAACACAGTTAAAAAGAGTGATAGCGTCACTGCTAACACTTTCCAGCCCGGAATAACCTTTCGCATATTGGGAAGAAGTCAGAGGAAGAAAATCAGCGTAGAGAAATTCTCTGCTGCCAAAGAAAGATTACGTCGATAGATTCCAAATAGGTTGGCCGACTAAAACTCTTTGCCTATGACTTTACGTCTTCTGCTAGTTCGACATGGACTTAGCACCTTCAACATTGAGCGTCGCATTCAAGGTCGTAACGACCTCTCAACACTTACTCAAGAAGGAAGAAGTCAGGCTCTGCAAGCTGGGGAGGCATTGTTAAAAATACCCATAAATGAAATCTATAGTTCACCTTTAAGGCGTGCAGCAGAAACCACGAAAAATCTGATCAAGTGCAGAAAAGACAATTTAATTCCAATAATGGAAGATGGACTTTTAGAAGTTGATCTAGGGATATGGAGTGGACTTACTGCGGAAGAAATTGAAAAGCAATATCCCATCCAATCTCAGGTCTGGAGAGAAGACCCAAAAGAACTAACACTTGAACGAGAAAATGGAGAAACATTTAAGCCAATTGAAGAATTAATCATTCAAGCAAGAACATTTCTAGCACGACTAACTGATATTCATCTTCATGAAGAAGACCAAACCATATTAATTGTTGCTCATAATGCAATCCTTAGATGCTTGATATTAGAATTATTAAAACAATCCAGTAAAAGTTTTCGAAAACTACAATTAGACAATGCTTCAATTTCAGTATTCAATTTAAATAGTATTCATGATAATCAATATCAAGTGCAAATTGAATGCTTAAATAATACTTCCCATCTTCAGCCTGCTATACCAATAAAGACAATCAAAAAAGCTAGATTAATACTTGTTCGACATGGTGAAACAGATTGGAATAAAGAAGGTCGTTTTCAAGGGCAAATTGATATTCCTCTTAATCATAATGGTAAAAATCAGGCTAAAGCTGCTGGATTCTTTCTAAAAAAAATCCAAATAGATAAGGCTATTAGTAGTTCATTAACAAGGCCAAAACAAACCGCCGAAGAAATATTAAAATATCACCCAGGTGTTCAATTAGAAATCCAAGATGGATTAGTGGAAATTGGGCATGGGCTTTGGGAAGGAAAACTGGAGTCTGAAATCATTGATCAATGGCCAAAACTGCTCAAAAATTGGAAAGAGTCTCCAGAAACAGTTCAAATGCCTGAAGGAGAAACTATTCAAGACGTTTGGGATCGATCTGTAAGTTGCTGGGATCAAATTTGTTCACAATTAACAAGTGAGCAAACTTGCCTTGTAGTTGCTCACGATGCAGTAAACAAAACTATTCTCTGCAATCTTCTGGGGCTGACTCCCGGTGATATATGGGCAGTAAAACAGGGCAATGGTGGGATAACAATTATCGACATTAACAATAGTTCAAGCCAACCTTATGTAGTGACATGCCTAAATATCACAACTCACATTGGGGGCGTGTTGGACTGCACAGCACCAGGAGCTCTCTAGATTCATTATGGAAAAATCCTTTTTACTTGATCCCGTAAAAATCCTTAAAGGGTCTAATGAATCAGTAGTAGAAGATGCTGCACTAATTATCGACAATCATTTAGTAGGGATTGGTAATAAAGCTCGTAAAGACGCTAAAGCGAAAGGAATTAACTCCTTGCCAGGTCCAAATCAACTACTCGCACCTTGCCTTGTAGATCCTCATTCGATTCTTGAAGAGCCTTTCAGTGGAAGGAATGAAACCATTAAAAGTCTAAAGGGAATTGCTGCAATTTCTGGATATGGACAGATAGCATTGCTGCCAAGAAGTCCTACATATCGTGATCAACCTGAAAAGTTAAAAGGGTTTATAGATAATCAAAGTGATATCAAAATTCACCTTTGGGGAAGCTTTAGCCAAGGTGGGCTAGGAATTGATCTTGCACCACATGATGCTTTACTCAAAAATGGAGCTATTGGCATAGCAGAAGACGATTCAATTATTTCTTTAACTCTTTTAAAGCGAGGGTTGTTATTAGGTGAGATAGGTAGAAATCCAGTGTTAATGGCCCCACGAGACAAAGCTATTCAAGGGAATGGAATAGTTAGGGAAGGGGTCGCAACATTGCGTGCTGGATGGTTACCAGATCCAGTTGAAAGCGAAACGCTTCCTCTTACCCAATTACTGGAGCTATATCGACTACACCCTCAATGTTCTTTACGTCTGATGAATCTTTCTACAGCAGAAAGTATTGCAATACTTAAGAAAGCGGACCAGAAGCCATTGGCAAGTGTTTGTTGGTGGCACTTAGTAACTGACAACACAGCATTAAAGCCCACAGAACTTGGCTGGAGAATAAACCCTTCTCTTGGAGGAACAAAAGACAGGAAGGCACTTATAAATGCTCTAAAAGAACAAGTTATAACTGCTATTGCAGTGCATTCTGTTCCTCTTGAAGAAGAAGATAGTCTGCTCCCTTCAAGCCAATCTTCGCCTGGCTTATCAGGTCATCATTTAGTACTCCCGTTGTTATGGAATGAACTGATCAATAATGCTGACTGGTCAATTAATGATTTATGGCAAGCTTTAAGTTTTGGTCCATCAAAATTGCTTAATCTTCCAGAAGAATCTCTGAGAATAGGAAGTCGCAGATGGATACTTTTTGATCCTGAAAAAAAGTGGATTCAAAATCGTAGAGGGGGAAATACTCCTGTAGCCGCCAATCAACCATTCGAAGGGAAAGAGATAAAAGGCAAAATAATTGCTTCAGGTCTTAAGGCTTAAGAAAACCCACCCGAGCTAATGGCCAAAATCTAAATACAGCTCTACCAATGATTTGTCCTGTTGGAACAAATGGTCCGCCTGGCCAGCATCTGCTATCACAACTATTAGCTCTATTGTCTCCCAGAACAATTACATGCCCTTTAGGTACAATTAGATCCATACTGTTACAAAGGCCAATAGATTGTGTTTCCTTAGAGCAAAAATCATCAACATAAGGTTCAGCATACATAATATTATTTAGCCTTACTTCTCCCCTAGAGTTAATTCGAACTTTATCTCCTTCTATTGCAACAACTCTCTTAATATATGGTACGCAAGTAGAATTATTTAAACCTGGGATCAAAGCAATCAAAGGGAAGTTAAGAAAGCTGCACAGTAGAGGTGAAGTAGAGTTTGTTTTTTTTAGAACTGCATCAAAGGCATATGGAGAATTAAATACTACAATTTCACCTCTTCGAGGCGATCTTCTTCTAAAAGTGAGTTTTTCTATCAGTAATCTATCCTGCAATTGTAAAGAGGGTAGCATCGAGCCTGAGGGAATATACCTGGCCTCTGCTAAATAATGCTTGATACCAAAATAAAGAACAATGGTAAAAAATATAGGACCCCAGAAATCCCAAAAAGAATTATCTTTAGGACTTACGGATGATTTAGAAACCGAATTTTTACCGCTATCGTTTTGAGCATTTCGATCATTGGTCTTAGTCAAATTAATCCCTGATATTAATCCATATATTTTAGCCCAATAAAACACTCATCCAAGTTTTCTCGTTAAATCCTACTAAAATCTCACCGCTAGAACTAATTAAGAAAGGACGCTTAATTAACTTTCCATCTTTTGCAAGAGCTTCTAAAGCCTGATCATCATTCATAGCTTTTATATTCTCAGCTCCAAGAGTTCGATAACTAACACCACTAGTATTAAACAAGGCCTTTCTATTACCTAACTGATTAAAGGCTTCCAAAAGAATATTTAATTCTGGAGGGTTCAAGGTAATATCTATTAATTCATATTCCAGTTGATTGCTATTCAACCAATTTATTGCTTTTCTGCAAGTTGAACATTTAGAATAGCTATAGATCTTAAGATTTTTCATAGAACAAAGATAAGCAATTCAATATTAAGCCCTAAAATTAAAAGATAATAGACTTAGTAAATATTATTTGTGTTTAACAGCTGCAATACAACTTTCCAGTAAATCATTAACAGCATCAAAATCTCTCCATCCATCTATAACTATTACTCTGCCTTCTAAACTCTTATATGTACGAAAAAATTCGGCCACGTCTTCCAATTGATTAGGAGCAATTTGTCTAATGCTATGAATTGATTTTTGACGAGGGTCCGCAACTGGCACACACAAAAGCTTCCCATCATAGGCTCCTGAATCGTGCATATCTAAAACTCCAATAGGTCTTGCTTTAATCAAGCAACCTGCAAAAGTCGGCTCCTCCATAATCACCATTGCGTCCAAAGGTGCTCCATCTTCTGCAAGCGTATTAGGAACAAATCCATAGTCAAATGGATACCGGACAGAAGAATGCAAAACCCTATCTAGAGCCATTACCCCACAATCAGAAAAATACTCGTATTTATTTCTACTGCCTGCTGGTATCTCTACTACTAGGTTTACCAATCCCGGTGAGGGAGAAGAAGAGAGAGGGCTTAGGTTCATCACTCTCCAAAGCAATAGGAACAATTCTATGCCTTATAGAAGGCTTCTCTATCCAAATGGCTGCAATAGGGATCCCTATTGATGCGAACGCAATTAGGACTCCTATAAATGCTACTGATAATCCCCTCAAACTAAAAGGATCACTTTGGTCTTGTGGACCAATTAAATCAAATTGGGTTTGAGCCTGGGAGCTGACTTCAACAGGCAAATAAGAATCTGGCAAAGGGTCTGGTTCTGAATCCATTTAGGAAGCGAAATTTACAATCTCATAAATTGGGTCACAAACAATCAAATTTCTAAAGCAAGAAATTCCATCTAATTAAGGAGGACTTAAATCTCATTATTTCCATATTCTGACACTTTCTTGAGATTTATGCGACTGAACGATCTTTTCGATTCATATGAGACGAAAAATCTGTTGGAGTGGATTTGGTAGTTTCCAAATGGGACCTAATTAAACGAAGCTCTTCAAGTATCGAATTTAAAACTTGTTGAGTAGCTGACGAAGGAGAATTCAAAACTTCAACAGTAACTTCCTTAATACGCAAAACATCTTTTGCAAAACGAGCCACCTCATTAGGGTGAAACAAAAGAGGGTCTTTTTGATCACTTCTATATTCAGGATTTAACTTTCTAGGATTAAAGGGAGGATTAAGATTTCTTGTGTCAGTATTAGTGTATCTGTAAACAGAAGCTCTTGAGCGATTCAAAGATTTCTGAACTTCATCTATGCCAACCAGGTTTTCAGAACTAGCTTTTTCTTTATCAATGT
The DNA here is from genome assembly GCA_902589115.1 of uncultured Prochlorococcus sp. Lineage (GTDB taxonomy): Bacteria > Cyanobacteriota > Cyanobacteriia > PCC-6307 > Cyanobiaceae > CACIRS01. Next base: position 54,794 of record CACIRS010000001.1, read on the forward strand.
CTTTACTAAAAGTAGAGCTTAATGATGAATCAGTGGTTACATTTTTGACTGATCCAGTAAACATAATCCCAACTCGCAACGATTAGATTCGCGAAAACTTAGCAGATGAGACTCATTCTGATCGAGAAATTAAGTGAATCTAGACAGTTTCCCGATCGGCCATTTTTCTATAGCAGATGTTATCTTCGGGCTCCTCTGATGAGATAGCAATGAGGGTCTCCCGTCTAATGCTGGTGACCTTAAGGGACACTCCTGCAGACGCTGTAATTCCATCGCATCAGCTCCTCATAAGGGGTGGCTACATACGGCGTGTAACAAACGGCATATACGCCTATATGCCTCTTATGTGGAGAGTGCTTCGCAAAATTATCGCGATTGTTCAGGAAGAAATGGACAATGCAGGTTCTCTTCAGACACTTCTTCCTCAACTTCACCCTGCCGAATTGTGGGAAAAAAGTGGAAGATGGCAAAGCTATACGGAAGGTGAAGGGATAATGTTTCATCTCAAAGACCGGCAAGGCAAAGCTCTTGGTCTTGGCCCTACACATGAAGAAGTTGTCACAACACTTGCTGGAGAACTTCTAAATTCATACCGTCAGTTACCAATTAATATTTATCAAATACAAACTAAATTTAGAGATGAAATTAGGCCAAGATTTGGATTAATGAGAAGCAGAGAATTTATAATGAAAGATGCATATTCTTTTCATGCAAATGAAGAGGATTTACAGTCTACTTACAAAAGAATGGAGGCTGCTTATAAAACAATTTTTGATCGTTGTGGCTTAATTACTGTAGGCGTTGATGCAGATAGTGGGGCAATTGGAGGAGCTGCTTCTCAAGAGTTCATGGTTACAGCGGAAGCTGGAGAAGATTTGATTTTAATTGCAAATGATGGTAAGTATTCAGCCAATCAAGAAAAAGCTATATCAATAGCACCTAACAAAAAAGTTCTAAATAAAGAGAACCCATCAATTCTGGAAACATCAAATCAGAATTCTATTGAAGATTTATGCACTTCGAATAATTTAGATCCTACACAAATAGTAAAAGTTTTGGCTTTGATAGCGACTATTGAAAACAACGAAACTCAGCCTTTACTTTTAAGTTTAAGAGCAGATCAAGATCTTAATGATATAAAGTTGAGCAATGAGATCAGTAAAATTTTAAATGCACAAGTATTTGAGATAAAACCAATTACGGTCGAACAATTAAAAATACAAGGGTTAAGTGATTGGCCCTTTGGATCCCTTGGACCTGATCTTGATAATGAAGTTTTAAATGGAGCAAAGAGTTGGAAAAAAACTTTTCTTCGATGTGTAGATCACACAGCAGCTGATCTTGAAAGTTTCGTGTGTGGCGCCAATGAAATCGGTTACCACCGAAGTCATGCAACCTGGGAAACTGTCGGCGGGATACAAAATCGAGTTGATATAAGAACAGCAAAGCATGGAGATAAATGCATACACGATCCAACTCAAGCTTTAGAAGAATGTAGAGGGATTGAAGTTGGGCATATTTTTCAATTAGGTCGCAAATATTCCAAAGCCTTAGAAGTAGGCTTCACAAATGAGGCGGGCCATCAGGAACCTTTCTGGATGGGTTGCTATGGAATTGGAGTTTCTAGACTTGCACAAGCCGCAGTAGAGCAAAATCATGATGAATTGGGCATTTGCTGGCCATTAACAATTGCCCCCTTTGAAGCGATTGTTGTCATAGCGAACCAAAAAGATGAGATCCAAAGGGAATTAGGAGAAAAGGTATATAAAAATCTCTTAGAGGCAGGAATAGATGCGCTATTAGATGACAGAAATGAACGAGCAGGAGTTAAGTTTAAAGATGCTGATCTTATTGGAATCCCTTTTAGAATAGTTGTGGGTAGAGAAGCTTCTCTGGGGAAGGTCGAGTTATTTAAGAGGCAAACAAGACAATTGAAATTGTTATCGGTTGAAGAAGCACAAAAACAACTCTTATCAGAGATATTCGCTAACAAAGGTTGATAGATCCCATAAGCCTTATAGAGTCAAAGGAATTGGATTATCAAAAATGAGAATTGCCTTACATAGGCTGATCAAGAAACTATTGGTCTCAGTATTAACTCTCTGTCTCGTATTTGCTCCGTTTTCACAAAGCGCTGAAGCTGCTCGCCTTTCTATGACAGGCGACTATGTCACTGACACAGTTTCAGTTGCAAAAAGTCTTCAAGAGACTATTGGCTCATCACAGGATGATGAAGGCCGATCAGAAGCCATCGCACTCATCACGGCATATATTTCTCGATACAGAAATCGATCACAAGTCAACGACAGTGTCTCATTCACGACAATGCAGACAGCTCTTAACTCATTAGCAGGTCATTACAAAACTTTTGGGAAGCGTCCATTGTCCGAAGATCTAAAAAACCGCCTAGAAAATCAACTCTCTAAAGCAGAAAGTCTTGTTTCCAAAGAAAGTTAAAAAAAATACTGTTTAATTAAGTCCTTTGACGCAGGGCAGGGAAATCTGCGAAGCTGCATGATTCTGCATATCAGCGGCTTCGGGCCGAAATATTCTTGGCAAACGTTGTAGTCATAGGCGCTCAATGGGGTGATGAAGGTAAAGGCAAAATTACCGATCTATTAAGCCGCTCTGCCGACGTAGTTGTGAGATACCAAGGAGGTGTTAATGCTGGCCATACAATCGTTGTTGACGAAAAGGTTTTAAAGCTCCACTTAATACCCTCTGGGATCCTTTATCCAGAAACAATATGTCTTATTGGCTCTGGGACAGTGGTAGACCCAAAAGTGATGCTTAGTGAAATTGATATGCTTCTCGAAAACGATATAGACATTTCTGGGCTTCAGCTTGCCTCTACAGCCCATGTAACAATGCCTTATCATCGTTTATTGGATCAGGCAATTGAACAGAGAAGAGGTGAGAAAAAGATAGGAACTACTGGAAGAGGCATAGGTCCTACTTATGCAGATAAAGCTCAAAGGAATGGTATTCGTGTTATTGATTTACTTGATAAAAAAAGGCTTAGAGAACGTTTAAACGTTCCTCTTTCTGAGAAAAACGACCTTTTCAAAAATATCTATGGAGTAAATCAACTCAAACTTGATGATTTAATAGAGGAGTATCTTTCTTATGGAGAAAGACTTGCTCCACATATTGTTGACTGTTCTAGAACTATTCATCAAGCAGCTAGAAATAAAAAAAATATCCTTTTTGAAGGAGCACAAGGAACTCTCTTGGACTTAGATCATGGAACATATCCTTACGTAACTTCCTCAAACCCTGTTTCAGGAGGGGCCTGCATTGGAGCTGGAGTCGGCCCCACTCTGATTGATCGAGTAATTGGTGTTGCCAAAGCTTATACAACAAGAGTTGGGGAAGGTCCATTCCCTACTGAATTAGAAGGAAGTATCAATGACCAATTATGTGACAGAGGTGGTGAGTTTGGTACCACCACTGGTCGAAGAAGGCGCTGCGGCTGGTTCGATGGTGTAATTGGTAAATATGCAGTTGAAGTAAATGGACTTGATTGTCTTGCAATTACAAAACTTGATGTTCTTGATGAACTAGAAGAGATACAAGTTTGTGTTGCTTATGAACTAGATGGAGAAAGGATTGAATATTTTCCAAGTAGTGCTGAAGAATTCGCAAGGTGTCAGCCTATTTTTGAGAAACTGCCAGGATGGGAACGCTCAACAGCTGACTGTCGAAGACTAGAAGATCTCCCCTCAACAGCAATGAATTATTTAAGATTTCTCGCTGAGCTTATGGAAGTCCCAATAGCAATAGTCTCTTTAGGAGCGAGCAGAGACCAAACAATTGTTGTAGAAGATCCGATACATGGCCCCAAAAGGGCTCTACTAAGCGTCTAAAAATATTTTTACTAGTCTCAAACCAATTAATTCAATTATTTGATATCTAATGAAAGATCTAGATTTTCAATCAATTCAAGACATAGATGTTGTAGGAATTGGCAATGCAATTGTTGATGTTTTAGTCAAAACAGATGACTCCTTTCTCCAAGATCATAGTCTTATAAAAGGGAGTATGACTTTATTAAAAGAAGATCAAGCAAAAAAACTATGTTCCGAAATACATTTCGAAGAGCAAACTTCAGGTGGATCAGTGTCTAACAGCCTTGCAGGAATAGCTCAATTAGGAGGGAAAGCTGCTTTTATTGGTCGCGTTAGAAATGATTCACTTGGTGAAGTCTTTACTAAAGAGATGTCAGCTGCTGGAACTATTTTCAAAACTCCACCTGCTGTCGAAGGGCCATCAACTGCACGCTGCTTGATTTTTATAACTCCTGATGCTCAAAGAACAATGTGCACTTATTTAGGGGCTTCGGTCCTAATTGAACCTGAAGATCTAGATCTCTCAATCATCAAGAAAACAAAAGTTCTTTACCTAGAAGGCTATTTATGGGACAATTCAGCAGCAAAAAATGCATTTATAGCCGCTGCATCAGCCGCAAAAGGATTAAACAAAGAAGTAGCATTATCACTATCAGATTCTTTTTGTGTTGAAAGGCACCGAGAAAGTTTCATTGAATTAGTAAGTAATCATATAGATATTCTTTTTGCCAATGAAGAAGAAATAAAGTCATTATATCAAACTTCAGATCTTGACAAAGCTCTTAATCAAATATCTAAAAATTGTAAAACAGCTGCTATTACATTAGGGAACAAAGGCTCTATTATTCTTAACGAAAAAGAAAGAATAAATATTAATCCATATAAAATTGGGAATTTAACTGATACAACAGGAGCAGGAGATTTATACGCAGGGGGGTTCCTATTTGGTTATACCCATGGTGAGACCCTCGAAAGGTGTGGACAAATTGGATCAATTTGTGCGGGTCATATCGTTAGTAAAATTGGCTCCAGGGCAACAGATTCCTTAAAAGAAATTGTTGAATTCTACTTATAATTTTTTTAATCAATTAATGATGAATTAACCCATTCATGGTATTCATCACTTGAATTAACTTCCCAAAAGATAATCTCAGGTAAATCATATGAATGTCTGAACTTAATTTCATCCATTAAACTCGATAATTTATCTTTTGTGGTTTTTATCATCAACTGATACTCATTTGAATCTTCTAAATTTCCTTTCCACCAATAGCCAGAAGAAATCTTACGCAAGGATATACATGCTGCAAGCTTATTCCCCAATAATATATTTGCTAATTTTTTTGCATTCAGTAAATTTGCTTCAGTTGTTAAAACTAGAATTAGGTTCTTTCTCATTAAGCAAAGGTCTCCTCAAATTTATATTAATACTAGATTACATTCTTATTCGAATAGTGTAATTCGCTTCATTAAACTATCAAAATTATTAACACTTTCGATATCAGTGATAGGCAATGGACGACTTATTAAAATTAACTGAATTTTTTTTTGATCACAAATCTTCTGCCAAGTATTCTGAGTGATTCCGCCAGACTGTCTGCACAAAATCATATCAATATTCCATTTTTCGCAAAGCGCTTGTTCAATATGACCTTCTAATGATGATTTAAAAGGGTGCAATAGTGCGAGATGATCATCTGGTATTTCAGAAGCTAATGCCTTTTGTAGATTTTCTGATGATGGTAAGACTCTTGCAAAGACCTCTGCACCAGCATTCCTAGCAAAAAATGTCATCAATTGCAGTTGCCTTGATCCAATAGCCATGAGAAGCTTGCAATTCTGCAAATTAAAATTCATCAAATCTTTGGGTTTATCAATTAACAAAGCTTCCTTATCTTTCACCAATGGTCTCTCATACCTAATTAAAGGTTGGCGACATTGCTTGCAAGCTATGTCAATGTCTTTTGTTATTTGGATCGCAAAAGGATGAGTTGCATCTATTACCCATTCAAATTGTAGATAGTTATTAGCAGGTGCAAGAATACTTTTTATATTCTCTATCCCTTTTAGTGGACCAACCCAAAGATTCTCTAAAGGGAACTCATCATATGCTAATGATGCTTGCTGAGAGACCACACTGACACTCACATGCCAACCATTGTGAATAAGCATTTTCACCAAAGGCGGTCCTTCTCCCGTTCCAGAGAGAATCCAGACATGCCTATGGTCAATATTTCCTCTTTGCATCAAGATAGCGCTCATATCAATAGAAAGAAATGAACCACTGCCTACTTGAAGTCGAAGTAAATGAGGCTCCCACGCTTCGTTATACCCAAGACAACAAAACTCCAATAGCAGAGATGGAAGTTCAATTTGAAGGGCTGCGTGCAGATGATGAGCCTGGCAGGCTCAAAGTAGTTGGATGGGGAACCATGGCTGAAGATTTAAAGAACAGAATTAAGAATGGGCAAAGGCTTGTAATAGAAGGTCGTTTAAGAATGAACACGGTCTCTCGTCAAGACGGGTCGAAGGAAAAACGCGCAGAATTGACCCTTGCTAAATATCACCTTATTGCTGCAAAGCCATCTCAAAAAAACCTTCTGAATAATTCTTCGAAACCCTCTCCCTCAAATTCTCTAAATCAATCTGCCACTTCTAAAGCTCAAGACTCCTCTTCAAGCCAAGAGAGCACGGATTGGAACAGCTCTCCTCTTGTTCCTGATACAGACGATATTCCGTTCTAAATTTAGGGGTAATTCTCAATTATTCTTCTAGATGCTCGGCCGCTCGAATCAAAAGCTGTCCCAATTCCCTCTCTAAAGCGGCTAAGTCAAGGCGAAGATCTATCCATTCACCTTTATCAATTTGCTCTAATATCCAAGCTCTGTCCTTATCTAACTGAGCTATTAGCTCAAAGATTTCACTTGAGTGAGACTTATTAGTCAAAGTGATCTACCCCTTTTTGAAAAACATCCTGGATCTCATCACCAGACATAGCAATCATGAACAATCTATTATTTTCTCCAGGTAATCTAGTTACCGTTGCAGGTGCTGTACTAACCGTTATTGGTGCCATTTCTTATATGACAGGAGCGGCAAATTTAAGTGTACCAACACTATTCTATGGATTCCCAATATTTCTAGCAGGTTTAGCACTCAAAACATCAGAATTACCACCAGCCAAGAAAATCAATAATGATCAAGACCTAACGAATGCTAAGAAAAAATCACCAAAAGAATTAGAAAAACTTCTCAAAGATGTAACTCGCTGGAGATATGGGCAAAAAGCTCATCTTGAATCTTCTCTAGAAGTGTTAAAACTATGGAACGATGAAAAACCACCACAGCTAATAGAGATAGAAGAGATGGTTAAAGAAGAAGAATATGGAATTCGTTTAAGATTTGCTATGGAAGGGGTGACATTTGATAGATGGAAGGAGAAACAAGAACGACTAGGTAGGTTCTTTGCAAAAGGGTTGGAAGCCGAACTAATATCTAAAAGTTCAAACGAACTTGATATCTTTTTATTTCCAAAAAGAACCAATAAAGAACCTAAGATTTCAAATACGTAGAATTCAATCTTTACAAGGAATATGCACTTGACTGAATCAGACAATTCAAATACTGAAAATTATGCTCTAAGAGTTTCAGTTTTGAGCGAAGCTTTACCATATATACAGAAATTCGCAGGGAAAAGAATAGTAATTAAATATGGAGGAGCTGCAATGGCACATAAAGATCTTCAAACAGCTGTTTTTAGAGATATTGCATTGTTAGCCAGCGTAGGGGTTCAACCAGTTGTGGTGCATGGTGGTGGGCCTGAAATAAATCAATGGTTAAAACGTTTAAATATAAAAGCAGAATTTCGCGATGGTCTAAGAGTTACAGATGCTCAAACCATGGATGTAGTTGAAATGGTTTTAATTGGAAGAGTTAACAAACAAATTGTTAGTGGATTAAATAAGCTTGGTGCTTTAGCGATTGGATTAAGTGGAATTGATGGAGGCTTAATTCAAGCCCGACCTTTTGGTGAAGGAAGTCATGGATTTGTGGGAGAAGTTACAAGGGTCAATCCTGAGGTACTACAACCACTTTTAAATAAAGGATACGTACCAGTTATTTCAAGCGTTGCAGCTACAAGTGATGGCAAGTCTCATAATATAAATGCAGATACAGTTGCAGGCGAATTAGCTGCCTCCATGGGTGCTGAAAAGTTAATTCTATTAACTGACACCCCTGGAATTTTAAAAGACAAAGAAGATCCTTCTACATTAATTAGACAATTAACTCTCTCAGAAGCTAGAAAATTAATTGAGCAAGGGATAGTAAAAGAAGGTATGACTCCCAAAACCGAATGCTGCATAAGAGCTTTGGCTCAGGGGATTTCTGCTGCGCATATTATTGATGGAAGAGTTCCACATGCATTACTTCTCGAAGTTTTTACTAATGCAGGTATTGGAACAATGGTTATTGGGAGAGGCAATAAATCTTGTCAAAGCTGACAATGGCAGAACAGGCCTTAGAAAGTGGAGATTATCAACAATGTCTGAACTTGTTAGAAGTTTTAGCAAAAGAATATCCTCTAACAGAAAAAAAAGGTGCTCAAATACGTATGCTCATGGTCACAGCATTAATGGGGAAAGGGCAAGAGCAGGAAGCGATATCTACTTGTCGACTTTTAACTCATTGCAAAGATAATAATCTTCGACAAAAAGCCAAACAATTATTAGAAGTATTAGAGGCACCTAGCCTAGCAAGACCGGATAATTGGTCAATAACTTTACCTAAAATAGATTTCACCGATTCCAAAGGAGGAGCGAGGCAAAATCTTAAAAAAAGAATTCAAAAAGAAACACCACCCCCTCCACCTACTGGACCTACAAAGTTTTTAAGTATTGGATTTTCTTTCTTAGTATTAACTGTATTAATTGTATTAAGTTTTGCACTTAGTGGCTTTAGTTTATTTTCAATTTCTTAACTCTTAATCTTTATAATTCATAAGATATTTGCATGAAAAAAATCTACTTTATTTAATCTATTGAAATTCAGATATCTATAGCAAGGCAAAGGATCTGCATCAAAAGAAACTACCAATTAAATTCTATGCGAACTCAGAGTTGAATTGGGTCTGGGTCTACTGAAAGATTGACACCACTAGGCAATCCAAACCAAAGAGAGTTGACTTGTGGTAGTGGCAATGGACTCGCTTCGGGTCCATGTAACAAAATTTGCCAGCGACTTTTACCAGCAACTCTAGCGATCATCGCAGGAGCAGGTCCTACAAGATTCCATCCCTGAGATACACATAATGGTTTTATCTGTTCAGCCAAAGCAACAGCTGCATTAGCAGTAACAGAATTAGATTCTCCAGATAAACGTATTAAACAAGCACGGCTGTAAGGAACAAGACCTGCCTCCTCTCTAATTCTGGCCTCACTCTTGAGAAATTCCTCATAGCTTCCATTAACGAAATGAGTTATCACAGGATGTTCTGGGCAATAAGTTTGAACAAAGACTTTTCCAGGAAGATCACCTCTTCCAGCTCGGCCAGCGAGCTGTAAAAACAACTGCAAGCTCTGTTCTTCAGCCTGTAGATCTGGCCGATGTAATAAACCATCTGCAGCAAGAACAACTGCAAGAGTAACTTTTGGAAGATCCATACCTTTAGCAAGCATTTGAGTCCCAATAAGTACATCCGCTTCGCCCGATGCAAATTTGGAAAGGAGCTTTCGGTGACCATCTCTACCGCCTGTGGAGTCACGATCAAAGCGCAACAATCTCAAGTTTTTTAATTCTTTGGAAAGATTTTCAATTACTCGTTGAGTTCCTGCTCCAAAGGGTTTAAAAGCAGTTGAACCACAATTTTGGCAAGAAGTTTCTGCTTCTTTCCGATAATCACACCAATGACATCTCAACCAGTGATTGGAACCTTGGCCTTTATGAACAGTTAGAGCTACATCGCAATTTGGGCATTGAACAACATCTCCACAACTTCTACAGCTCAAAAAACTGCTATAGCCCCTTCGTGGAACTAACACTACTGCTTGTTCACCTAAAGAAGGGAGCTCAGCAAGACTTTGCATTACAGATCTACTAACTAAATGTCGATATCCTTCAGCCAACTCATTTCTCATATCAACAATATGAACTTTTGGTAATGGAGTCTTAGAAATTCTTTCTTTTAATCTTGCAAGGGCAATATCCCCTTTAGGTTCAAGTGCTTTCCAAGTCGACAAAGAAGGTGTTGCACTACCTAATATCACCTTTGCACCAATTCTTTTAGCCCTATTCAATGCAAGATCTCTAGCGTGATAACAAGGCATGGGAGATTCTTGTTTATATGAGGCATCATGTTCTTCATCAAGAACAATTAATCCCAAAGAATTTAAAGGCAAAAATATCGCCGAACGAGTCCCTACAACCAATAAAGGAGCTGAACTAGTTTGTACTTCTCTCCATGTTCTAACCCTCTCATTATTTGTACAACCACTGTGATACTCAAAAACTCTCTCTCCAAAACGCCTAATACATCTATCCACCAATTGAGGGATTAAACCAATTTCAGGAGTCAGGAGCAAACAATTACGACCTGCCTTCAATTCTTTAGCGACTAGTTGAAGATATATCTCAGTTTTCCCAGACCCTGTGACGCCCCACAACAACATTGCTTTGCCAGAGTCTTGCTGTTCAAAAACACTTATTGCTAATTTTTGCTCATGAGTTAATACACGTGGATTCTCAAGTTGAACATCCCAGCAGGCCGATGAAATATAAGAATCATTCTTCTTTTCAGGTAAACGTTTTTCTCTAATGGCTCTCCCAAAAAGAATTAATTTTTTTAAGACTCCTTCTGAGAACCCTTGAGCTTGTATATCTTTTTGCCAGGCTCCACCTCCATTTGTCATCAAAAAATTCTCTAAGTCACTTTGCCTAGTTGTAAGTTCCACAGAGTCATCAAATTTCTTTAAGAGAGAAATCCACCAATAAGCTCGCGGTTCTTTCAAACGAGATGGCTTCTGGCTAAGCCACCCAGAAGGTAATGCAGCTTTAATCATTCTGAATGAACTGATATGGCAACTAACAGCTATTTCTTCAACCCACTCTCTCCATTTGGCATCAACTGCAGAAGGTTGAATAATCGCTTCAACCTCTAACAAAGAAGAGGTCTGCTTGATTGAATCTCTATTCTCCAAAGGAGATCGCAATCTCCTTGCGATTACAAGTCCATGCCTAGGCTGTCCGCGAAGTCTAACTAAAACCAAATCGCCAAGACCAACGTCCAAATTCTTTTTGTCTAAATAAGTGAAGCATCGAGCTTGACTGCCTATTTCCAGCCAAACATCTACCTCAACATCATTTAGTTGCAGCGAATCATTATCAGTACTTGCCGAGGACACAAGTTTTTTTTAGACTAAAAGAGTTGAGCAGCTTCAAAGTTGTTGGCGGAACAAGCAGATTTCCGTCCAGAGGGAGACACGAAGCACGTACCAAAGGAATTTCCTTATGGTCGTCCGGTCTGAGAAAGCCCCTGATGACACTGCATTGATCCAAACAAATTACCTGGTTAATTTCTAGCCTCCAAAAAGCACAACAATTTCCCAGAATGTAACCCATGATCATCAAGCTTTTAGGAGTTTGAAAATCATGGACATTATTAATTCCAAAACCAAAATGCTGTGCTTTGCGAAATGCTTGCTATCAATAGGTTAATAGAGTCGTAAAAGTTCTAAAAGTTCAAACCTTAATTATTTGACCAAATTTTCTTGTTTAAATGTCTTGATATGAGCCCTTCTGCAACCAAATCACAAGCTGCTAAGACAAAGTCTAAAACAGCTTCAAAGAAACCATCCCACTCTAAAAAGAGTGCGGCGGTAGCCACGAAAAAAGCTGTTTCTGCGTCTACAAAAAGCAAATCTCCAAAGAAAAGTAAATCTGCAGCTAAAATCACTAAAGCAAAATCAAAAATTGAAACTTCTACACCACAAGAATTAGATGCTGCTGCAGATCAACTATTAAATGCTGATAGCCTAAATGTAGAAGCAAATGATTTTGAAATAACCAAAGCTAATCTCACTACGTCCAATGAAGAAGAAGCCAAAGCAAGGGCTCTTGCAAGTATTAAGATTGGACCCAAAGGAGTTTATACAGAAGATTCAATAAGGGTTTATTTACAAGAGATTGGAAGAATTCGTCTACTTCGTCCTGACGAAGAGATTGAACTAGCTCGAAAAATTGCAGATCTACTTGAACTTGAAGAATTAGCCGCCCAATTTGAAAGCGAAAATGACCATTACCCCACAACAAAAGAATGGGCAGCTTTAGTTTCAATGCCACTATTAAAATTTCGTCGGCGTCTAATGCTTGGAAGAAGGGCTAAAGAAAAGATGGTTCAGTCAAATCTCAGGTTAGTTGTATCTATAGCAAAGAAATATATGAATAGAGGGCTTTCATTTCAAGATCTGATTCAGGAAGGAAGTTTAGGTTTAATTCGTGCTGCAGAGAAGTTTGATCATGAAAAAGGATATAAGTTCTCAACTTATGCAACTTGGTGGATTCGTCAAGCGATAACAAGAGCAATTGCAGATCAAAGTCGAACTATTCGATTACCAGTTCACCTGTATGAAACAATATCTCGCATTAAAAAAACGACGAAAGTTTTAAGTCAAGAGTTTGGAAGAAAACCTACAGAAGAAGAGATAGCAGAAAGTATGGAAATGACAATAGAAAAACTTAGATTTATAGCTAAAAGTGCTCAGCTACCTATTTCACTTGAAACACCTATTGGTAAAGAAGAAGATTCACGCTTAGGAGACTTTATAGAAGCTGACATAGAAAATCCCGAGCAAGATGTCGCTAAAAATCTCCTTCGAGAAGATCTAGAGGGTGTATTAGCCACTCTTAGTCCTAGAGAAAGAGACGTACTTAGGCTTAGATACGGATTAGATGATGGTCGAATGAAGACTCTGGAAGAAATAGGCCAAATCTTTGATGTTACTAGAGAAAGGATTAGACAAATTGAGGCTAAAGCGCTTAGAAAATTGCGGCATCCAAATAGAAATGGTGTCCTTAAAGAGTATATAAAACTTGCTTAATAAAGAGCTTAAGCCCAATTAAATTAATTATTTCACAATGAATCTTTAACTTTTAGTATGTAGAGTTCAAGACCTGATTGCTATATTTTGCGACTCAAAAAGGTTCTTTTTCATTTTTATTTTATAGTGCTTAGTCATATTTCTAAACCTTACAAGTATGTTTTTTGAATCATTTAAGAAGTCTAATAATATGTCTTCAAAAAAAGGATTTTTATAGCAAAAGCCTTTTAGAGAGACAATAAATTAAGTTAATTCATTATTTCTTTTTTAAAGGCTAATGCCTAACAAGGTAAAACAGCTATAAAGACACATGAAGGTTTGTCAGAGTTAATCCAAGATGGTGGACTTGCCTGAATTAATCTAAATAGATACTAATTATTGGCAATGGTCCTAGAGCAACTGCGCATAGCCTCTCGCAGAAGCCAACTTGCAATGGTTCAGACAAACTGGGTCAAAGAAGAGCTAGAGAAGGCCCACCCTGATTTAGCTATCTCGATAGAAGCTATGGCAACACAAGGTGACAAAATCCTTGATGTAGCTCTAGCGAAGATTGGAGACAAAGGACTTTTCACAAAAGAGTTAGAGGCCCAAATGCTTGTTGGAAGGGCTGAGATAGCTGTTCATTCACTAAAAGATCTACCGACTAATCTTCCCTCAGGTCTAATTCTTGGTTGTATTACCGAAAGAGAAAATCCTGCAGATGCTCTTGTTGTAAATACGAAGAACATTAACTACAAGCTTGAAACACTTCCTGAAGGTTCAGTTGTTGGGACCAGTTCACTTCGCCGATTAGCACAACTTAGGTACCACTATCCACATTTAATATTTAAAGATGTTAGAGGGAATGTGATCACCCGCCTTGAGAAACTAGACAATGGAGAATATGACTGCTTAATTCTTGCAGCTGCAGGACTTAATAGGCTTGGTTATGGCAATCGAATCCATCAAATTATTCCCAGCCCAATATCACTTCATGCAGTAGGACAAGGAGCTTTAGGAATAGAATGTGTTAGCAATCGGCCAGAGGTTATAGAAGCTATTAAATGCTTAGAACATGAGCCAACCAAATATCGCTGTTTAGCAGAAAGAGCTTTTTTAAGAGAGCTTGAGGGCGGATGCCAAGTCCCAATAGGAGTTAATAGTGAAATAGATGGAGACAAACTTACTCTTACGGGAATGGTTGCAAGTCTCGATGGGGAACAACTAATTCGTGACAAAGACACTGGGTCTACAAGCGACTGCGAATCAATAGGTGTTTCCCTAGCGAAAAAACTTAAATCCCAAGGGGCAGGAGAAATACTTGAGGCTATCTTTAAAGAAGCTAGAAACTAGTTCTTCATAAAAGAAGAATTCAAAATTTATTCAAAATAAATAATATTATATATTCAAATAAAGTGATTTTATAGTCAGATTACTCACCTTAATCAACTAATTTAGGTAATATTTCATCGATGTAGCGTTTCTCACAAGTTTTAATTATATCTATAGCTTTTTCTATACCAAAGAAACCATTAACGGAACATGATCCTGGTTTTTTTAGATCTTTGTAATGCTCCCAATAATATTTAGTTTCTTTCAACCAATGTTCTCCAAGATCTACATAACTTTTAATATGGTCAAGACGCTTATCATCAGCTATTACAGCGATAACCTTATCATCAACTTCGCCACCATCATCAAAAGTCATTATTCCGATAATCCTTGCCTCAACAATAGATCCAGGAATTAAAGGTTCTGTTACTCCAACAATTTCTATATCCAAAGGATCTCCGTCTTCATCCCAGGTTCTTGGAATGCATCCATAGGCGAATGGATAAGCGAGAGAAGAATATCCGACCCGATCAAGTTTTAAATGACCTGTTTCTGTTATAAGTTCATATTTGTTTATCGTATTCGAATTTAACTCGACAATTGTATTGAGCCTCAAATTAGCTTCATCAGCAAATGCAGGAAGTATATGCAAAAGATTAGGCATGCTTTTGCTTGGGGCTTGATCAACGTTCGCCATACGGAAAAATAAACCTGTTTTAATACTACTTAAAGGTGTTTAATTTCTCCAGTTTATCCCCCAGATAGTTAAGGAAGGGAGTACTTGATAAACTCTTTCCTGTTACCTTCCTAACCAATCCCTCTGCATTCATTTGCCTGCCAAAAGGGTGTACTTTCTTTCTTAACCAGTCCAAAAGAAGAGATTCTTTTCCTTTACTAATACAAGTACTTATAGGGTCATTTCCAGCTATTTCAATATCTCCAAGGTCTCTAGACATTGCTTCTGCAAATTGAGCACTAATTAAATGTCCAAGCAAATATGAGGGGAAATAGCCAAATTGACCTTCACTCCAATGAACATCTTGCAAGCAACCTTCCGCGTCATTCATTGGAGTAACTCCTAAAAGATCTGAATATCTTTTGTTCCATTCATTTGGTAAGGCTTCAACTTCTAAACCTTGTTCTAATAGGGCAATCTCAAGATCTGTTCTAATGAGGATATGAAAACCATAACTAACCTCATCGGCTTCTACACGATTCAAACCAGGTTTTAATGGGTTCAAAGCATGCCAAAGATCAAAACTATTTTGAAGTGGTGCTCCTGCTTCAACAAAATTCGTCCAAAAACGCTCCGAGAAAGCAAGACTTCTTGCGACCCTATTTTCCCAAAAAAGAGACTGGCTTTCATGCAAAGCCATTGAAGTAGCTTGACCTAAAGGCCATGCAAACCACTGGTGAGTTTGGGAAGGCAAGCCTTGTTCATACAAAGAATGTCCCCACTCATGTGCTGAAGCAAGGAAACAAGATAAAGGTTGGCCAGGAACAACTCGAGTTGTCAAACGAAAGTCTTGAGGCCCAAGTGTTATTGAAAAAGGGTGAGGGGATCTACCTAAAGCAGTTTTGGCAGGGTTTCTTCCCCAATTTTTAAGCAACAAGTCACAAAGATTCTTTTGAGCCAATTCATCTAAGTCCCAAGGATCTTTGCAACCTCCTTTTATTACAAAAGTCTTCTCTAATAATTCTGGAAGATTCTTTCTTAATGGCAGAAAAAGATTCTCTAGATATGCCTTCGTCAAATCGGGTTCAAAAGGTTGCGCCAGAGTTTCCCAGCAACTTCTTGGTTCATCAAGCTGATTAGATTGTTCTTTCCTAAGTGCAATTAATTTTCTTAAAGCTGGGGCAAAGTGATTGAAATTAGAATCTTTCTTAGCTTCCTGCCAAAGGCTATACCCATCTGCCTTGGCTTTAGCCAGCTCAACAATTAATGCCGGGTCCAAACTTTTCTGGCGAGCTATATCTTGCTCTAACAACTCTATATTTCTAGAACGTTCAACGAGTTCATTAGGATCAAGCTCTCCAAGATTATTAGCTTCGAGCATTTCATTTTTGGCTATCAAGATCAGGTCATATAGCTCTTCACTGCTTTGACGTGCGTGAATTAGTTTTGCAACAAGACTCAACTGCTCACCTCTCCAAGATGAAGCTAATGGAGGCATAGTTGTGTTTTGATCCCAGTAAAGGGTGTTTTGAATGGATCCTAAGAGTTGGGTTTCTCTAAGAAAATCTCCCAATCGCTTCCAAGCAAGCGCAGGCAAAAGACAAACCAGTTACTGAATGAACCATAAGCAAAAGATTGGAATTAGCACAGAATTTTTGATCTGATATCCACTTTCACTAACTAAGTTAGGGGATGAAAGGCTTGAACAAGATTTCATAAGAAGTTGATTAGATAAATAAATGTATGGATTCTTATAGCATTAACTAATAATTAACTTGATAGAAAAAAAATTTATAGAATAATATGTTTCAAGGTTTTGTACTTAGGCTTTTAGAATAAGTAAAAAGGAAAAGGAAGGAAATTAATCTAAACAATTAATTAACTTTTAGATTCTTACCAATGCGGTAAATTAAATATAGAAATTACTTTCCATAAATTTTTCGCTGTGGAGCAAAAACTTACCGAATTAAAAATCGAGACAGAAGGAGAAGGATTTATAGACATAACTTCCATAATAAATAATTGGACAAAGATTAATAATATAAACAAAGGGATATTAGTAATTTCAACAAAGCATACTAGCTGTAGTTTAACAATTAATGAGAATGCCGACCCTAAAGTACTAAAAGATCTTTCTGCTTATATAAAAGCATTAGTTCCAGAGGAAGGGTTTAAATCAATGAATGGTAAAGGAGGCAACACCTCATATCTTCATTCGGATGAAGGCATTGACGATATGCCTGCACATATTAGGACCTCATTAACAAATTGTTGCTTGAGCTTGAGTATTGAATCTGGGAAACTCTCATTAGGTACTTGGCAGGCTATTTATCTTTGGGAACATAGATATTCAAAACATCAAAGAAAAATTTGCTTACACTTCATTGGTGATTTATATTCTGTAGATAAGTTTTCTTCTTAAGAAAGTAAAATTGCACTTATGAGCAAGACAAACGCTAATAAATTAAATCAACTAATTATAAATCAAAAAGGAATTGACCCTAATAATGAATTTAATGAGAGTAATGAGACGGAAATAGATGTGGATCTCATTATTGATCGTATTCATGACTTGACCAGCAAGGATAATTAAGAAAATGACTCTATTCCCATTGACCCAAGCAAAGCTTCTATCTACTAAAGAAATTGAACTTTTAAAACCAACTCTTACCGAATGGGCTATCGAGCCACTAAAGATTAAAAGAGTTTTTGAATTTGAAAATTTTATCCAGGCTTTTGCATTTATGACTCAAGTTGCGATGCTATCTGAAAGGATGAATCATCATCCCAATTGGAGCAATGTTTTTTCAAAGGTTAGTATTGAATTATTTACTCATGATCTTGGAGGCATAAGTCAATTAGATATAGAACTTGCAAAAGCTATTAATGCACTTCAATTCAAGTAAAGGCTTAAAGCACTCAAAACCAAAAGGAAGTTACAGCAGCAAGTATCAAAAGAAATAGTTTGTCTTGATAACCTTGTCTTTTGATTGCGAGGAGATATACATCCAAACACTATCAACGATGGTCTTTTTCAGCAAAGGAGAGGTAGTAATGAAAAGGATTTTTCAGGCCAGGAGTTCGTTTAATACAACTTTAGGCATTTTATGATGGTTTTTTGCTACGGCTTGCTTCTAAAAGCTATCCACCATGGAACTGTTGTATAAGATGTTGTCCGATAGGAATTGAACATGCTTGAACTCCTAGCCTCAATTTGCTTGATAACCATATTGATACTTGCTTTTGCAATAATGGCAGACTCAGATGACGACAATAGCGGTGGTGGCTTAATGGAACCATCCTTAATTCCGATACCAATAAAAGAAAATGGAAATAATCGCAACTAGTTTTTATTACTTCAAGTACAAATATATAAAAATAAGGTTCGACAAAATTAGTTTTTCCATATTTTAACGATTAAATCATTAAAATATGGAAAAGTTTAGAAGAGTCTTTTATAAAATTGAACTATAATTTTTTTTGATTTGCGAAATATTCTTTTATTATGAATAAGAAGAGTAATTTCAAATTACAAAGCCAATAAATCTAAACCTTTAAAAAAACAAAATCTATTTACCTAATTCAAAGTATGCGAAAAAAGTTCTCAATAAAAAATCGCCCTGATATTCAATTAGATCCATCACGAACATTACTAGTATTTATAGCCATAATCCTTGCTAGTATTGCGATTTTACCCCTATTTTATCTTATTAATGAAGGCATAGAGGGACTTAAGAATGGCTCGATAAATCTAGGATTTGATGGCTACAATCAAATAAAAGGAACTCTATATCTTCTTATATTTACTGGCATTATTGGCGGAATGCTTGGCACCACAAATGGATGGCTTCTTGCTAATTGTAGATTTCAAGGTAGGAAGTTTTTAAGAGTTGCGCAATTAATACCACTAGCAACACCTGCTTATTTACTTTCAGCCACAATAATTGATATTGGCAGTATTAATTCTATAAGAATATACGGAATGTTCTGGGCGATTTTAATAATGTCTCTAACTACTTACCCTTATGTTTTTCTACTTAGCACAGAAAGTTTTTCCATTATTGGGAAAAGACAACTTGAAGCATGTAGGAGTCTAGGAGTTGGTCCATGGAATAGCTTTAGAAGAATCGCATTGCCTATGGCAATGCCAGCAATTGGAGCGGGAATTGCTCTGATGAGCATGGAAGTTATAAATGAACTAGGTGCAGTGCAACTTTTAAATGTTCCTAGTATTTCTGCAGGGATTGTAGAAAATTGGGTATCAGAAGGTAATCCAACTGGTGCAGTAGGCCTTGCTCTTATCGCATTATTTTTTGTAATGACACTGGTTGCTTATGAAAAAATACTAAGGCGACGGAGTAGAAGATGGACAGATGGAATTGCAGGAGGTGAAGCTCCTGCATGGGAGTTAAAAGGTATCAGGGCTTTAATTGCTCAACTGCTTACATTTCTACCACCTGCAATCACACTTGGGACACCAATATTCTGGGCTATTCTTAATATCGATCAAATAAATCAAGGTATTGACACTGAGCTCATTTTGCTAACTTTTAGAAGTCTATGTCTTGGATTAGTAGCCGCAATCTTAACAGTTTTATGTGCTTTATTTTTATCGATTGCTAAAAGATGGAGCTCTAACAAATTTATTACTTCAATTACTTTTCTAGCAGGTATTGGATATGCAATCCCAGGGGCTGTTCTTGCTCTTGCTCTTCTTTCGTTTAGTGGATCCCCATGGAAATTAAGTCCAATTCTTCTACTCTTATGGGGATATAGCGATCGTTTTTTAGCTGTAGCAAAAGGAGGATTAGATGCTGCCTTTGAAAGGCTATCTCCAAATCTCGATGAGGCAGCAACAGGGTTTGGTTATAAATGGTCCAAGGTTTCTGAATTAATACACATCCCTCTGCTTAAGGGGCCTATTGCTGTAGGAGCATTGTTAGTGTTTGTAGATACTTTAAAAGAACTACCTCTTACATTTGTACTTAGGCCTTTTGATTTTGATACTCTTTCAGTAAGAATCTATCAATATGCTAGTGATGAAAGGATGGCAGAATCTATTCTTCCTGCTTTAATAATTCTATTTCTTGGCTTAATTGCTTCTTTAGCACTTATTCCAGGGCTAGAGAAATCAGAAACAGGAAAATAGAAATGATTTAATCATCATATTAATTTAAATATTTTGGATATTATTTTATTCCTTGAAGTAAAAATACCAGTTATAAAATCGGAGAGAGTAACTATTATTCTATATACAACTAAAATTGAAATCAACGAAGCTTCAGGAACAAGGTTATTGACCCTAAATAACATAAAGGCCTCAAAAACCCCAAGCCCCCCAGGTGCCGCAGGTACGATCAAACCAACACTCCATGCCAAGCAAAAATTCGACATCCACCCCCAAAAAGGTATAGAGGACGAAAGAGACAATCCTTTCAAGCAACAAAAAAATCCTCCAAAGCGAAGTAAAACAAATAACATCTCTATAAATAGAGGATTATATGGATAGCAATTATTGCCAATTTTGAGACGATTTGGATTTTTTATATTAGGCATATTAAAATCAACCTTTTCTATCTGTTTGGACTTAATTCTTTCTACAAATCTAAAAATTGGATCAATAAAATTAGATGTAAAGAATAGAGAAGGTAAAAAGCTTAATAATAATATTCCTGATTGCCAGCCAGCAAAAGGCAACCATAAGAACGCAGCAGCAATCATCAGCAAAGGTTCCAATAGAACTGAAGCCAAAGCCTTTTCTCTGCCAATATGAACTCTTAAAACTCTTAACCTTTCTACAAAATGCCAAATACCTCCAGGCAAGTATTTCATGAGATTACTGCTTACATATAAAGGGATCAACTGAATATCATTTTTTTTGAATCCAATCCAATTCAAAAGACTTTTCCAAGCAATTGCATTCACATAAATGCTTGCACAACTAACTAACATTCCCAAAAATATCCATCGGAAATCAAAATCATAAATTGATAGCTCTAAAAATTTTTGTGAATTACTAAATATTGAAAATGAAATAAAGATAATGCAAAGAGATGTAATCCAAAAACTTAAATCAAGAGAAGAAAATAGATTTACAGCTAACCTATTTATAAATTTTAAAAATCTATAAGCCATATAGCTCAATATTCCCATTCAGTTTCTGGTTTAAAACTATCTGCTGTCTTTATAAACATTCCTCTTATTTCTTCAATTGAAAGACCAGAAAGTTTACTTAATTTCAGTAGTTCATCATGCTCTGCTTTTATTGTTAATCGACCATCAGGTCTTTTCACTTGCTTTACAGGCAACTGGCCTAGTGGTGTTATACAAGTTCCCATTCGCCTTGGGAGTACCCATCGACTATCTATGCGCTCACGAATTCCTATGGAAGTACTACTTGACAACCAAATCAATCGCATTTCTTGAGCCTTTTCAGTTGATACCATTACCTCCACTTTGATACCTTGACGACCTTTTTTCATCTGAACAGGATAAGAAATAACATCAATGGCTCCTGACTTTCTAAATCGGTCAATTAAAGCTGCCAAATCTTCAGGTGTAGAATCATCAATCCAGGACTCTTGAATGACCACTTGATTCCCATTCATGCATTGCATTGAATGGACTTCATTAGTTTCTAATGCATCATCTATTTCGCAAATCCTTAGAAAATTTGGGCGGTCAAAACTTTTGTGTCCAAGTCCAATGCCAATCCGTTTGATATCAATTAAATAAGGCTGTGTAAAACTATCTACAAAGAGGGCAATCAAGGCTATTCCAGTTGGAGTTGTTAATTCACCTGAAGGAAAACCTGCACCTCCATATAATTTAATCTTATGCCTTTTGGCAATTTCCACGACTGCCGGTACTGGTACTGGCAAAGAGCCATGAGCAGTATGAACCACCCCATGGCCAACAGGGGGAATCGAACAATATATTTTCTCAGGGTTTAAATATTGAATTGCAGCACATACTCCAAGAATATTTATTAAAGAACTGAATGAAGCCAGTTCATGAAAATGTACATCCTCAATCTTTTTACCATGAACTGAAGATTCAACTTCTGCAAATAATTTAAAAACATCTAAAACCCTTTCTTTTAAATCTATATCCAATTTAGAATTAAGAATAAATTCTTGAATGGACTGCCAATCTTTTGGAGTAGATATTGATTGATTAAAATCAACAGAAAACCTTAATCCTCTTAATCCCAAAGTATTACTTGACTCTACAATTAAATTATGTGATTTATCAAAGCCAAGCAAAGAAATAGCATTTTCTATAATCCTTTGAGGTACTCCTAAATCCAAGAAGGCTGCAAGGAGCATATCTCCTGCAATTCCAGTTGGACAATCAATATATAAGGATTTCATTTATAAGATAGGAGTTGGCTCTGGGTAAAGAAAAATTAATAGTATATTTTTCAATAGATTTTACTAAGAAGACCTAAATTTATTCGTTGACATAGCGTCATTTACATTCACTCCAGCTTTCTTTTTCCCAGTACGGTTAGGGATCTTGCCAATAATCTCGTAACTTTCAACATGAAGTGATTGTTCAAACCTTCTAACATCTAAGCTGACAAAATTGCGAAGATATTCCAAGGGGACCTCCCCTTTCAATTGAAGCTTAAAAGGAATAGCTCTTTTACCATCTTGCCTAGGCTTTTGACGGATTTTAATAACCAAGTCATTAGAATCTGGTCTAGTATAAATTAACTCACCTCTAATTGAAAAGTAGTCATCTCCTTCTTGAATTTCATCAATAGATTTTATAGCTTCATTGTTTGATTTGTTCTCATTAGGAATATTTTCATGAAGTTTACTTGGCTCCCAAATGCCGGCTATTTGCAAATGCAAAAAATTAGTTTCTCTACAACGTGGATAAACAACCCAAAGGTGTTGATCATCTAAAGGAACATGCCTACGCATTAAGTTCAATACTCGTCCAAGAACTACAGCCTCTATTTCAATTCCTTGTGAATCAATTAAACGACCACGGGTAAATTTCTTTGGATCTAAAGGAGCATAAATTCCTCTAACGATACCGATCGCACGGTATTGAAGGGCTTCTGTAACTGGAGGGATCGGATGGTCGCGCATCGAGAGGGTTAGCGTTTACTTACCCGATGAAGAATCTAATCAATCACTGCTCTTTCCGCAGTTCGATTAATTCGATAGTGCACCTGGCAGGATCATGACAGAAGGATTAGACACTACATGTAAATGCGATTTTTCTCATCCGCTTTGTCCTTTTTTCAAGAAGAAATTTAAAAATTGTTGGGAGGAAATTGATTTTGAGTTATTCGATTTATTGAGCTGATACTGGAAAAGTAAATTTGAAGCTATTGAATTGAATTTTATTCAACTTCAAAAGGCTGAATTATTTGATCATCTGTTTCAAACGCTTTTAGAGCCTCATCAATTGCATCTGATGGAGTGGTTGCATCATCCATAGCAGTAGCTCGTCTAAGCCTATTCATTAAATCCATTGGGTTTGTGGCATCCAAAATTGTTCCTTCTTGATTATTTCCTGGAAGAGTGTTGTAGAACTCTTTTTCCTGGGGTATTGAACTATCACCTAAAACCTGAGCTAGCAAAGGAGAAGTACTTAAATCAAAACTGCCAAAGAGAATCGACCCAATGAATATCCATACTATTCTGAGATTTTTAAGCACTAGGAATCTTTGATTTTTCATGCGACCAACGTAATTGGTGGATGTCCAATGCTAAGGGTCATTAAGTAAATCATTATGACTTGTGCAAATAGCGACCTGGAATGTCAATTCGATACGTACTCGTCTAGACCAAGTCATAGCTTGGCTGGAAGAGGTTAATCCAGATTTACTTTGCATTCAGGAAACGAAAGTAAGCGATCAATTATTTCCCTTACAAAAACTTAAAGACAAGGGATATGAAGTCTCTTTCTATGGGCAAAAGGCATATAACGGCGTCGCGGTTATTAGCAAACATCCCCTTGAAGATGTTCGCAAGGGGTTCGCAGGGGAGCTTGCGAATGACTTAGAGGCAAAACAGCTAGAAGAACAAAAAAGGGTAATTAGCGTTCTAGTTGAAGGCATTAGAGTAATTAATGTTTATGTCCCAAACGGATCTTCTATAAAATCAGACAAATACAATTATAAAATTACTTGGCTAAATTGTCTTAATAGATATCTTAAAGCTCAAGCTATCAGGGAAGAACCAGTTTGTTTATTGGGTGACTTCAATATTGCTCCTGAAGCTAAAGATATACATAACCCGGATAGACTTACTGGGGGAATTATGGCAAGTGAGCCAGAGAGAAAAGCCCTCCAAAGCCTTTTAGATAATAATCTCCACGATGTTTTTAGAGTATTTGAACAAGATTCAAATTATTGGAGTTGGTGGGATTATCGAAGTGGCGCTTGGGACAGGGATAAAGGCTGGAGAATAGATCATATATATCTATCCAATGTGTTAATCACTCAAGCAAGGAGCTGCGAAATTCACAAAAAGATTAGAGGGAATATACAGCCAAGTGATCATGCACCTGTTTTAGTTGACATTGCCTGGCCTCCTTCAGAAGAAAATTATGTTGAGGATGATTTTTTTTAAAGGATGCTTCTAGAAAGCACTAAATCTCATTTCAAAAAAAAAGGGGTTTTTTTATTTCTAAAACGACTGAATTTTCGACTTGTAGTTTCGAGATCGTCACAATTCAGACAGTTATATATGCGGTCATCTTTTAAAAATTAGGCCCATGTAAATTACTCAATGCCCTTTACTGATCAGACTATTCAAGGATTGAATGCCCATCCATTTAAATGCGCACCATAGGTAATAGATGAAGAGGGATTTAAATCCGTATAAAGAAAGATGAGACGAAATTGGCTCTTTTAGGCCAATATGGCGAACTGTGTTAATTAGCCCATTGGCATCGGTCTCCGTGACAAACGCCTTGAACACATCAAACTCTCAGGCAATCTTTAATGCTGCCAAGGAACTTATGCCAGGTGGCGTTAGCTCCCCAGTTAGAGCATTCAAGTCTGTGAATGGCCAACCAATCGTTTTTGATCGAGTAAAAGGTCCATACGCATGGGATGTGGATGGAAATCGATTTATCGACTATGTAGGAAGCTGGGGGCCTGCCATCTGTGGTCATGCTCATCCAGAGGTAATAACTGCTTTGCAGGGGGCACTAGAGAAAGGCACAAGCTTTGGAGCTCCATGCGAACTTGAGAACCAACTCGCTGAAATGGTTATAGATGCGGTACCAAGTGTAGAAATGGTTCGCTTCGTAAATAGTGGAACAGAAGCATGTATGGCTGTTTTAAGGCTAATGAGAGCCTTTACTGGCAGAGACAAGGTAATTAAATTCGAGGGTTGCTACCACGGCCACGCCGACATGTTTTTGGTCAAAGCAGGTTCAGGAGTGGCAACTCTTGGGTTACCAGATTCACCTGGTGTTCCAAGAAGCACAACTGCAAATACTCTTACTGCTCCCTATAACGACCTAGAAGCAGTCAAAGAACTTTTTGCAGAAAATCCTGATGCTATTTCAGGAGTAATCCTTGAACCTGTTGTAGGCAATGCTGGTTTTATTACTCCTGAGCCAGGTTTTCTGGAAGGTCTGCGAGAACTCACAAAAGAAAATGGGGCACTATTAGTATTTGATGAAGTTATGACTGGTTTCAGGATTAGCTATGGAGGTGCTCAAGCACGATTTGGGGTAACTCCAGATTTAACAACTATGGGCAAAGTAATTGGAGGGGGACTACCAGTAGGTGCTTATGGTGGACGAGCAGAAATCATGTCAATGGTTGCCCCAGCTGGACCTATGTACCAAGCGGGAACACTGAGTGGTAATCCCCTTGCAATGACAGCTGGAATAAAGACCCTTGAACTTTTACGGCAAGAAGGCACCTATGAGCGACTAGAAGCCACTACCAAAAGACTTATTTCAGGAATTCTTCAATCAGCTAAAGAAGCTGGTTTCTCCATTACAGGAAGCAATATCAGTGCAATGTTTGGCTTCTATCTCTGTGATGGTCCAGTCAGAAATTTTGAAGAGGCAAAATCGGCAGATGCTCAGCGCTTTGGGAAACTTCATAGAGCAATGCTTGAAAGAGGCGTATATCTGGCCCCAAGTGCTTTTGAAGCAGGCTTTACCTCACTAGCTCATTCTGAGGATGATATTGATGCAACATTAAAAGCGTTTAGTGAAAGCTTTGCATCAATAGATTGATACTAATTTAATAGAAAAAAGTAAAAGTTGAATATATTTATAATCTCTATATAAGATCAAGAATTAATGCTGTAAAAAATTATTTTAAAATTATTTTCTACCTCCAACAATTACTGGAGGAACACCTCCTTTAGAACCAGGAAGTGAAGGAACAACTTGGGTTTGCCCATCCCATTTATCTAAAAATAGTTTAAAGAGAACCTGATCATCTAAGCTCCTTGTAAGGGTTTCATATCTAATTGCTTCTTGTTCAGCAATCTTAACCTCAGTTTGAGCTCTAAGAAGTTGTTGTTCTGCTATTTGCTTTTGCTCAATAGCAGCTCTATATTCCTCAGCTATTTCCAAACCAGTTAAATCAAGACCTCTAACATCTACATAATCAAATTTTTCAAGCTCTTCAGCTACTGTTTGTTCCACAAGTTCAGAAATATCACTCCATTTACTAGCTATAGTTACCAACTCATACTGAGAAAAAACAGATTTCAAAGCTTTAAGCAAAGAAGGTTGAATAATACGTGGATAAACATCTCTATCATTTGTGGCAATAGTGCTGTATAACCTGCCAGCTTCAGTTGGTCTTACTGCATATTTTACAGTTGCTGTTGCCTGTATAACTTGCAAATCCTTGGTAAGAGTTTCAAACTTTTCTGGTCGTACTTGTGTCCGAACATCAAAAGGGAAAACAGCTTGTATGAAAGGTATTTTGAAATTAAGTCCTGGCCTTCGTGAACCTCCACTAACCTTTCCGAGAGTAGTGACAACTGAAACTTGGCCTGCTGGGACTATGAACAAAGACTGCGTAAGAATCACAAAGCCGGTAAACGAAAGCGCTAGCAAAAGAGTGGCGGCTCCACCACTACCGTTTGGAGTTACATTGCGAAAAGGAGTTGTCATAGAACTTCTATCTACTTATTAGATTTTATTAGAATATTATTTATTTAGTGGTCTTCCGAAAGGTATTCAGGAATTCAACACCATTAAATAGTCAAATCCAACGAGACCACAACTTACAAGAATACAAAGGAATCAAAACCACGATAAGGGAAAATTTATATCAATGAGATTGTTCCACTGTTTAAGATTATACTATCTAATATTTTACCTGGCTATTCTTAATTTTGAAGAAGAAAGCACACAAAGATAGAGCTCTTCATCTATTTCTCTAATATCATACTCACTAGGTTTAAATCCATGCTTGTAATCATGTACAACTACCCAACAAACTTTCTCTATATCTTGAGAGTTTTGCTCAATACTCTCTAATACCTTATCAGTAAGAGTATTAATTAGTTCTGATGAATAACCCATATTTAATGCAATTTCAAGAATCTTTCTTTTTTACTATCTATAATTTTCAAATTGCAATGGGGCCTCGATATCCCTTTCTTCATCTCTTAAAAAAGAGATTACAGATTGAAGATCATTTTTATTTTTACCACTAACTCTTAGACTTTCACCCTGTATTGAAACATTTATTTTCTTATATTCATCTCTTATTAACTTGCTAATTTTTTTTGCCAATTCCTGACTTAATCCCTTTCTTAGATTGACTCTTTGAGTAACACGATTACCGCTAGAAACTTCATAAGACTGAAAATCAAAAATCTTTAGAGACAGTTTCCTCTTCGTAGCTTTCTGCCTTAATATGTCTTCTATTGCTTGAAGAGTCATTTCACTAGAAGAAGTGATAACAACTGCCGAATCCTCAATATCTATCTGGGTATTCGAATCTTTGAGATCATATCGCTGACTAATTTCCCTTCGCAATTGGTCAATTGCATTAATCAACTCCTGACGGTCAAAATCAGAAACAACGTCGAAAGAATAATTTTCTGCCATTTAAATGAGGTCAATAGAGAATGTGTGAATAATTATCAAGCTATTTCTAAAACTGCTATAAGGAGAATCAAACATAAGACTAGCCAATAAAACTTAGTTTAAGAAAATAGTATTTATATTATAACTTTAAAAAGAATTTCGTAAATCAATCAAAAAACAGCAGGCTTACCACTTTACCCATATCTTCTGCACTTCTACAGCTATTTAGCAAAGTCTCACTGTCATGGAATGCAAAACAAATTAGTTGGTCACATCTACTAATGATTTCTTGATTACATAAGCTGCTAGCCATAGGTAAAGGTAAATCATCATTATCTATTTTCTCGATCAAATGCATGACCTGATCAAGCTGTTGTCTAATTTCAGGCACTTGTCTATTAAGACTCTGAGGAAGCAATACAGTTAATAGAGAAGGATCTACCTCTAAAACACCTCTAATAACAGCAGCATTAACACCTTGAGAGCCAGAAGTAATCAAAGAATGGCCTTCTTGAGCGAGAGATCTCGCGATTAATTCAACAAGATGTATTGCTACTACAGGTACATGCCGACTACCCAAAAAAGCTATGCGCCTTTTCCCTTTATCCTGCAAAAGAGCTAATTCTTGTGCAAGTGTGTCTACTCGTCCCATAGCAGGGAGATCCAAGGAATTACTCAAGGAGACTCGCCCAAAAACCTAATTTGAAAGTAGCAGTGCATTCGATTTATTTCAGCTCAGCTCAAGAGATCTGTAAATACGGGCTAAATCACAATGTTCCTGAACTATTCGAAAAGCATAGGTAGCTTTTACAGTTTCATTCAATCTGACATGTCCAAATGCATGCTCTATCACTTCTACAGTCGAGAGTGTGTCGTGATCGACCTTTAACAAGGGAACTTCTAGCTCTTCAGCTCTATTGACTAATTGAGGGAGTGGTTCACTAACTCCAGTGAGAATCAAACACTGAGTGGATGCTTCTAAAGCAGCCAGCTGTATATCAGTTCTATCTGCTCCAGTAACTACTGCCATATTTCTTCTCTTTCGAAAAAATTCCATTGCTGAATTTACATTCATTGCACCGATACTTAAAGTTTCTACCAATAACTCAAGCCTCTCTGAAGAACAAAGAACTTTTGCTTCTAAGCGCCTTACTAATTCACCCACGGTGACACTTCGAAGCAAAGGAGATCGAGGCATAACACCAAAAACCTCAATTCCTAATTGCATCAAAGAAGGTAAAACTGTCCTCCTTAAATTATCAATCTCGTCTGGGTTAACTGCATTCAAAACAATTCCTTTCAGATGCTCACCTAACTGATTTTTTGCTGCCAATAAGGAATCGACACTGCAACTATCTTGCCAAGACTGAACAATTAGGACTTGCGCATCTAGTTCCCTTGCCATTTGAGGCAAACTTAATCCATATAACAATCCTTCATGCAAACTTCCTGCTGCCTCAAGGATTGTTATGCCATCAAAAGGTTCTTGTAACTGTTTTCTTAATTGTTGAAAGCCTTTACCTACATCAAGCTGACTTTTTGCGAGTCTTTCATCTGCTATAGACGCGTTTAAAAGGTTTATTGATGGGATTAGTTGGTAATCCTTTAATCCAAGGGTAGTCCCAACAAAACGAACATCATCATCAATTAAAGGGCTTGGCAAAACATTAGATCCAACTTCCATATCAAGACTGGTCGCTAAAGGCTTTCCAAAACGAATATTTTTGTTCTTTGATATCAAATTCCTTGCAATGCCAAGGATAAAAGCAGATTTACCGCTAAATGGCTCACAAGAGCCGATCATTAAGGTCCTACCCATGATCGGACACCTAATTAAAAACTATACTAATTTATTCATAACATAAATCTGCTTCTAAAGGTATTAGAAAATCTTAAAATCCTCTTAGAAAATATTCGATATTTTGACTAAGCAAGCTTTTAGAATATTTGCAATGTATTTCAGGATTTGAATTAAATACATAAATGAATTTGATCAAATCATTCTAAGAATGCAAGAATCCAAAAAAAAGCTATGAACAGATGGGCTAATTGCCGAATAGGCATAACTGGAGCAGGTGGGACTCTAGGAAGAGCATTATCTAAAAAATTTCGAGAAAAAGATTCTTATGTAATTGGTTTTACCCATAGAGATATTAAATCCCTATCAAATGAAAAGCATGGGCCACATAAATGGATTCAATGGGAATGTGGAAACGAACTTTTAATAAAGAATGAGCTAGAGCAGTTAGATATTCTGATCTTGAATCATGGAATAAACCCAAAAGGAAGACAAACAAAAAAAGATATTGATTCAGCCATTGAAATCAATGCATTGAGCAGCTGGCGTTTAATAAAGATATTCGAGGAGATTGCAACTAATAAAGAAGAGTCTTCCGGGAATATAGAACTTTGGGTAAATACATCCGAAGCTGAAATTCAACCTGCATTAAGCCCTACATATGAACTAAGCAAAAGGCTTATTGGTCAATTAGTTAGTTTTAGGCAACTAAAAATGAATGAACAACTTGCAGGGAAACTTGTCATAAGAAAACTTGTCCTTGGTCCTTTCAAATCTAATTTAAATCCAATTGGAATTATGAATGCCGAATCAGTTGCTAGCAATATATTAAAAATGGCCGAAAAAAATATTAATTTAATAATAATTTCACCGAACCCTATTACATATATAATTATGCCTTTAGTGGAATTTTATAGAAGAATTTATTTCAACCTAACGAAAAAACTAAGTTAGAAATTTAATTCTTATTGAAGAGATCAATCCCCTCGGTCTGTAAGGATTTCATACCCATCATTAGTTACAAGGATTGTATGTTCCCATTGTGCCGAAAGAGATCCATCTCTTGTAACCACAGTCCAGCGATCTGCAAGTGTTCTACACCCTTTACTACCTGCATTCAAAATAGGTTCAACAGCAAGAGTCATTCCTGGTCTTAATGTGACATTTGGCAAGTCATCTGTACGAAAATTAAAGACTGAGGGTTCTTCATGGAGATTTCTTCCTACACCATGACCCGTGTAATCCTCAACAACACTAAAGCCATTAGCTTTAACATGATCTTCTATTGCTCCAGCTAAATCTAGAAGAGTATTTTTAGGCCTTATCTGTGAAATACCAGCCATCAAGGCTTCTAATGCCACTCGGCTCAAATCTTTGGCTTGAGTAGGAACTTCTCCAACACAAATTGTTATGCAACTATCGCCATGATATCCATCAAAATAAGCTCCAGTATCCACCTTTAGTAAATCACCTTGCTGTATTACGCGCTTAGCACTTGGTATGCCATGAACCACTTCATTATTAATACTTGCACAAATACTCGCAGGGAAACCGTGATAACCCTTAAAGCTTGGCACAGCACCCATTTCTCGAATTCGTCTCTCAGCAAATTCGTCAATATCTAATGTTGTTAATCCTGGTTCAACCATTGAATTTATTTCTCTAAGCACTGTCGCAACTATTTTGCTCGCACTTTTCATTATTTTAATTTCTCTAGCAGATTTAATTTCAACACCTCGTCGCTGCTGAATTCGAGGCCCAGTGGCAGCAACACGAGCTGCTGAAGTAGAAGCAAGTAAATCAGAGAAGAGTTTCATAGTTCAAAAAATTTCAATAACGTTCTTCAAAGATGTCTTTGTTTAGAAAGACTAGTTAGAGCATCAACTAGCAAAAGGTATCAACCGGCAAACCTCCCTCTGTTGGATTAGTAATTTAAGTATGCTTGCCAAATCCTTTTATGACTATGAGTATGAGTAATTCTTTAATATCGTAATGCAAATAAGTTCTCATTTATTAAGGATGTATTAAGCATTATTTACTCGGCCAATACAAACGCAGAGCTGCTTTTTCTAAATTATCTCTATTTAAAAAGTTGTAAACCTCCAAGAATTTATCGATAAATTCCTTGAAATAAAATTCTCTATTTGATTTCAAGAATCCTTTAGAAGCTTGTTCTGAAGAACAAATTTAGAGAACAAAAAGCCAAAAAATCTCAATTCTGGATTAACGAGCAGTTACAATGCTTCTTTGGCTAATCAACCCGGAGCTGGGATGGCTACTGACTCTAAAGACAACTCTATAAGCGATGAGAGCACTCAGACAGTAAAAGAGAAGTCTCCTGAAAAGGAAACTACTGCTGAATCTTCGACAAAAGTCAAAACCCCAACCAAGGAGGCAAAAGTTCTCAGGTCAAGCCCTCATTCTTTAATAGAGCAGTTTGAAAAAGATCAACAAAAAAATGACCTCCCAGAGGTTTATGTAGGAGATACTGTGAGAGTAGGAGTAAGGATTAGCGAAGGGAATAAAGAAAGAGTGCAGCCTTATGAGGGAGTTGTTATCGCTAAAAGACATGGTGGTTTAAATGAGACAATTACCGTCCGTAGAATCTTTCAAGGAATAGGAGTAGAAAGGATTTTCATGCTTCATAGCCCTCAGGTTGCTTCCATAAAGGTTGAACGTCGCGGTAAAGTAAGAAGAGCGAAGCTTTTCTATCTGCGAGAGCGCGTTGGCAAGGCCACCCGTGTAAAGCAGCGCTTCGACCGCTGAGGTTTAAGCCTCCTCGTTCAACCCAAATGCTTTCGCATAAAGCGATTGCCCGCTGGTCTATAACATGCGCCGTTAGTTCAGTTGGTAGAACGCAGGTCTCCAAAACCTGATGTCGGGGGTTCGAGTCCTCCACGGCGCGTCAGATGACCCTTCTTGCACTTTCCTAAGTTTTCATAATGGAGTTGGATCTTCAACCTGGTGATGTCGTGAAGGTACTCGAGTCAGCAGCTCTCGGGTGGGTTCGTGCACGAGTCATACGAGTAAAATCTGGCGGCCGAGTTGTCGTCCAAAGTGACCAAGGCAGAGAATTTACTGCTCGAGGTAATCAGGTTAGGTTGATTGAGCCAGCAGGCTTCAGACCTTAAATTTTCAAACAAATCTAAATTCTTGTTTTTCCAAGTCATTAAAGCTGACTCGAAAAACTGAGGATAAAGGAACTTGGTGAATGGAAATATTATTTTCCTTCTCAAAGAATATTTTTATCAGGGGATCTAAATATCCCATTAAAAAATCCCCAGAATTATTTCATTCAGAAACTTTACTGATAGGGGCAAACTTGTTTTTTGACTGCACGAACTGACAATTCCAAATATATTCTCTCAAGCATTCAAGTTGACGTGAGGCAGGGCTGAGGTTGATACTTCATTCGTTGCTAAGTTAAACCAGGTCATAAGTATCTGGTTATCAACTAGAACCCAACAAGACCTGGGACCGTAGTTCAATTGGTTAGAGCACCGCCCTGTCACGGCGGAAGTTGCGGGTTCGAACCCCGTCGGTCCCGTTATCCAATTTCGACTAAAACCTTGAAGGTACGTGTCAGGCTTGCTCCTAGTCCAACAGGTACCCTTCATATAGGAACGGCGAGAACAGCACTTTTCAATTGGCTTTTTGCTAAACATGAGCAAGGTGAGTTCCTAATCCGAATTGAAGATACGGATAAGGAAAGGTCTAAACCTCAATTTTCTGAAGACATCCTTGAAGGTTTGAAGTGGCTAGGAATTGAATGTAATGAAAAACCTGTAATACAGAGTGAAAGGATCAATGCCCATAAAGAAGCTATCAAATCATTAATAGACGAAGGATTTGCTTATCGCTGCTATGTAACTGATCAAGAACTTGAAGAAATGCGCAAAAAGCAAAAGGACCAAGGATTAGCGCCCCGCTATGATAATAGGCATAGATATCTTTCAAAAGAAGCAGAAAACAAACTTCAAAAAGAAGGCAAAGAGTGCGTTATTAGATTTAAGATAGAAGATGAAGCCTTTATAAATTGGAATGACTTAATTCGAGGTCCAATGAATTGGAAAGGATCAGATCTAGGTGGGGATATGGTGATTGCCAGAAGAGCACCATCAAATGAAATAGGTGATCCTCTATATAACTTAGTTGTAGTAATTGATGATTCATTTATGGAAATAACGCATGTAATAAGAGGAGAAGATCATATATCTAATACTGCCAAACAGATCTTAGTTTATCAAGCATTAGATAAAGCTCTGCCAAAATTTGCGCATACTCCTTTAATACTTAATGCTGAAGGTAAAAAACTATCTAAAAGAGATGGTGTTACATCAGTAATAGATTTCAGATCAATGGGCTATACACCTCAGGCTTTAGCAAATTATATGGCTCTATTAGGATGGTCACCTCCTGAAGATCTTGGCGAATTATTTACGATCAATCAAGCCGCCAAAATATTTAATTTTGATCGTATAAATAAAGCAGGCGCAAAATTTGATTGGGACAAGCTTAAATGGATCAACTCACAAGTTATCCACAATTTTTCTACTGAAGAGTTACTTGAATACTTAAAGCCTTTATGGATCGCAGAAGGCTGGCAGCTACATTCCCAAGAATGGAATCTTAAACTTGTAGAACTTATTCAACCATCATTAATCTTATTAAAAGATGGAATAAATCAAGGTCGCCCTTTCTTCCTTGAACCGAGTCTAAAAAGCGACGCAATTGAACAACTTGAAACCGAAGGAGCAAAAAATTCACTAAAAATCCTCATTTCAAATCTTGAAAAAACTCCGTGGGATGGATTTGAAATAAACCAAGCAAAAAAGCTAATTAACGAAACAGCCAATTCCTCAGGAGAAAAAAAAGGGTTAATCATGAAAAGTCTTAGAGCAGCTCTTCTAGGAGAAATGCAAGGACCAGATTTAATATCTACATGGAGTTTATTGGCTCAAATCGGACAAGACAGGCAAAGAATTTTCAGAAGTATCTGATAATTCTTTGCCTTCATTAGCAGTTGGCTCTGCAGCAAGTAATCCCAATGCATCTGCCAAAGGCTTAGCTGTCAATCCTTGAATACCTACAGTCAGAAGGATTGTTAAAAATACCAGTCCCTGAAGTCTCCCGGCTCCAAGCACTCCAGCTTGCTCAAGGCGAATAGAAAATAGAGAAGCTACTGCCGCAGTAACTATTCCTCTAGGCGCCAACCAACCCAAGAAAAGTCTTTGTCTAATCTCTAAAGGAAGTCCTGTAGTAGCAAGGTAGACCGCTACTGGTCGAACAACCAACATCAAAACCAAGACACACGTTATCCCCCCCCAACCAAGAGGACTTAGCTCACGCCAAGAAACATCAGCAGCCAACAAAGGAAATAACATTGTTATCGCTAGCTGAGCAAGCTCTCTAATTAATTGATCTAATTGATTTGCTTCTGTCGCGGGTCTTCTTCCAACAACAAAGCCTGCAGCAACCGAAGCTGGTAATCCTGACTCAGGCAAAAGCCACTCTGAAGCACCGTACAAAAGGAAAAGTACGCCCAAAGTCAATTGCAATCTTAGTCCCAGTGAAGGGTCTGGTCTTACTCTCCTCAACCCTTCAGACAGTATCCAACCTGCAACAACACCGATCACAATGCCGCCGCCGAGTCGTGCAAAAAGGCCAAGGGCGACTTCTTTCCAACCATGTAAATCTCCTACTACTAGTTCCAGCAGCAACAAAGCCAGCACTGCACCTATAGGCTCTAGGACAAGTCCTTCTGCCTCCAAAACATCTCCCAAAGGAGGGGCTAGCCTTATTTGCTGAACAAGTGGAGTTACAACCGTTGGTCCAGTAGCTAAAACTATTGCGCTATAAACAGCTGCTACTGACCAACCCAAACCAGCCAACCAGTGGGCAGCAAGAAGGCCAGCAGCCAAAGAAACTACAAGCCTTATTAGGGAAATCCTTAAGACAGTTGCTTTTATGGTGTCTCCAGGGAGACGAAGGTTTAGTCCTCCATCAAAAAGAACTAGGCTTACCAATAAGCCAACAATTGTTTCTAAACCAAGCCCAAGATCTAACGGCTCAACAAAACCGAATCCTGATCTTCCAATTAAAAGTCCTGACAGCAATAACAAAACAACTGCAGGAAGTCCTGAAAGTGCGGCAAGGAGCCTTGCGCCAGCACCAGCAAAAACTGTGATACCCCATAACAGGCCTAGCCGCTCAGGAGTCATAGGAGCAAAAAGACTAAGGCCCTATGAATTGTCAAGTCCAAAATTTTGAGACTCAAAATCAACTTGTCTTCAATCCAGCCAAGAAGCACTTTAGATAAGCCACCAATAATGGAGGATTTGATAGTTCCCTTATATAACTTGAGAATCACTTAAATGGTAGTAGAAAGAAGCAATTTTCTTTTTGGCAGAAAGAGAATCAAGGAAATTCTAATGTAGATATCTCCATTTTATATTAATTAATTACTTAGTTTATAATTTAGGGCTAAAAGCTTTTATGGCAATAATTGATTAAATTTTCCTGTCTGCTTACAAACAAAATAAGCCTAAGAATATATACAATATTGGGATCTATATATGATCCGTTTTAAAAATAATTATCAAAAACTATTTAATAGGATCAAAATTCCAAGACCAATAGCAAGCCCAATCATTGCCATTCTTCCATTCCAGATTTCAGCTTGTGGAGTAAATCCTCTTCTCCAAGAATTAAGTTCTCCACTACTGACAGGTTCAGCACCATGTCCATTTTGAATACGAGAATTTGATTCCATAACTCACCTAAACCGAAACAATTGAGTTGGTGGGCTTAAAAAGGAGCTTGTTTTTGATACAAGCAATCAGCCTTTTCTAAAGGCAATCGTGCTGACACCCCTAAATCTATAGGACTAGCAGTTACCCCACATTCTAATCGAAATAAAGCTGCCGCGCCTATCATCGCTGCATTATCAGTACAAAAAGGCTGAGGGGCCAGATGCAGAGAGATGCTTGATTCATACGCTCTTGTTTGCATCAAATCTCTTAAGCGCAAATTTGAAGCAACTCCTCCAACCATGACAAGAGTATTAACTCCAAGATCATGAGCACACTTCAAACTTCTTTCCACCAAAACTTCAGCAACAATTTGTTCAAAACTTGCCGCCAAATCTGGCACTGGAAGCTCCGCCTCTTTTTTTTCAAGGCTTTGCACTAGACGAAGCATTGCGGTCTTTAAGCCGCTAAAAGAAAAGTCATAAGGATAAAAGCCTCCTTCTGGGCGAGAAACTCTTCCTTTAGGAAGCGAAAATTTAAAAGGATTTCCATTCAAAGCACATTTCTGTATTTCCGGACCGCCTGGATATCCTAAATCCAATAAGCGAGCAACCTTGTCAAAAGCCTCTCCTGCTGCATCATCATGACTTCTTCCCATTAACTTGTATTTGCCTATTCCCGAGACATATATCAATTCTGTATGTCCCCCACTAACCAACAAAACAAGATATGGAAAAGTTGGAGAATTATCTGAAAGAAAAACAGACGCTAAATGCCCCTCTAAATGATGGATACCCAAGAAAGGAACTCTATGCAATAAAGAAAGAGTCCTTGCCGTTATAGATCCAACCATTAATGCACCGTTCAAACCAGGGGCAACTGTCGAAGCAATGAGATCTATGCCATTCATATCAAGATCTGCTTCAAGCAATGAATCTCTTATCAGGCAAGGAAGAGCCTCTAGATGCATCCTTGAAGCCATCTCTGGAACTACTCCACCCCACTGAGCATGAGTATCAGCTTGAGAGGCAATAAAGCTAGCCAGTAATTGCAACTTGCCTCCCTCAAGCCTCAAAATTGCGGCGGCCGACTCGTCACAACTTGTTTCGAGGGAGAGCACTGTTTGCACGTTAGGGTTGTATCTCATATAACTTTTAGGTGTGACTTCCTGTCCATATAGGCCAGGTCCTCAAAGGAAAAGAACTAATGCGACGTCTCTTTGCCATTCTGCTATCAGTTTTTCTGGTTTTTGGATTAGCCCCTATAGCAGCTAATGCTGCGCAAGGTGCAGCATTGAATCCAGACAGAGCTGACACAACATTTGTTGCCAATGGGCTTACAACCTGCTCTGAAAATGCTCGATTCCAAGAAAGAGCGAGTTTAGCTTCAACTCCCAAGGATATTGCTCGATTTGAGCGTTATGGGAAAGCTTCATGTGGTGATGAGGGTCTACCTCATTTAATAATTGGCCCAACCATCGAACCATTTGGTGCTTTATCAATGCGAGGGCATGAAGGAGATGTCCTAATACCAGCACACATTTTTGTATTTGTTGCTGGAATTATTGGCTGGTCCGGCAGAGAATATCTCAAGCTAGCTAGGGCCTCAAAAGATTCTGCAGACAAAGAAATCTTTATAGATTCTGATCTACTTAAGACAGCTCTTATCAAGGGGGCTCAATGGCCCTTTGCCGCTAATAAAGAAGGAAGAGGAGGGGAACTCCGTGAAAGCAACAAAAACATCACTACATCTCCCGAATCAGATTATTCAAATGTTCCCTTCTAATATAGGGATCATTACTTTTCAGTCCTATTTATTCACTTAAACATCATGTCATTCAAAGCAAATCACAAGCTATTTAGGTCTGCTCCTATTATTGGAGCAGGTTGGATAGCAGTTACAGCAGGCATCCTAATCGAATGGAATAGATTCTTTCCAGATTTATTATTTCACCCAATGTGAAATAATAAATTGAAGATTTAATTCTCAACGCAAAGATAGATTATAAGATCCTCATTTAATTCTATATATGTAAAATTACGATATTGTCTAATATTTAATACCTCATGATAGTTGCAATAAAATCATTCTATACTTGCTTTGGAATCCTTTAATACCTGAAATGTTTTTTCTGATGTGATATTTGAGTAAGAAATTCACACTTATATGCGACGGATTTTCGCAATAACTTTGTCAGTAATATTGATTATTGGCTGTGCTCCTGCGGCAAAAGCAGCAAAAGGCTTAGTCCTAAATAAAGACAGGCCTCCTACAGAATTTCAAGTTAATTCAGGTGAAGCTGTATCAGGACTCACTTTATGTTCTGAAAATGAACATTTCAAAGATCGAGCTGGTTTAGCGAGCTCATCAAAGGATATAGCTCGATTTGAGCGTTACAGCAAAGCAGTATGTGGAGATGATGGTCTACCCCATTTAATTGTTGATGGCCGAATAAATCATGCTGGAGACATACTTATCCCAGCTATTTGCTTCGTTTATATAACTGGGATAATAGGTTGGTCTGGAAGAAGTTATTTGATAGCTAGCAGAAAAGAAAAAAATGCTTGGGACAATGAAATCCATATAGATTTTCAACTTGCAAGAAAATGTGTAATCCAAGCAGCTGCTTGGCCTGCATTAGCTGACAAAGAATGGAGGAGAGGAACTCTTTTAGAAGAGGATAAAAATATTCCATTAAATGGTCCTAGATAACAAGCCAACGCATTTTTAAAACATTTCTATTTCCCTTTTAAAATGAAAAAATTTCTTTCCACAGCTCCAATAGTAGCCACTATCTGGATAACTTTAACTGCAGGTATCATTGTTGAATTCAATAGATTCTTTCCTGATTTACTTTTTCATCCTCTTTAAAACCAAAAATTTTTTAATATCGAAAAATAGAATTAATCTCTCAAGCCCATTAACCCTTCAATTTGGATTAAGGCATCTTTGAAAGAATCATTAATGACCACCGCATTAAATTCATTGCTTGCTTGAAGTTCGTCTTTAGCTCGCAACAACCTTTTTTGAATGGCCTCTTCATCATCTGTGGCTCTTCCTCTGATACGACTTTCGAGTTCCTCAAAACTTGGAGGAGCTAAAAATATTTGAAAGGCTTCTGGATATGTATTTCTAATTTGTCTAGCACCTTTCAATTCAATTTCTAATAACACTTTTTTCCCTTGCTCCATTTGTTCACGCATTGGTGCAAAAGGAGTTCCATATAAATTACCTGCAAATTCAGCCCATTCTAGAAATCCCTGATTTGAAACAAGTTCTTTAAAAACATCTAAATTGTAAAAGAAATAATCTTTACCATCTATCTCTCCGGCTCGAGGCAATCGAGTTGTAGCTGATATTGACAACCAAATTTCTTGATGTTTTAGCAATAGCTCTTTAACTAAAGTACCCTTACCAACACCACTCGGCCCAGTAATTACAGTCAATCTTTGTGGAGAAGTTCCAGGCATCATCAATTTTTAATCCTCTAGCAGCCTAGTAAAGCTGTTCAAAATCAGGTTCAAAAGCAGCGAATGGACTCTATTCATATTCAAACAATGGATTTGACCACCCTTAAAGCGGTGATATCAGATATAAGAGAGTTAATAGTGCCCAGTCGCTTCGAAAAGGCTATTCAAACAGATCAAAGGACAATCCAAATTGGATTTCGAACTTTATTAGGGCTCACTTGGATAGAAATAAGCTGGGACGCAGATTTACCTAGGTTGACCCAAATTCAAAAGCCATCACTATCAGGCGGAGATAGCACTCTTGCAAAACAAATACAACATGGTCTGAGAAATTTTGCTTTAACTGAAATCAAGCAAGAAGGTTTTGAAAGAGTCATAGAGCTAGGTTTTTCTTCTAGGCCTGGGGAAGAAATAATCAAAACGATCGTATTCGAAATGATGGGTCGACACAGCAATATTTTGCTAATAGATCAACAACGCAAAGTAATAACACTGGGCAGACAAATACGAATTCATCAGTCTCGAGTTAGACCAATAAGTACTGGAGATATTTACGTCGCCCCACCTCCTTTAAAAGGCATAGAGCCTAGTTCAAAAGAATCATACGCAAGATGGAAAAAAAGACTTTTAGTTGTCCCAACTAAACTCTTAAAAGCACTTCAAGATGCATATCAAGGAGTTAGTCCTTCATTAGCAATTCAACTAATACATAAAGATAATGATTCAATCAGAAACCTTCTAGAGCAATCAGTCCAGGAATTATCAGAAGATGACTGGAAGCAAATTCATAGAAAATGGCTTATATGGGTTAAGAGTATAGAGAACAATTCTTTTTCGTTGTCATTCCATGGACCTACTCCATATAATTGTTGGTATTTATATAATAAAAAATATTCTCATTGCAAAAATTTAAGCCTTATTCTTGGAGACTACTACAAGAATCTTATTTTACTGAAAAAAATATCGCATACCAGCAAAGAAATACAATCAATGCTGGATAAAGTGAAGAAAAGTGAGCTAAAAGCTCTCCTGGGACAAGAACAACTTCTTGAAAAAAGCAAAGGAAGCTCATTACTAAAAGAAGAAGCAGATAATTACTTATGCATACAACCTCCTAGAAAAGAACATATAGAGAAAGCACAAAAGTTATATAAACAATCAAAGAAGTTAAAAAGATCTAAAGGAATAATTTCTCAACGAATTAAGCATCATCAGGAAAAGTTGAACATTATTGAAGAGAGCGAGGAATTTATAAGTAATCTTCTACTAAGCGATATAAAAGATAAAGAAAGTAGGTATAATAGTATCTTGGAGCTAAAAGAAGATATTGAATTACATTTATCGTCTACTAAAAGGAATAGAAAATCGTCAACAGTTCAAAAGAATTCTCAGCCAACTCCTCTTGAAATCAATAGCCCTAATGGTTTAATTATTCAAATTGGTAGGAATCATAGGCAAAATGAATTAATCAGTCTGAAACAAGGACGAAATGGAGATCTATGGTTTCATGCCCAAGAATGTCCCGGAAGCCATGTCGTTCTTAAATCTTCAGAAGCATTCGCTAGCGACGAAGACATACAAGTATCAGCTCATCTAGCAGCACTTTTCAGTAAAGCAAAAGGCAATCAACGTGTACCAGTAATTAATGTGCCCGTAAAACAACTACGGAGAATATCTGGAGCAATTAAAGGCGCAGTCAGCCATAGAGGAGGCAAAATCTATTGGGGCGAACCTTTAAAAGGTAGGCATTATCTAGAATCCAAGGAGTTGATTTAATCATCAAAGAAGTTGACAATTTATTAATTGGAGTCAAACAATAGGGATCTAAATGCATTATCCTATTAAAAATCTGCACTTCTATCTATTAAACAGAATGCGATTTATAATCATTAAATGCAAATAAAACTAGCTAGAAACATTTTCTTTAAAAGCAATTCTTGAAATATCAAATCTAGGTGCTCTTAAATTTAATGAAATTTTTCAAGACCTCTAAGGGATCTATTTTCCATTCTTGATCACGATGCCTTATTATCATTGGATATAGAGATCTTTTTCTCAATGGATTTTTTACTTGGCTCACACGAGTTTCTTGGGAATCATACTTTTGCAGAGTTTTTAGTTGGTTACATATTTGGAGCAGCCCTCATCATCGGAGCTCCAACAGTCTTTCTTTTACTTGCTTTTATAAGTGCTCTAATGAAAACCAATGGGAAAATGGGTGGATATAGAGAATATGAAGTATACGGGGCTTCTTCCTTGAACGATTGCCCACCTTTCCTGCTACCAGATCCAACAGCATCTAAGAAAAAATAATCACAAGAGTCTTACAAATAGTAAAAAGAAACTTGTAAATTCCTTTTACCAAAAAAGGTTTATAATCCTCCCAAACTTAATTTTCTGATTACTTCCAATATTTAATCAAACCCAATTTATCAGTATCCACTTAAAAAAAATAATCTTATTAAGCAATACAGGTTATATATGGTTTTTATTGACTAAGTACTCCTAATATT
The DNA here is from genome assembly GCA_902589115.1 of uncultured Prochlorococcus sp. GTDB lineage: Bacteria > Cyanobacteriota > Cyanobacteriia > PCC-6307 > Cyanobiaceae > CACIRS01. The sequence continues at coordinate 97,292 of CACIRS010000001.1, forward strand.
AAAGTTCCAAAGAGGGGAAGTCCTGGAAAGTCCAGATAAAAACAAAAGCACAGTTTTGCCGCCTCCAAAACCTCTCCAAATAGGTGGCAAATCTAATGAGAAAGACCTTCCGCATGATGCGGAAATGCCTTTCATTGACCATATAGAAGAGTTGAGACAGAGGATTATTCGAAGCCTAATAGCAGTAGTTATTGGATCATTATTAAGCCTTTTATTCGTAAGGCCTCTTGTACGTTTCCTTGAAGCTCCAGCAGGGTCAATACATTTTCTTCAACTTGCTCCAGGAGAATTTCTTTTTGTTTCTTTTAAAGTCGCAGCTTATTCAGGATTGACATTTGCGCTACCTTTTATTGTTTATCAAGGACTTGCATTCGTAATACCAGGTCTCACCAGAAGAGAAAGATCTTTAATAGCACCTGCTGTAGCAGGTTCTGCAATTTTATTCTTAGCAGGACTGTTCTTTGCTTGGTGGACCTTAGTTCCTGCAGCTCTTAAATTCTTAATTAGTTATGGCGCTGATGTAGTTGAACCATTTTGGTCAATTGAACGCTACTTAGATTTTGTCCTTGTACTGATGTTGGCCACTGGTTTATCTTTTCAAATTCCTGTTCTTCAATTGATTTTAGGCCTTCTGGGCATAGCTAAATGGGAAAAAATGCTTTCTGCTTGGAGATGGGTAGTTCTTATTGCAGCTTTAGCTAGTGCAGTAATAACCCCCTCAACAGATCCGATAACAATGAGTTTGCTCGCAGGAGCAATTACATCATTATTTTTAATCGGTGTTGGTTTGGTAGCTATTGCAGATCAATTTAAAGAAGAAATTCATTCAAGCTCGGATCTACCTTCAAAGGCAAAGAGATAGCCCTTCCAAGTCTGGGTTTTTGATCATTCCCTACCAACCAGTTCCTAACTAATTTTGCCTTACCCAGTCGATTTATTACCTCAAGTATTTCATTGAGATGTTCTCTATAAGCAATTTCATCCATAGGAAATGATTGCTGCTCTAAAAAACACCACATCATCTGCAAATAAAGATTCTTTTTCCTTACCACAAGTTGAAAATCGTATGTAACATTCCATTTTTTTCTAACATAATTAATAAGTTCATCTACCGTTAAAGGCAGTTGCGAATGCGTCGAAAACGAGTCAGGGCAAGAGTCAAAATTAAAAGTCATATAGAAACCCTTGTTTTTGTAAAGCAGGCACACCCCTTTAGAGTCCATAATGGTCATGATTATGAGCTGCCTGAACATTCGTAATGACACAAATGACTTCTAGCGATGTTCCTTCAATGGGTCGCAGGCAATTCATGAACCTGCTTACCTTTGGTACCGCAACAGGGGTTGCTCTTGGCGCTTTATATCCCGTGGCCAATTACTTCATGCCGTTAAGAGCAGGAGGTGGTGGTGGTGGAACAACTGCCAAGGACGAACTAGGAAATCCAGTAACTGCTAGTGGCTGGTTATCAAATCATCCTGCTGGAGATAGAAGTCTTGTTCAAGGTCTAAAAGGAGATCCAACTTATCTTCTTGTTGAAGGTCCTGAGGCGATTGGAAGTTTCGGAATTAATGCAATTTGCACCCACCTAGGTTGCGTTGTCCCTTGGAATAGCGGAGCCAACAAGTTTATTTGTCCATGCCATGGCAGCCAATACGATGCAAATGGCAAAGTAGTAAGAGGCCCTGCACCGCTTTCACTCGCTTTAGCTCATATTGAAATAAATGATGACAGCGTCTTTGTTAATCAGTGGAGTGAAACTGATTTCCGTACAGGAGAAGCACCATGGTGGACTTAATCATTCTCACAAAACCTTTACTTCACTTCTTCAATAGAAAAATGCGAACCACTATTACTTCTTTAATTGGCTCATTATTTTTAGCATTTTCAATTTTTCTAGCCCCTACCGCAAGCTGGGCCTATCCATTTTGGGCACAACAAAATTACGAAAATCCACGAGAAGCTACTGGAAAGATAGTCTGCGCAAACTGTCATTTGGCAAATATGACTACTCAAGCTGAAGTTCCCCAGTCAGTTGGAGCAGATAGTGTTTTTAAAGCTGTAGTTAAAATTCCATACAAAAAAAATACTCAAGAAATTGGAGCTGATGGCAGCAATGTTCCTCTTCAAGTTGGCGCAGTTGTAATGCTTCCTGATGGTTTTAAGCTTGCACCTCAAGATAGATGGACGGATGAAATTAAAGAAGAGACATCTGGTGTTTTCTTTAGTCAATACAGTGAAGATCAAGAAAATATAATTATTGTTGGCCCACTTCCTGGCGATCAAAATAAAGAAATTGTTTTTCCAATCCTTTCTCCTAATCCTGCAACTGATAGCAATATTCATTTCGGGAAATATTCAATCCATGTGGGTGGAAATAGGGGGAGAGGTCAGGTTTACCCAACTGGTGAGAAAAGTAACAACTCAATTTTCACAGCATCTTCAGATGGCATGGTTACATCTATCGATCCTGGTGAGAATGGAGCCAGTGAAATAACGTTAACCACTGCTGAGAATGAAAAGGTTACTGAAACAATTCCAGTGGGTCCAAATTTACTAGTTAAAGTTGGAGACCAAGTAGAGGCAGGCCAAGTTTTAACCAATGATCCAAATGTAGGTGGTTTTGGTCAAGTAGATACAGAAGTTGTTCTTCAAAGTCCTGCACGAGTTATAGGCTTATTAGTATTTTTCATGGGTGTAACTCTTACTCAAATATTACTAGTTTTAAAGAAAAGACAAGTTGAAAAAGTACAAGCAGCAGAAGGGATCTGAATTATTAAAACTTAATTTATCTTTAAAGTGAATTAAACAATGGACGCTCTGATTGCGACCTTTAGATCTCCAGGTCCTGATATTTTCCACCTAGGTCCATTGGTTTTAAGATGGTATGGATTATTAATTGCATCTTCAGTTTTGATTGGCTTAAATCTTTCCAAGAAGTTAGCAGCAAAGCGAAATATCGAATTAGGTTTTATCAATGATTTAATGCCAATTATTGTTCTTTCTTCTCTTATTGGGGCAAGAATTTACTACGTTATTTTTGAATGGGAAAGATATCAAGGGAATTATTTTTGGAGCTCAATAAAAATGTTCAACTTCTCAATTCCTATTCCAAGTCCTTTAGAAATATGGAATGGAGGAATCGCTATTCATGGAGCTCTAATTGCTGGCTCGATATCAGTAATTATATTTTCTCGTTTAAAAAAACAATTTTTATGGGATGTACTAGATGTAATTTGCCCATCAGTTGCCTTAGGGCAAGCCATAGGTAGATGGGGCAATTTCTTTAATAATGAAGCTTTTGGAACCCCTACATCTTTGCCCTGGAAATTATCAATTCCTTTTATTTACAGGCCTGAAGGTTTGGCAAATTACGAATATTTTCATCCAACTTTTCTATATGAGTCTGTTTGGAACATAATTCTTTTCACTTTACTTATTTTCATTTTTTCTAAAGGCTCTAAAGGGTTGATAAGACTACCCTCCGGAGCAATAACTTGTATTTATATAACCATATATAGTATTGGAAGACTATGGATAGAAGGTTTAAGGACTGACTCATTGTGTATAGGTGGTTTACCTCCTTTATGTGAAGGCGGAATAAGAGTCGCACAATTAATAAGCCTTATATTAAGTGGACTTGGATTATTAGGTATTTGGTGGTTATATGTAAGAAAGAAAAAATTACCAGGTTCTAGTAAATCTTAAAATGCCTATTATCTCAATAATAGGTGCAGGACCAGGCGCACCTGATCTAATTACAATAAGAGCTGCTGAAAGGCTAAAGAAAGCAGAGGTACTGGTTTGGGCTGATTCTTTAGTATCAGAAGAAATTATCCAACTTGCCCCCAAAGACTGCGAATGTATTGCCTCTAGCTCATTAACTCTAGAAGAGATCCTAAAAATAATTATAACTAAAGTTCAAGAAGGCAAAAATGTTGTTCGCCTTCATGATGGCGATCCATGCCTATACGGAGCACTTTCTGAACAAATAACTGCACTTAATAAAGCAGAGATAGAAGTGGAAGTAGTCCCAGGAGTAAGTGCATATCAAGCTACTGCAGCAAGTTTAAATGCGGAGCTAACAATTCCAGGCCTTGTACAAACAATAATCATAAGCAGAGCACCTGGCAGGACTGGCAAGCCAATCAATGAAAAATTAGAAGATTTAGCTAAGATAGGTGCATCTTTATGCTTATATCTCAGTGCTAGACATGTAGAAGAAGTTGAAAAGACCCTGCTAGACTATTACCCAGTTGATACTCCAGTTGCTATTGGCTATAGAGTTAGCTGGAAAGATGAATGGATCGCAGTTGTGCCATTAAACAAAATGGCTACTACTACAAGAGAGAAAAGACTAATCAGAACTACTGTTTATATAGTTAGTCCTGCATTAAAGCCACATGAGCTAAGATCAAAGCTATATAATTCAACTCACAAACATATGTTTAGGTCCTCAAATTAATAAGATATTATATATATCTAAATTCATAAAATAGATATCATAAATGAATACAATCAAAAGGATTCAATATATCTAAAACAAGCTATGCCAAAATCCTCCTAGGAGCTCGGAGTAAAAAACTTACACTCAATAGCGGCTTGATATACAAATAATTTATGGTGATGTAATAAAATAAAAGTGTTGCTTGATTTTTGCGTTGGTTTCACCTAAAACAAAAAATCACAATGAAGACAGCAATATGTCAAGGGACCAAGAAATCACCCTAAAAGAAATTGGCACCTTACTATCAAAAGCAAGGCAAGATCTAAACCTATCCACAAAAGAGCTAGCTGATGATCTTAGGATTGGAGAAGAGCAACTCGTAGCTGTTGAGAATGGTCAAGAAAATCTTTTGCCCGAAGAAGTTTTTATCTACGCAATGATAAGAAGAATTGCCGAAAAATTACAAATAGAAACTAAGACAGTTACCCAACTATTAGAAGATTTAAAAGCTTCTAAGCACAATAAAGAAAGCCGAAATAAAGATCAACCAATTGCAGCAGAAAAAGATAGGTACAATATAAAGCTTTTTAAAAATTTAGAGAGACTCTATAATAAATTATTAGAAAAACGAGTAATTCTACTATGTATTTTTACCATGATAATTGGCACAAGCCTAACTTCTTTTTTCAATAGTAAATATAATTACAAAGACTTTATTTTAGGCTCTAATAAAGACAAAAAGGCTAGAGAGTTAATCCCTTTAGGGTTGCTAGTTATACCCAAAAGACCAAGCAAAGTTGCTGTTGTCAATTCAAATGGTGAAGTATTATTTGATGGAATGCTTAGAAATAGAATAGTAATACCACCTGGTAATTCAGTTGATATTTATGCTATGAAACCTGAGCTTATATTTATACAGAAAGCTGGTCAAAATCCTGTTCCTCTTGATTCAGGTAATTTTTCATACTGGTATAATATTACAACAGATAAGTAAGTGCGAGTAGGAATAAATTCAAACATTTACATGTAAATTTCTACCGCATGAATCCTGCACGATAGATGCACAATTTTCAAGGCTCCATTTCTCCAGACTAAGATCTTGCTCTGAAGTAGAAATAAGTTCCATTATGATTTTAGAGTCAGTTGTATGAACCTTTAAATTTGATATTACTGGTTCTGGACGCTTATTTAAAGTTGCAGCCAGTCTTAGTATTATTGACATTTCGAAAACAATTTTTCTATCCTTTCTATTAGACAAAGCCTGCCAAGCTTCATGCCTTTTTTTAGGTAAACTTCTCCTGTGATATCTAGCAATTGCAGCGATGATCAAATGTTCTGATTGAGAATATCCAAGCAACTCCCCATGTCTTATCAAATACCAAGAGTGCTTGTGATATGCACTCAAATTAATATGCTGTCCACATGAATGAAGCATTGCGGCAGCCCAAAGTAGAGCTCTAGCTTCAATATTTCCCTCATGCAAAACTCCGTTAGTTTGATCAAAAATATTTAAAGCCAATTGAGCAACATAGCTTGCACGTTTTTGATCAACAGCAAAACGTTTTACTTGATGAACAACAGTGCGCTGCCTAATGCTGCTCTGAAAGCTGAAACGGTCCTTTAGGAAACCTTTTCTAATCATCCAGTCAACTATTAAACCTTCTCTTAGTGCTCTTTCACTCAATATAAGTTCATCTACATCTAACATGTGCATAGAAGTCTGGAGGATTAATGCACCAGGCACAATAATTTCTGCGCGGCGATCATTTAAGGAAGGCAAATTACGTCTTTCTTCTAAAGACATCATTACTAATTGATCTATAACTTCATCCAATTTCTGTCTTGATAACTTATACCCATTCATTTTTAAAGGTGTTTTACCTTCACTCATTGCAGTCAAGGCAGCGATAGCCATAGCAGTTCCGCTAGTGGCAACCATTGCAGGCTGTTCGCCAACATCAATCCGACTTTTTACTTTTTTTATAGCTGGTTCAAGAGAGCCTTGGATAAAAGCTTGCAAAAACTCCCTTTTATCTTTGCTAAGAGGGTCCTGATCAACTAAATCTCTCTGGAGTCTAACTGCACCGACTCTTGTACTTGTTAAAGCCCTGGCATCTCTTCCATCAGCAAGAATTAATTCTGTAGACCCGCCTCCTATATCCAAAAGAATATGAGGATCCTCACCAAAAGGTATTCCTGAAAGAACTCCTAAATAAATCAACCTTGCCTCTTCCTGACCACTTACAAGATTCACTTCGATGCCTAGCTCATTTTTAATTCGATCAACAAATTCGATACCATTAAGGGCCTCCCTAACAGCACTTGTGGCTGCAGTAACTATTTGTTCAACTTTGTAGCTAGAGGCAAGATCTTTAAATCTTTTAAGCGTATCGATAACTCGCTCCATAGCAGACTCTGACAAGAAGTCAGAATCAGATTGGTTTTCTCCAAGCCTTGTAGTTGATTTCTCTGCAAGTTCAATACTAAAAGAACCTAGTTCCGGCTCTACAGATGCCAACAAAAGGTGTGTTGAATTAGTCCCGATATCAATTGCTGCAACTTTTTGGTTTTTGCCATTTCTTTTTAAAGAATTGCTCGAGCTTTGAAGGCCTGGGAAATCAGAGGCAAAAGAAAAATTGTTTTCGGCTCGTGGCATCAAAGCTGAGCATCAAATAAATTCACTTTGACATCCTCGCCTTTAGTTGGTCATCAAATGTCTAAAGTTCGAGAACTTGAAAAAGATCGTGAAAAGTAATTTCAGAGACATTCCTCTCAAAAACTTCTTGGAGCTACTTCGATGGAATAAACCAAGTGGCAGGATGATTCTTCTAATACCTGCTGGATGGTCATTATGGCTAACTCCCTCATCTCCTCCAGAGTGGAAACTCATACTATTGATAGTTGCTGGAGGATTATTTGTCAGTGGTGCTGGCTGTATCGCAAATGATCTTTGGGATAAAGAAATTGATTTGAATGTTCCCAGAACAAATCAAAGGCCACTTGCTAAAGGCACAGTAGAAATTAAAACCGCATGGATGCTACTTATTTTAATGCTAATTCTTAGCTTTCTAGTAGTAATAGCACTTCCCATAGAAAGTAGAAATCTTTGTCTATATCTTGCATTAATAGCGTTACCTCTAATTGTTATTTATCCCTCTTCAAAAAGATGGTTTAAATATCCACAATTCATACTTTCGTTGTGCTGGGGATTTGCAGTTCTAATTCCATGGGCCGCAAGTCAATCAAACTTAAATGGAGGAGTCCCTTTGCTAGGAGCGTGGGCAGGAACTTTACTATGGACTTTTGGATTTGATACTATTTATGCAATGTCAGATTATGATTACGATAAAATTTTAGGTTTGAATAGTAGTGCAATTTCATTACATAAAAATAGTTTTAAAGTTGTTTCATTATGTTATCTTCTGACATGCATTTGTCTTGGATTGGCAGCTTCATTTTCTGGAATTGGATTCATATTTTGGCCTATATGGGCTATAGCAACTATTAATATGCAAATAGAAGTATGGAAATTAAAAGGGGAAAATACTCACATATCTAAATTTGGGAAACATTTCAGCAATCAAGTTTTTATAGGTGGGTTAATTCTCTTAGGATTAATGCTCGGTCGCCTTTTCTAATGCTAACTATTCGTCCTGAAACATTTGCAAAACCTTTAAAAAAAGGTGACCAAATTCATACTGTTTCAGCGAGCTCAGTTTTAAAATCAAGTGACAAAGAAATACTTTTAAAAAGCATTGAAGTTTTTGAATCATGGGGACTAAGAATTAAAGCAAGAGAATTTCCCAATCAACATTGGGGTTATTTAGCAGGAGATGATTTAACTCGATTTAAGGAACTACATCAAGAGCATTCAAAATCATTAATAGTTTTTACGAATGGAGGATGGGGAGCAGCTCGCCTATTAGAAAAACCCCAACCTTGGGAAAAAGGATGGTTTCTTGGCTATTCAGATGTCACTTCTTTGCTATTGGCACGCTTAGCTAAAGGATTTGATGGAGGAATACATGGACCAATGCTTAATTCTTTAGCAAAAGAACCCAATTGGAGTAAAGAAAGGCTGCATTCAATTCTTTTTGGTAAAACTGTACCTGATATTTATGGCGAGCCTTGGTCAATAGGTGTAGCAAAAGGACCACTAATTATTGCAAATTTAACTGTTAGCACTCACCTTCTTGGAAGTAATTGTATGCCTGATCTAAAAGGAGCAATATTAATTTTTGAGGATATTGGAGAAGCACCTTATCGTATTGACCGGATGCTTACTCATTGGCGCCTTGCAGGTAAACTTCAACAAATAGCTGGTATTGGATTTGGAAACTTCAAAAGCTGTTCAAATTTAATTGAACATAATGATAATGAACAAACATTCCAATTAGAAGAAATCTTAAAAGAACGTACTTTTGATTTAGGTATCCCTGTGGTGGGGCAACTACCTATTGGTCATGAAATAGGGAATGCTGCTTTACCTATAGGTAGACAAGCAAAATTAGACGGAAAAAAAGGTCGCCTTAGTTTGATCTCTTATTAAGAACAGCTTCAGCAACTATTAAATCAAATGGAGTTGTAACTTTGATATTCGATGGACTAGCCTCCAAAATTTCAACTCTCCAGCCAAGTCTTTCATAAAGAGATGCATCGTCAGTAACAGTCCATCCATTTACCAAAGCTTGCTCATGGCCATGCTTTAAATCTTCCACAAAAAACCCTTGAGGAGTTTGTGCTGCCCACAGTTCAGATCTTTGAGGTGTTTCATAAACCACACTATTTTGATCAACTTTTTTAATAGTGTCTGTAACTGGAGTAGCCGCAATCACTGCTCTACCTGCTTGAACTTTCTCTGCGCAAAGATTAAATAATGATGGTTCAATCAAGCATCTAGCTCCATCATGAATCAATACCTTTTCAGCATTTAAAGGCAACCCAGCTAAACCCAATTGAACTGATTCTTGCCTTGTATTTCCTCCATTAATCCACTTAATAGTCTTAGGACTAGCTTGAATCATCTTACTAATTGAGGCTCTATCACAACTTTGTCCAATAACTCCGATCCAAGTAATAGTTTCAGCAGCAATTGCAGCCTTCAAAGTCCATTCCAGAACAGTTCGGCCTGCTAGTGATAACAACAGTTTATTCTTTCCTGCCTTCATCCGACTTCCACTGCCAGCAGCCGCTATTAACAAATGCATAGCCAACCTCTTGAGGAATCATTGCTAGAAAGACTCTATGCAATCAAGCATATAAAAATTTCCTCCTAAAATTTCTTCATATGAGGTATTCCTCTAAGAAGAAGTACTCAATTATAATTTTTACTTCATAAGAAATTCCTCAAAGTAGATTCTGCAACTTTGAATTTTCCTCTATCAAATTCAATTTGGAAAATATAAATTCAATACACCCATTGCAATGTAACTTGAAAGCTATCTCCGTTAGTCCCTACGATTCTCATGAGTTCTAGTTCTTTTAGATGATCAATTCTGCTCAAATCACTAACCAGACAGCAATTGTAACTGGGGCCAGCAGGGGGATAGGTCGAGCTATTGCTCTGGCTCTAGGCACCTCAGGAGTAGAAGTTGTAATCAACTATGCAAGCTCATCTGAAAAAGCAGAACAAGTAGTCTCAGAAATAAAAGCTTCCGGAGGTAATGCTTATACGGTCAAAGCAAATGTTGCCGATGAAACTGAAGTAAATAATTTAATTGGAACGGTTCTAGAGCGCAGTAAAAAAATTGATGTTTTAATCAACAATGCCGGTATAACTCGCGATGGACTCCTAATGAGAATGAAGACAGAAGATTGGCAATCCGTAATAAACCTAAATTTAAGTGGTGTTTTTCTATGTACAAGAGCAGTTGCTAGATCAATGCTCAAGCAAAGACAAGGTCGGATTATTAATGTAACTTCAGTTGTTGGAATTATTGGCAATGCTGGTCAAGCAAACTATGCGGCTGCAAAAGCAGGAGTAATTGGCTTAACAAAAACAACCGCCAAAGAATTTGCCAGCAGAGGTATAACCGTTAATGCTGTAGCGCCAGGTTTTATTGAGACCGATATGACGAAAGATTTAAAGGCTGAGTCAATTCTCTCTGCAATTCCCTTAGGAACTTTTGGTACTCCTGAACAAGTAGCTGGAACAGTAGGTTTTTTAGCGATTAATCCTGCAGCTGCTTATATAACTGGTCAAGTTATACAAGTCGACGGAGGAATGGTCATGAGTTAAGCTCCATAATATTTAAGTCTAGAAAGGCCAGTTATTAAAAGGCTTTTTAAGTAAATCCCTTTTGATTGGAACTAATATAAATAAAATTAAAATGTCAATGAGAGATCAAATTTCAAAGCCAACTAATCCAGACGTGAAAGTGAACAAAGGATTTGATGGGAGAATTTTTCTCTCAAATGAAGAATATCAAACCTATATGAGGAGGATGCCTGTCAGATATATCCGAAAGAGAAAGAAAGATTTGTGTGAAATATGTGGTAAGCCTCCAACCAAAGTAAACCCATTTGACTCTTCTCATATAATTGGTTTTAGAATGGGCATTGTATTTTTAGGATTAACACCAGACTTTTTAGATAAAAATGAAAATATAGTTACTGCGCATAAAAAAGGCTGTAATAGCTTTGCAGAACTTTCCTTAGAAGACTCTTGCAGAAGGTTAAAGACAATTGGTGTAACTAAATTACCTTCTCATCTTCCGAAAAATTCATTTGAATGCTGGGAGCAGATTTCAAATAATTAATTTTCTGTGTCCATATTCCCAAAATATTTTTGAAGCTACTTGTAACAAACAGATTGAGATAGTTAGATGTTATGAGTTCTAACTAATGAAATAAATATCTTCAAATTTGTAAATAGAACAATTCTTTTAATTATCCAATGGCTGTCCTAATTCATCCCGAAGCCTCCTTATTCGTTGCAGCAGTCTTAATCTTCTTCCTCTAGCAGTTGCTGTCAAAAAAATTCTTAAAGGGAAATAGATCAAAGTCATCATTCCGGCTAGGCCGGCCATAAGCACAAAAAACAAGGCTCCTGAATCATTCATGTTTTGACAATAACGGGCATATGCTCAACCTGGTACTTCATTTCCAGAAAGGATTCGGCTTTCCCCACTTAATCTGCCTCCCACTTAGTTAACTTGCTATGGGAAATTAAAAAAGGGTACTGATTAAATTATGGCCAAAATTTTAAGCTTTTCAGATGACTCTCGCAGCTCCCTTGAAAGCGGTGTAAACGCCCTGGCCAATGCGGTAAAAGTAACCATAGGACCGCGTGGGAAGAATGTTGTTCTGGGAAAGCAATTTGGAGCCCCTGACATTGTTAATGATGGCGTGACAATTGCACGAGAGATTGAACTTGATGATCCTTTTGAAAATCTAGGTGCAAAGCTAATTGAGCAAGTTGCTTCAAAGACCAAAGATCAAGCTGGAGATGGAACAACTACTGCAACTGTTCTCGCTCAAGAAATGGTTAAAGAAGGTCTGAAAAATGTTGCGGCTGGGGCAAGTCCAATCGAACTTCGAAAAGGAATGGAAAAAGCTGCCATTCATATAGTTCGAGGTCTAGCGGAAAAAAGCCAATCATTAAGCGAAAGAGGAATCGAACAAGTAGCGACAGTTAGTGCTGGAGGCGATGAAGAAATTGGCCAAATGGTTGCTGAAGCAATGGGCAAAGTAACTATTGATGGCGTTATTACTGTTGAAGAATCAAAATCATTGGCCACCGAATTAGAGATTACTGAAGGGATGGCATTTGATCGTGGATACAGCTCTCCATATTTTGTTACTGATGCAGATCGTCAAATTTGTGAATTTGAGAATGCTTTACTTCTGATTACTGATAAAAAGATAACTGCCTTAACTGACCTAGTTCCAATTTTGGAGGCTATTCAGAAAGATGGTTCCCCTTTAGTAATTCTCGCCGAAGAAGTAGAAGGAGAAGCGTTGGCGACTTTAGTCGTAAACAAAAATCGCGGCGTTTTACAAGTCGCTGCAGTTCGAGCTCCATCTTTTGGAGAAAGACGTAAAGCTGCATTAGCTGATATTGCAGTTCTTACTGGTGGGACGTTAATAAGTGAAGATAAAGCTATGCCTTTAGACAAAGTAGAGTTAGCAAACTTAGGAAAAGCTAGAAAAATAACTATCACCAAGGAAACCACCACAATCGTTGCGAATGAAGATCAAGCTGAAGCTGTTAATTCCCGAATAGCCTCAATAAAAAGGGAACTGGATCAAACTGACTCTGATTATGACAAAGAAAAATTAAATGAAAGAATTGCCAAGCTTGCAGGTGGAGTTGCAGTAATCAAAGTAGGAGCGCCTACTGAAACAGAGCTAAAGAATCGAAAACTAAGAATTGAAGATGCACTTAATGCCACTCGTGCTGCTGTTGAAGAGGGCGTGATCCCAGGAGGAGGAATAACTCTTCTTCAATTAAGCGAAAGTTTAAAGGAATTAAAACAAAGCCTCTCAGATGACCAGAAAACAGGTGTAGCAATTGTTCAAAACGCCTTAGTAGCGCCAGCGAGACAAATTGCAGTTAATGCTGGTCAAAATGGTGATGTTGTTGTCTCTGAGATGAAACGAAATGGGAAAGGATTCAACGCACTAACTTGCGAATACGAAGATCTTCTCTCTGCTGGAATTTTAGATGCGGCAAAAGTAGTTCGTTTAGCAATTCAAGATTCAGTTTCAATTGCTTCATTACTAATTACCACTGAAGTAGTTATTGCCGACAAACCAGAGCCGTTACCTGCACCAGGAACTGAAGGAGGTGATCCAATGGGTGGTATGGGTGGTATGGGTATGCCAGGTATGGGTGGTATGGGTATGCCAGGTATGGGTGGTATGGGTATGCCAGGTATGATGTAAGTTCATACAAAAGAGAACGTAATCAAATTCTTTAAAATCAGAAAATATTTCTTCGACTAAATCAACTAACAATAACCTTATATAGTTTGGCAGAGTTCTTAAAAATTTTCACGAGGCTTTAGATAAACCAATTTCGTTTTTCGGCAACCATCTTCTTAAATTACTTGTAATAGTTCTAGGGGGAGGTGGCATTAAAGTTAACGACTGATTGTGAACGCTTTTATCAAATTCTTTATCTATTTCTGTATTACTTTCTTCTTCTGAGTCAAACGCAATTAAATTTTTGTTTGATGTTGTAATTGCAAATGCATCAGTTTTTTCCAAACAATCATTTTCATCTTGGGATTGATTGTCAGCAAAAATATTTGAATTTCTTTTCTCTAAAATTTTTGTTTGAGAAATTTCTTTAGATAAATGAATATTTTCCAAGGATTCTTCAGTCTTTACAGAGAAAAGTGATTTTAACGAAGTTGGCAGTGTCTCAATTCCATAGCGATGAACCCACTGTGATTCAAGAAGGAACAACTCCTTTTGCTGGTTATGTGATTTGGCATGAAGAATTTGTTTTTTCAGCTCATCCTGTCGGAAAAGGGAGCATTCGAGGTGAAGAGCTTCTGTCACGGGATTAAGCGAGTTTGCGGTTGAGTAAAGGACTAATTACCAAGAACAGTCCCAAAGCAATCCCTATCAACACACTCAAACATCCATAACCAGAAACATTCCCATAAGGGGCATGAAGCAAAGTCATTTGGAGATGGAGTGGGCCAGCATATGCTGCACGGATAGGTTCAATAGCAAAGGTAAGGGGATTTATGGATGCAAGCCAGCCCAACCATGAAGGCATAAATGAAATAGGTGCTAAAGCAGTACTTGCAAAAAGCAAAGGCAAGTTGATTACAAATATCACTGCTATAAGCTCAATGTGACCAGGAAGAGCAAATGCAAGGCCAAGACTTAAAGCTGTAACAGCAAAAACTAAAATCAGAAGTGTCATTACAACGAGCAGAAGTCCCGAGATTGAAGGCCAACCATATCCAAGGAAAAAGGCAGTAATCATAATTGCCAAACTCTGTAAAAGGCTAATCACAGTGATATAAATAACTGAAGCAAACACAATCGAATTGCGACTATATAAAGGTGCAACTAAAAGTCGGTTTAAGAATCCAAACTCCCGATCAAACATTATGGGTAACCCTGCATTTAATGCGCCACTAAATGCAGTAAACACAATTACTCCAGCACCAAGAAAACTTCCATAACTCATTCCAGCAGACACTAGGCCATCTGGAGCCTTTGCAAAAAGAGCTCCAAACAAAAGCAGCCAAATCAAAGGTTGCAATATCCCAGCGATCAAAGTCGAAGGTCTTCTAATTAGCTGAATAAATAGTCTTCGAGTTAAAGCAGAAATTTCCTGAATCTGATCTGCAAAAGAGTCAGGTTTAGTCTCAGCAAGAAAAGTGTTTAATGTGTTGGTCATTGATTTCCCAAAAAATTTAAAACCCAATAGATTTTTTCAAAGAAAAACAAGATTAAGATCTAATTTCATCTCATGGCTTGTTTACTCTCCAATTTTAAATCTCTTTTGCTAGCTATTGCCAATTCAGCATCCATCAAAGTGCGTCCAGTAGCCTGCAAGTAGACATCATCAAGACTAGGGCGACTCTGAGAAAGTGAAAAAAGGTCAAATTTTGCTTCCAACAATTCTTCTCTCAGACGAGGTAAAACTTCTTCACCATCTACTACAAGATTCAAGGAAAACCCCTGAGCTCTATTTATTACCACCTGTTGAACACCACCAATATTTAGTAGTATTTTTCGAACGATCTGTGCTTCATCTTCATCACTAAACTCTCTCACTCTAAGAGTTACTCGATCTCCACCAAGGCATTTTTTCAAATCATCTGGAGCACCTTCAGCGATAACTCTGCCACCATCAATAATTGCTATCTGATCTGCTAGTGCTTCGACTTCTTCTAGGTAATGGCTACTTAAAAGAATAGTTGTGCCAGATGATTTTAATTCACGAAGCAATTGCCAAATTGCAGATCTGCTTTCTATATCTAACCCTACAGTTGGCTCATCTAATACAAGCAACTCAGGACGATGTAATAAACCTGCAGCAAGATCCAGTCTTCTCCTCATACCTCCTGAATAAGATCCACATCTTCTATCTATCCAATCAGCCATATTTAAACGGCTAGTTAACTTTTCAATCTGTTCATCTCTTTCATTATTTTGAAGATGATAAAGATCACCTTGAAGCTTTAATAATTCTCGACCTGTCAAGATCTTGTCCAATGCTATTTCTTGAGCGACATATCCCAATCTTTTACGTGCCGAACGCGGATCTTTTAGTGCATCAATACCTGATATAAAAACTTTTCCGGAATCAGGTGACAATAAAGTACATAAGATCCTTAAAGCAGTTGTTTTACCTGCACCATTAGGACCCAAAAGCCCATAGAGAGAACTTTTAGGGACTTTAAGAGAAAGACCATTCAGAGCTTTAACCGGTCCATAAAACTTTATTAAATTTTGCAGATCAATCAAAACCATTGAGATACTGAATTCAACAATTCACATTTATTATCTGACTTTTAGATAATAATTCATAAATTTTAGTCTTAGAAAACCATATACTTAAAAGCTCAAATTTTATGTGTATTGGATTGGCAAAGCATTACTCAGTTGAGTTAATAGTGCCATCCCTTGGGTGTCAAATTCAACGGCCATAGGCATCCGACTAAGAACAAGCAATAAACAAATACCAAACATGTACAGAATTGACCAACGGAATAGATTCTTTGCTCTGCTTAGATCTTCTGGCAACTTAGCCAATCTGCGAGTCATTTGAAGAAGACGTGAATTAAAAGGTATAAGCAATAAGCCATAGAGCAATCCACCCTCTGGAAGAAGCCAAATTCCAAAAGTGCTAAGAATCACTGTGGCCCAGCCATAACGAGCAATGGCTTTCGCTGTTACGTCAGGGCCTTTGACAACTGGGAGCATCGGGATGCCTACTGATTGATAGTCATCTTTGAGTAGTAGAGCTAAGGCCCAGAAATGAGCAGGAGTCCAAACCATAATTAGTGCGAAAAGCCACCATCCTCCTAGACCAATGTGACCAGCAGCAGCGGCAGCACCAACTAAGGGAGGGATTGCTCCAGCGACTCCACCAATAACGATATTTTGAGAGGTCCTTGGTTTTAAAAGGGCGGTATATAACAAAACATAGCTACACAAGCCAAGTAGAGATAACCCTGCAGCCAAGCAATTAACACCGCCAACCAATAATGTAGCGGCAGCCAAAGTACAAGAGATAGCACCTACAAATGCCGCTTCAGGAGACAATCTTCCTGAAGGCAATGCTCGACCACTTGTACGCTTCATACGTCTATCAAGATCCTGCTCCCAAAGACAATTGAGCACTCCTGCTGCTGCTGCTGCAAGAGCGCCACCACCTAAAGTACACACCAAGCGAGGAAAAGATAGTGGCCAACCTTCAGATAAGGCCATTCCACCGATAGTCGTAGCTAAAAGTAGAGGGATCAACCTTGGCTTTGCCACCTCCAACCAAGCTGGCAATTTTACTGATTTCCTAGAAGGAACAAACTCATCCCTAGAGGAACCAGTATGAAGGATTTCTGAAGTTGAACTAACCATGACAAGTCTCCAAAAGTTGTTCCTCAAAGATTTCTGAACTCTGATCAGGTGAATGATCTGGTCGTTTCATTGCCAAAGATGCCAATAAAGCAATCAACAATGAGGCAATTAACTGATGACTAACAGTTATTATCGGCTGAGACAAATCCAAATGTAGGGAAAGCATCCCAAGTGTTACCTGAGTAACAAGCAAAAGCAAAAGTGTTACCAAAAATGGCCATTGACGTCGAGGCCAACCTCTGGAGCCAATAGCAGTCAAACTAAAAGCCAGCACAAAAAACACTACAACTATTGAAGAAGTTCTATGTAGATCAACCAATCCACAAGACTCCCCATTAGTAATACATCTATGCGCAGCCCATGTCGTAGCCATTTTTCCCCCAAGCAAACATTGACTTATTACTGATATCAGTGCACTCCCACTTAAGAAGGGCCACCAACTTGGTGGAGGGGAAGAACTTGAAGCAAGCAATACTTGAGACAAACCGCTCATTACAGCCACTAGGACTAAAGCGACAAGTAGATGGGCAGTAACTACTTCTGCTGGCAACAAATTCAGCACTGTTAGAGCACCAAGACCTCCTTGTAAACCAATCAATCCAACCAGAAAGAGATAGACCCATGGCAACCAAACTGGCAACTTTGATCGCCAAATAAATGCTGCAAAGAGTTGAAATAACAAAGCAATCCCAACTACAAATGCATCTAAACGATGAAACCATTCAAGAAAAACTTGAATATTCATCTGCCTTCCAGGCAAAAAAGAACCAAAGCAAAGAGGCCAGTCTGGGCAGGCCAACCCAGCCTCCATAACTCTAGTAGCTCCACCAATAACCACTAGAGCAATCAGAGCAACTACAAGATGAGCGGCCAGCTGAGCGAGTCGCAAACGAATCAAAGGCAAAGTTGAAGCAGGCAAAAACTCCGAAGGGATCTAAATAAAATATTCCCTGCAATGCAAGGTAGCGATTTGATTGATCACGTCACGTTGTATGGACTACTGCAACACCAAAAACTCTTCTTAAATCTCCCATCCCTGACAAAGCACCTACAAGAAAGGCTTTAATACTGAATTATTTAACTTTGAACATAAAGTTTTTATATTAACTTTACTTCTCTTTAACAATCACTTGATGCGAAATTGAGATGTACGCAATAGCCTAATCAATAAGTACATTTTTTTAGTGGTCAAAACTTCGACTATCTTGTCAATTTCAATAGGAATTTTGCTCATAATTGGCGGAGTTTGGGTTGGCCAAAATGTCGATCTTCTGCCAGTTGATGCAAGTACTAATGCGCCCGTATATGACGAACTCTTTAAGGTTCTTTTTTCAATAGGAACAATACTTTTTGTAGGAATCACCGGACTTGTAATTTATAGCCTTATCAAATTTCGTCGTCGTCCTGGCGACTCAGGAGACGGTCAACCTATAGAGGGAAATCTCCCTTTGGAAATTTTCTGGACTGCAGTTCCTGCAATAGTAATTTTATTTGTTGGAATATATAGCTATGACATATATGACCGCATGGGAGGGATGCAACCGCTTTCAAATAATGCTCATAATCATCATGAGATGTCTACCCAACAAAGATTATGGGGTGGAATAGGTTCTGGTTCTGTCTCTTCATCAACTCCAGGAGAGGAAGAGCCCATTCCAATCGAAGTTACTGCAATGCAGTTTGCATTTCTATTTCATTATCCTAAAGGAGACATAATTTCAGGGGAGCTACATGTTCCAACTGGTCATCCTATTACCATGAGGATGGAATCAAAAGATGTTATTCACGCATTTTGGGTGCCAGAGTTTCGACTAAAACAAGATGTAATACCAGGACAACCAACAATCCTTAATTTCACCCCTACTAAACCAGGAAGATATCCAATTATATGCGCGGAGCTTTGTGGTCCCTATCATGGAGGAATGAGATCAACTGTAGTCGTAGAAGGTATGGATGAATACCAAGAGTGGTTCAACAAAAACTCAAAAACCGTTGAAACTACAGCATGACAATTGCTATCCCACCTGACAGGAATGATTCTTCCAAAAGCCTTCAGCCAAAAGGATGGCTGAAGTATTTTAGCTTCAGTTTGGATCATAAGGTTATTGGAATTCAATATTTAGTTTGTGGTTTTATTTTTTATCTAATAGGAGGAGGTTTAGCTAGCGCTATACGAATTGAATTAACTAGTCCTTTATCTGACTTTATGGCACGAGATGTCTACAATCAAGTATTAACTTTACATGGGACAATAATGATATTTTTATGGATAGTTCCTGTTGTTAATGGAGCCTTTGGGAATTATCTAATACCCTTTTATGTTGGTGCGAGAGATATGGCTTTCCCTCGCCTAAATGCAGTTGCATTTTGGTTAATTCCCCCAGCAGGGTTAATGCTAATAAGTAGTTATTTTATAACTGGAGCCGCTCAATCAGGCTGGACTGCATATCCACCTTTAAGTATTAGCACTCCTGCAGCAGGTCAAATTATATGGATTTTAAGTGTATTGCTTTTAGGCGGAAGTTCAATCTTTGGTGGCATTAATTTTATTGCAACTATTATCAAATTAAGAAGGCCTGGATTGAAGCTACTTCAACTACCTATGTATTGCTGGGCAATGCTAGGAACAAGTATTCTTGTCGTTCTTTCAACACCTGTCTTGGCAGGTACATTAATTCTTTTAAGTTTCGATATTGTTGCTCACACAGGTTTCTTCAACCCCACTTTAGGAGGGAATGTAATTGTCTATCAACATCTTTTTTGGTTCTACTCTCATCCTGCCGTATATATCATGGTCTTACCAGCATTTGGATTGGTCAGCGAGATAATTCCAGTCCATTGTCGAAAACCGCTTTTTGGCTACATAACAATGGTTTATTCAATAATGGCAATTGTTCTTTTGGGTTTAGTTGTATGGGCTCATCACATGTTTACAAGTGGCACGCCACCATGGATGAGACTATTTTTTACAATAGCTACTGCTTTTATTGCTGTACCTACAGGAATAAAATTTTTTAACTGGGTTGCCACACTTTGGGGAGGTAAAATCTCATTAAACTCAGCCATACTTTTCTCCTGTGGATTCATTATTAATTTTGTATTAGGAGGTATTACAGGAGTTGCTCTAGCACAGGTACCTTTTGATGTTCATGTTCATGATACCTACTTTGTAGTTGCCCATTTTCATTACATTGTCTACGGTGGTTCAGTATTTGTAATTTTCTCGTCCATATATCATTGGTATCCTAAATTCACAGGAAAACTCCTCAATGAAAAGTTAGGTCAACTGCATTTCCTACTTACTTTTATAGGTTTTAATCTTTGTTTTGCACCTCAGCATTGGCTAGGTCTAAATGGAATGCCAAGACGAGTTGCAGAATATGATCCGCAATTTCAATTAATTAATCAAATAAGTAGTGTTGGAGCATTAATTATGGCAATAAGTACCATTCCATTTTTATGGAATGTCGTTTATAGCGCTATTAGAGGGCCTAAATCTGGTGACAACCCCTGGCGTGCATTAACTCCAGAATGGTTGACTAGTTCACCTCCACCTGTTGAGAATTGGATAGGTGAAGCTCCATTGGTTACGCAGCCATATGGATATGGCACTCATAGAAATGAGAATGAAGATCTATCCTCTAACGAGGCAGGTAATGTGAGAGAACAATCATGACCGCACTTTCACCTTTAGAGCAAAAATCCACTGAAGAAAGTCCACAAACTGAACACCATGAAGATCATCGCTTATTTGGTCTGACAGCTTTCTTGGTTGCTGATGGCATGACCTTTGCTGGTTTTTTTGCAGCCTATCTAACTTACAAAGCCGTTAATCCTCTATCACCAGATGCAATTTATGAACTCGAACTCCCCTTGCCGACCTTAAATACAATATTACTGCTTATAAGCAGCGCGACCTTTCATCGAGCTGGTCAAAGTCTGAAGCGCAATGAAGCCAACACATGTCAAAGATGGCTCCTCATAACATCAGCTTTAGGACTGGCCTTTTTAATTAGCCAAATGGTGGAATATTTCACTTTGCCATTTGGGCTTACAGATAATCTCTATGCGAGCACTTTCTATGCATTAACCGGTTTCCATGGCCTTCATGTAACCCTTGGAGCCTTAATGATTCTGATCATTTGGTGGCAATCGAGATCACCTGGTGGAAGAGTCACTAAAGACAATACGTTTCCTTTAGAGGCTGTAGAGCTGTATTGGCATTTTGTAGATGGAATTTGGGTCGTTTTGTTCATCATCCTGTACCTTCTCTAACTCCAAAAGTCATAGTTTCAAAAACAAAAGTTAGACAATCTATTGCCACAATTTAAGTTCCAAGTCAGAATTCATGCAATTACAATAAAAACTGGCGAAATGCTTACAGGCAAACAACTCCTGGACAAGGCCAGATCCCTAAGCAATCGTCCAGAGGATGAGATCGCAAGGGAATGCGGTTACGTAGGGCCTAGCGGCAGAGTTCTTCGAAAGAGCTTCTATCGCGCCCTCGTAGAAGCTAAAGGCTACAAACTTCCAGGCCGATCAGGAGGCAGAGCTTCACGAGGTCGTCAGGCCGAATTCCGCACATGTGTACATGGGAATGGCAATCTTCTGATTGGCCATGCATACACGAAAAAACTAGGCCTGGAACCTGGTCAAGAATTTCGAATCGAAATCCGCAAAGATTCAGGAGCAATATGGCTTCTACCTCTTGAGGACAAAAAAGCCAAAAACTGAATCACTCAGAAAAAACTCAACGAGAAAAGACATCAGGGTTATTTCATCAACCCTGATGTCTTTTCTTTATTTATTGGCTTTCTAAAACTAATGCCACCCATGGCTTTTAAGCCAATCATTGGAGATTGATTCGGAAATATTGCTTTTATGAAAAGGATTATCGGAGGTTAATCGAAGCAAACTTTCAACATATTTAGCCATCAAATCCACTTCAAAATTAACCAACTCTCCTACAGACAAATACTTCAAAGAAGTATTTGTCCATGTATGGGGTATAACAGCTATCCAAAATTCTTCACCATTTTTATAGCACCCAGCGATTGTGAGGCTGATCCCATTTAAAGCAATACTTGCTTTATCGCAGATGAACCTACTAAAGGATGAATCCATCAAAGCTACTTTTAAAGCCCATGCACTTTTAGTCTGTTCAATTGATATAACCTCACCCAGTCCATCAACATGACCACTGACCAAATGCCCACCAAGGCGATCAGAAAGACGGATTGCAGGTTCAAGATTCACATGACCGCCTCTTTTAGATTTCAATCCTAAAGTTGTTCTAGTCAGAGTCTCCTCACTTATGTCAGCAATAAAGCCGCCTGGCACCAATTCTGTAACTGTTAGGCAAACACCATCTACTGAAATACTATCTCCAAGACATATTGGCTCGAAAGGACTACAGCCTTTAACACTGACACTATTGCCTCTGGGATGGATCTTTCCAACAGATTGAATCAACCCCGTAAACATTTGAATAAACCTTTTAACAAGAATAACTAGCCATAATCAATAAAGGAAACAGGAGGGAAAGTGATCGAAATGAACGTAGCCGGTCTTGCCATAGACGCTTCAAATCGAAGTCCAATAGTTCTTCTTAGAGATCCCTCTGGAAGAAGGCAAGTCCCTATTTGGATTGATCATGCACAAGCGCAGAATATTCTTGCAGGAATAGAGCACCCTAAGGATGAAATCCCTCTAAGTCATGACTTAATGGTTTCTCTAATTAAGGCAGGCAATCTTCTCTTGGAAAAAGTAATTATTCATGCAATAGAAGAAAAGACTTTTCGGGCAATCCTCAAAATGAAATCTATTCCTCAAAAAAATGAAAAGAGTAAAAATGAACAAGCTGAGATCGAATTAGATGCGCGTCCAAGCGATGCAATAGCACTAGCTATTCGTATGCAATGTAGTATTTGGATGTTGGAAGAAATTGTTGCGGTCGCTTCAATTCCAGTTGATGCAAGTGCCGATGCGGAAGACCAAGACAACTTTCATCGTTTTATAGAAACATTGAGTCCAGCAGATTTAATCAGACATCTGAAAGACAGAAGTCCAGATATCGCTGATAATAATGATCCCGATAATCCTCAGCTATAACTAATTTCTATAAAGAATGAAACCCATACGCCGCCCATTTGGGAAAGGGAAAGCAGTAAGTCTGTTTACGCTTGGAACAATGAGGGCGCTTCAATCAGAAAAACAAATGTATGAGGTAGTAAAAGCTGCTTTATCAATTGGAATAAATAATTTTGAAACAGCACCTGCTTATGGACCTGCTGAGAGCCTTCTTGGTAAGGCCTTTAAGAAGCTAAAAAGTCAAGGGAAAGAACCTTATGGTGGATATTTAATTACAAGCAAAATCCTGCCTAACATATCTCTAAAAGAAGGTAAACAACAGCTACAAGAAATATTAGATAGATTAGAAATGAAAAAAATAGCAAATCTTGCTATTCATGGAATCAATCTGGAACAGCATTTAGATTGGGCAATACATGGAGAGGGAGCCAAAATTATAAATTGGGCAATAGAAAAAGGTATTGTGCAACAGGTTGGATTTACTTCACATGGTTCTTTTAATCTTATCTCTAGAGCATTAGATTGTGATGGTTTTCAATTTTGCAGTCTACATTTACATCTTCTAGAACCATCAAAAATACCATTAGTAAAAAAAGCACTTAATCGTGGAATTGGTGTTATGGGTATCTCACCCGTTGACAAAGGTGGAAAGCTTCAATTTCCAAGCAAAACTCTTATTGAAGCTTGTAAACCATTTCATCCCATAGAACTTGCATATAGATTTTTGATAGGCCAAGGGATAAGTACATTAACTCTTGGTGCCTCCAAAATAGAAGATTTTAATGTTGCTAAAAAACTTATAAACAACAATTATCCAATTAATAAACAGACAAAACAAGCATTAAAAAATCTTCGCAATTATGCTCTGTTTCGTCTTCCAGAAAGTCATTGTGGTCAATGTAGAGAATGCTTACCTTGTCCTAAAAATGTTCCAATACCCGAGTTATTGCATATGCGAAATTTATTTCTTGGATACGATCTTCAAGAATTCTCAAAGGAACGTTATAACCTAATTGGGAAAGCAGGTCATTGGTGGGAAAGTAAAAATGCTTCTGCTTGTGAAGAATGCGGAGAATGCTTACCTAGATGCCCAAATAATCTTCAAATACCAAAACTCTTAAAAGAAACTCATAAACTTTTAATTGATAATCCGCGAAGAAGGTTATGGGATTGAACTACTCCAAATTGCTTTGAGACTTTTTTGATCTTCCTCTTTCAATGGATATAAAGACCAACATCGTTCCCAAGTCTGCTTAGGAGGTAAAACAATTGATCTATACTTAAAAGATAGAGATTGAGCAGAATCTCTTAATAATGAATGCTCTATAGAGGGTAGCCATCCATCTGCTAAAAGTTTTCCTAATAAAGGCATCTTGATATAGTTTTCCAACCAGGATTGAGGCCAAGGTTCTTTAGTATTTATAGGCCTTAACAAAACCGTCCAATTCAATGGGGAACCTATATTTGGTAAAACGATGTTTAACCTAGGATCTATCTTTAGATTCCTTAAACAGCGATTTAATGGGAGGACAGCGACCCTGGCATCACCATTCATTAACCAATTGAGAGCATTTTTATCATCAAAAATCCTTACCTGGCTCCTCAATCGCTTCAGAGCATTTGGCTCATTCATGCTTTGAGCAATAGAAATTACTAATCGAGGACTTCTTGGCAAAATAATTTGACCATTTAAACTTGAATCCAACAAAATCTCCCAATTTAACATTGCATCTGAAATCCACTCATCACCATTTCGAAAAACCATTACCCAAGGACTAACACCTATTGGAAAAACTTTCTCTATAAGGTTTTGATTTAAACCAGATATAAATTTCAATGCTTGGATATCAAGTTTAGATTTGAATTTATCAAAATTTATTGGTTGTAAATTTTCGGCTGGTAATTCTTGTAACCAACCATCTTCAATAGCAAGTAGGTCAATCCCCTTTTTAATTCGATCACTAAAAGGCCTTCCATTATATGATTTTTTAATAACATCAAATCTCCAAGGGTATGGCAACGTATTAAGTAAGCTTTTTGGTATAATTCCTTTGCTAGTTAACAAGGTGGGGGTTGCGAAATTACTATTACATCCAATTAGCCCACCCAAACCAGCTAAAATAGATAAGCGTACAAATTCTCTACGTCTAATAATTAAAGTCATTATTTCCTCTTTGTTAGAAAGTAAAATTGGTTCATGAGTTTATAGAGCCTAATTAGAATTTAATTCCTGAATAGCAGCTTCACAATCAGATAAAAGCTGGTCGGAACTCGCTCCATTTAATTGAGCAAGTAAAGCAAGAGCTCCAGCCCCTACTCCTTCCTTGACATAGCCAAGCTCATAATCCAATAACAATTTATTAGTACTACCTTTAAATCTAAGACCAGAAGAAATTCCTATTAAACCTACATCAAAAAAATTACCCACTACATTCATTAATCCCTCAAGTCCACTTTGATCATTAATTGAAGAGCTCTCTTCTGCAAGCCATGCAGTAGTTCCTAATACTATGCCTTCTACGAAATTTTTACGTGAAGAAGATTGTAATTCAGAGAGAGCCAAAGCTAAAACTGCCAACATCTGACTCCCACCACCCATCAAAACTTGTTTATCTGCTTCCCTAGCACCTAAAACCAAGCCTGCTGAAAAAGCTTGAAAAGGGTCTCCAACTGCAGCCAACAAATTTCTCGCTGTGGGTTTAGAACCTAATCCTGAAGCATAAAGACCTTTCGAAACAAGTGTTTTTTTCAACTTAATAGGAGGATCTATAAAACTTCCACTAATCAAATGAGACACTTCCATTCCCAAGCCTGTTAGGACTGCTTGAGCAGTAGTAGTTCCGCCAGGTACACATTCAGCAAGTAGCAATGGTCCTTCTAATCCTCGACCAATAGCCAAACCTTTTTCCCAAAGATATTTAACCCTAGATATTTCCATCGCCCTGCCTGTACTAAGACAAGCAGCAGGGCCAAAAGAAGAGAATTCAATCCTCATATGAGGGAAAGAAGGTTGATCGATTAAGCCAAGTGGAAGTATTAAAGTTTTCAAGTTTATGTATTTAGTAGCGACATAACTAATCAAAGCTGGCGAAACACCTGCTGGTAGAGAAGGTAATTGCCAATCCTTTTTTTTTGATGGGCCATTGATCAAAAGCTCCGCATCAGCAAGAGCTGTATATTTACGTGCTTCTGGGGTGGAGCCTGCAGCAGAAATTCCATCAATCTCAGCTGTTCTTGTGGCTGCAAGAATTAAAAAAAATGAAATATCTTTTTCTTTTACGCGCCATTTCATCAGCCAATTTTTTATTTTAATAGGGGTAGATCCAGCGCCGAAAGATCTACAACCTTCTGGCAAAGAATCAGTAATGAGTTTTTCCTCTTGCTCTTTTAAAGTCAAAGTGGGTCAAGACTAACAAGGGTATTTAATAATTTTGGAGGGTTAGGAATATTCGCTTTTAATCTAGGAAAGATCCAAAAAGCCAGAGCATGAATCGTAAGTACATAAACCAACTCTTGAATTACAACAAGAGAAAGAGCCATTAATTGAACCTGCCAAAGTTCTGTGTTAATAGGAAGATTAGAAAGATCAATGAACTTCTCCAGAAGATTTGATCCCGCTCTTGTAATGACCACCCACAAATTTTCACCAACCAAGAGAGATAAAACTATAACTCTCATTAAGAAGCCAAAAGTTCCTATTAGGACTCCATATCCCCAACTAATCCACCAACTCAATCCTCTTCTCCAAGACCATCCCAACCATAAGGATAGGAAGCCATAAGGAAACATAATCAAAGGGCCACGTATTGGACCCATTAAAGCTATTAAAAGAAAAACTGAAAGGAAAACCCCTTCAATCCCAGGCCTAAATCCTCTTCGTAATTGAAGCAAAATTAAAGGCATAGGTAATACAATTCTAAAAATAGCTCCACCTATAGGTAAATAATAAAGGGCCACCCATACAAGAGACGATGCTGCCGCAAGATATGAAGTCTCCATAATAGTTAAAGCTTGACTTCTACTACAAGAGCCTAAAGGTTTTGACCTTGAAGATATTTTTAATTCCCTTAGTTTCTGCCAGTTCATCTACGCCTAAGTGGAGAGTTAACTGGCATCAATATCTTTTTTTCTTGATTATTATCTGAAATTCTTTCTATCTTTTCAACCTCAAAAATAATACCTGATTTCCTAAGAGCCTTTGTTACTGTTTCTGCAGGTGCCGAAGGATTAGCACCTGAAAGTTTGATCATTATTCTGTAAGGCTGAGGCACAAACTTATCTCTAGTCAAATCATCATTAAATGTCTTACTCTTCGAAGAATTAATAAACCTTTTCTTCCTAGAAGATTCAACAATATTAGTCGGCTTTAAATCTTTATTACTAATAGGTGTATTCTTAACCTTTTCATTTTTTAATTGTTTTATCTCACTAATATTGCTAGTCTTACTAGAATTAAAACTATCAGAAAGTTCCTGTCCTATCGGTTTATTAGAACATGCAATCAAAGAGAATAATAACAAAAAATCAAATGCAAAAATAATTCTTTTAATATTATTATTTAGACATGATATTTTCATTTATTTTCTCCAGGTTTAATAATCCTTACTGCACTAGCCCTCAATCTGCCTGATTTAGTTAAAGCAGGTGATTTTCGAGAAGTTACTTTTTTATCTGTTTGAGTTAATTCTTTTACAGAACTCTTAGCAGTTTTTTTGGCTGGAGTTTTTTTAGCTGTGGTCTTTTTGGCTGGAGTTTTTTTAGCCGTGGTCTTTTTAGCTGTGGTCTTTTTAGCTGTGTTTTTTTTGCTGGCTACTTTTGCGGCTAACAATTCAACAGCATCTTCAAGAGTTACTGCCTCTGCAGTCTTTCCTTCTGGCAAAG
The DNA here is from genome assembly GCA_902589115.1 of uncultured Prochlorococcus sp. GTDB lineage: Bacteria > Cyanobacteriota > Cyanobacteriia > PCC-6307 > Cyanobiaceae > CACIRS01. The sequence continues at coordinate 125,256 of CACIRS010000001.1, forward strand.
ACGCATTAAGCTTTCCCTGCTTAACATAAAGCCCATAAGGACCGTTATATACCTTGATTGCCTCGTCACTACCATTTGGCATCCCTAATTCTCTAAGAGCTGTTCTACCTCCTCTGCCTCTTTTAGGTAAAGCCAACAGTTCCAAGGCCCTCTCAAGACCTACTTCCAGAACATCATCTTCTGCTTTCAAAGAACGATAATCTTTTTCACCTTTCCCTTTATCCCAAACAATATAAGGACCAAAACGACCTAAACCTGCTTGAATTTTTCCTACTCCTTCAGGATGTTCGCCAAGGAATCTGGGTAATCGAAGCAAGCCAAGTGCTTCTTCAAGTTTTAAATCCTCAGGCTTCAAACCCTTAGGCAAAGAAGCTCTTTTAGGTTTAGGTGTTTCTTCACTAACCTGACCTCTCTGAACATAAGGTCCATATTGACCAAATAAAAGAAAAACTTGTTCCTCAGTTTCAGGATCTATTCCTAAAGATTCAGGACCTTCAGCTTTCTGTTTAAGTATTAACTCTACTTGTTTCTCATCAAGATCTGCTGGGGTTATTTCCTGTGGAAGGGTTGCTTTAATGAGCTCTTCCTCTCCATCATCTCCTTGGCGTTTGGATTCCAAATATGCTCCAAATCGCCCAATTCGAACCATGCAAGGAAGTCCTTCTAAATCAATAGTTCTTGATGAACCTGGATCTATATCTCCTTCTCTTTGTTGAACCTGAGATTCCAGGCCTTTATCTCCTTTATAAAAACTTTCCAAATACGGCAGCCAATTAACCTTCCCTGTAGAAATCTCATCCAGAGTCGATTCCATTCTTGCAGTAAAACTTGTATCAACTAAGTCAGGGAAATGCTCTTCGAGCAAAGAAGTAACAGCAAAAGCTGTAAAACTTGGAGTCAACGAATTATTTTGAAGTGTTGAATATCCCCTATCAACAATGGTTCCAATAATGCTTGCATAAGTAGAAGGCCTTCCAATCCCTTCTTTCTCAAGCATTTTGACGAGTGAAGCCTCGCTATATCTTGAAGGTGGTTGAGTCTGATGTCCCAAAGGTTCAATTTGTTTAGGCTTAAGACTTTCTCCAATCATCAAACTTGGAAGGGGAATCTCTTGGCCCTCTAATGCAGCTTCTGGATCATCAGAACCTTCTACATATGCTCTAAAAAAGCCTGCGAAGTCAATTCTCTTGCCAGAGGCCCTAAAGGACGCATCAGAGACTCCTATATCAACAGAAACCATAGTCAAACGAGCCTCAGCCATCTGACTGGCAACAGTGCGCTTCCAAATGAGCTCATAAAGAGCTAAATCTCTGCCCTCTAATCCAGATTCATTCGGGGTCTTAAAAACCTCCCCCGCAGGTCTAATAGCCTCATGAGCTTCTTGTGCATTGCGGGCTTTAGTACTGAATTGCCTTTGACTTTCACTTAAATATTCTTTTCCATAACGAGATGCAACACAATTTCGAGCGGCTTTAATAGCTTGCTGAGATAAATTTACTGAGTCAGTACGCATATAGGTAATAAAACCTCTTTCATAAAGCCCTTGAGCACATCGCATGGTTTCCCTGGCCGATAATCGTAATTTTCTATTTGCATCTTGCTGAAGAGTACTGGTTGTAAATGGTGGTACTGGTTTCCTGACAGTTGATTTCTCGTCAATAGCAAGAACTTCCCAAGTGGAATCATTCAATTTGGAAACAAGGTCTCGCGCCTCATTCTCTTCAATTACATGAACCTTTTTCCCTGCCTTGATTGTGCCGGTAGCTTCATCAAAATCGTTGCCAGTTGCAATTCTTTTCTCAGAAAGGGCAACAAGTTTAGCTTCAAACTGATTGCCATCTTTATCAAGTATTGCTTTTAGGTCCCAATAACTTCCACTTCTAAAAGCTCTACGAGCACGTTCTCTCTGAACAAGAAGTCTAACGGCTACTGATTGAACTCGACCTGCAGATAATCCCCAAGCAACTTTCTTCCACAAAAGTGGAGAAAGAGTATATCCAACTAAGCGATCAAGAATCCTTCGGGTTTCTTGTGCATGAACCAACTGCATATCCAAATCTCTAGTTTCATCAAGTGACTTGGAAATTGCTTCTTTAGTGATCTCATGAAAAACCATTCTTTTAACAGGAACTTTTGGAGCCAGCAGCTCCATCAAATGCCAGCTAATACTTTCTCCTTCGCGATCTTCATCAGTTGCCAGAAGCAATTGACTTGCCCCTTTTAAAGCAGCCTTAAGCTCCTTAACGACCTTTTTTTTGTCCTTAGGGACTACATATAAGGGTTCAAAATCAGCTGTTGTGTTAACTCCTAAGCTCGACCATTTCTGCCCCTTTTGAGAAGCAGGAATCTCGCTTGCATTATTGGGCAAGTCACGGACATGACCCATGGAAGCTTGTACTTGAAAGCCTTTTGGCAGAAATCCGCGAATGGTTCGTGCCTTTGTTGGGCTTTCAACAATTACTAGTGTGTGCGCCATAGGCGTACATATAACCATTACTCCTCTTTATCGCATCATGGCGCTAGCTGCATAGATCCAAACAAAATTCAAAGACGCATTTAGTAACACAGCTAAAGTCTTAACAAATGGTCCCTGATATTTTTGCCATGCTCTTGGGTGCACTTTTAAATAACACCCAGCCAATAGAGGCTCCAGAGGAGTTACTGAACCTTGCACTTAATGCTGGTGCAATTGCTCCAGAAGGAGTTGTTCTTATAGCAATGCTAGGAACACTGTTAGTTGACCTGGCTGGAGAAGAAGCCGCAGCAAAATGGGCTCCACCTATTTGCTATTTGGGCCTAGGAACAGCACTAGTATTACTTGCCTTCCAATGGAATGCTCCTCTTGAAAGCTCATTCCTAGGCGCCTTTCTTGCAGACAACTTGGCTATTGCATTTAGAGCGGTCATAGCCCTCTCCACTCTCCTTTCCTTGCTTATTAGTTGGAGATATGCAGAACAGACGGGCAGTCCTGTCGGGGAATATGCAGCCATTCTTCTAGCCGCGACACTAGGTGCAATGTTGTTATGTGGATCAACAGATTTAGTTAGTGTTTTTGTCTCTTTAGAAACTCTTTCTGTGGCGAGTTATTTACTTTCTGGCTACATGAAACGAGATGCACGAAGTTCAGAAGCAGCATTAAAATATCTATTAGTTGGTTCAGCTGCTGCTGCTGTATTTCTTTATGGAGCTTCTCTCCTTTATGGAATTAGTGGAACTACAAATCTTGAAGTTATAGGTATCTCTCTACTTACAAGTCCAACTCCTCTTGCTGCATTGGCATTGGTTTTTGTGCTTGCCACTGTTGCTTTCAAAATAGCTGCTGTGCCTTTTCATCAATGGACTCCTGATGTATACGAAGGATCGCCAACACCAGTAGTAGCTTTTCTTTCTGTTGGTTCCAAAGCAGCCGGTTTTGCCTTAGCAGTGAGACTTTTGGTTGGCTGTTTTAGTGCATTTGACAGCCAGTGGAAATTGCTTTTCACAGTGCTAGCAGTCCTAAGCATGACTCTTGGAAATATTGTTGCGCTAGCCCAAACATCTATGAAAAGAATGTTGGCTTATAGCTCAATAGGCCAAGCAGGATTCGTAATGATAGGTCTTGTATGTGGAACTGAAGATGGATTTGCTGCAATGGTTTTATATATGGCGGCTTATTTATTTATGAATCTTGGTGCTTTCGCATGCATTATTCTTTTTTCTATTCGTACTGGCAGTGATCAGATTTCAGACTACGCAGGTCTATATCAAAAAGACCCTCTGATTACTCTTGGATTAAGTCTTTGTCTTCTATCTCTTGGAGGGATTCCTCCTATGATTGGATTCTTTGGAAAAATATATCTTTTCTTTGCAGGCTGGGCTGATCAACAATATTTACTTGTAATAGTGGGCTTGATAACCTCAGTAATTTCAATTTACTATTATATTTCAGTAATTAAAATGATGGTTGTGAAAGAGCCTAAAGAAGCATCGAAAGTTGTCAAAGAATATCCTGAAATAAATTGGGGAACAATTGGTTTGCCACCATTAAGAGTCGCTTTAATTACATGTGTTTTTATAACTGCGGTTGGAGGTATACTTTCTAATCCTCTTTTTCAATGGGCTAATAGTGCTGTAGCGGGCACACCAATCTTGCAAGAAGCAATAGCTTTAGGAGGCATAAAGGCACTTGGCTAATAATTTATCTACAAGAATCCCCGTAGCAAAGCTTATAAATGTCTCCAAATTTTATGGCGAAGATTCTCTTAAGATAAAAGCTCTAGACAATATAAATTTAGAAATATATAAAGGAGACTATATTGCAGTAATGGGAGCTAGTGGCTCAGGTAAAAGCACAGCTATGAATATATTAGGCTGCCTAGATAGACCTTCATCAGGAAGTTATCAACTTAACAATTTAGCTATAGAAAAACTAGATGATGATTCTTTAGCAGATATTCGGAACCAACAACTTGGATTTGTCTTTCAACAATTTCATCTATTAGCCGAAGCATCAGCACTTCAAAATGTCATGCTTCCAATGATTTATGCAGGCATATCGCCAGAAGAGAGAGTTAAGTTAGCAAAAGTTGCTCTCTCAAAAGTAGGTTTATCTGAAAAATTTTTAAATCTTCCTAACCAATTATCAGGCGGGCAACAACAAAGAGTTGCAATAGCAAGAGCAATTATTAACAAGCCATCTTTATTATTAGCTGACGAGCCAACAGGAGCCCTAGATTCTAAAACCACAGAAGATGTATTAGATCTTTTCGACGAATTACATAGTCAAGGTATCACGGTTGTGCTTGTTACTCATGAAGACGATGTAGCAAAAAGAGCAAAGAGGATAGCAAGATTTAATGATGGCAAAATAATTGAGATATCTAAACAAATTTGATTCAATAGCTAATACTATCTAGATAAAAGTTTCCTAAATTTACCTCTTTTTAGTTTAAGAGAGCCATCAAATTCTATACCTTCAATTTCCCATTTATCATTAGTTATTGGATCTAAAAAATAATTTGACCAAAGCCTTTTTTCAACTTCCATACATATATAATCGGGTGTATATCTTTTATTGCTGATAAAATCATCTAAAGCTAATATAATTTCTGCAGACCAATTAACTGGGTCACATAAGTTTATTTTCAGCTCATCAATTAGAGCGATTCCTTCATAAGGTGTTCTATTGCAAACATTTAAGCCTATTCCTGCACGGGCAAACATAAGTTCAGACCCTCTATGAACTAAACGAGGTAAAATTCCCACAATCTTTCTATTTTTTAAGAGCAAATCATTTGGCCATTTCACTCTAATATCTAATCCTTTTTTCTCAAGAACTTTTGACAATGAAATGGCAATCCCAAGTCCAAATAGACATGTAGATTTATTGGCCTCAGGAAAATCAAAAGCGGCACTCATCCAAACACCCCCTTTAGAAGACTCCCATTTACGTCCATATTGTCCTTTCCCGAAATTCTGTCTTCTAGAAAAAAAAGCTCTTGGACTTTTCACATGCAATGGTTGATCTTTTAACCATTTAGATAAAGCGACCTCGGTACTTGCGCACACAGGTGACCATCGTAAATGCCAGTTTTTTTTATAGAGAGAATTCCTCTGAAGTTGTTTTGCAATAGCAGCCACTCCATTCCAAGATTTAGCTATTTGCATTCCACCAAGGCTTGATTCTTGAAACAGCTTCCTCTAATTGCTTCACCGGACGAACCAAAGCAAGTCGCAACCAAGCCTTTCCCCCCATACCAAAGCCAGATCCTGGCGTCAAAGCCACCCCTGTCTCCTCTAAAAGATTAATAGCGAATTGTTCATCACTCCAACCTCTATTAGAGGCCCAATTAGGAATTGGCATCCAAAGATATAAAGCCATGGATGAATTAGGGATCTCCCACCCAAATTCCTTGAATGAATTTATAGTTCTATCCCTACGTTCTCGATAAATTTCAAGAATATTATTTGGCCACTCTAATGATTCATTTAAGGCCGTTATAGCCCCATTTTGTAAAGCCAAGGATTGGTTAAAATCAATCACACCTTTTATTTCTTTTAAAGCTTTAATCAATTTTTCTGCTCCAACCGCAAAACCAAGCCTCAAACCCCCCATACACCAAGCCTTTGAAAAGGAAAAAAATTCTATTCCACATTCTCTCCAACCATTACATCGCAATAAAGCAGGGGCTTCGCCTTCTAAAGCAAGATCCAAATAAGGGTTGTCATGAGCAATAACCAAATCATGTTTTAGCCCACGGTTAACAGCTTCTTCTAACCAACTTTGTTCACCTACTTGAGCAGTAGGATTATGTGGGAAACCGAATATCATCATCTTCAATTGATCCCATTTACTATTAGTTAGTGAATCAAAGTTGGGCTTCCATCGATCATCGGCATTAAGTAATAATTTTTCTATGTGAGCATCTGCCAAGATTAAACCTCCTCTATGAGAAGGGTATGAAGGATCCATTATTAATCCAGAGTCTCCGGAATTCAACACAGCCAGAGGTAAATGAGCAGTTCCCTCCTGAGAGCCAACAAGAAGGAGTACTTCTTTCTCAGGATTGATTTCAATACCAAACCTCTTAGTACACCAAGTAGCTACAGCTTCTCGGAATGGTTTAGTTGCTGCGTGCAAACTATATGAAGAGCTCAAAGGGCTAGATAAAGATTTTTTGATCTCTTCTATAACAATTGCTGGAGGCAAGAGATCAGAGGATCCTAAAGATAAATCTAAGAGCGGAGGCTTATTTTTTCTTAAATAAAAACTTTTATATTTCTCCTTTCTCTGGTCATTACGTTCAAAAACACCTATACCCAATCTATTTAATCTTTGAGAATTATTCATAACACAATAGGTTAATAGAATGATTATTAGTCATTTGATTAATTACAAATTTTTTACTCGAAATAATATTTCAGAAAGCATATATAGCCTCAAAGCTTATCAATAGAACGCTTTAGTTCCTCTAGATCCGAATCAACTTCTGAAACACTTACTTCCTCAATATCAGAAAGAGATTTTTCTGAAGTTGAAGGTAAAGCAACAGCTTCAGCTCCTGCCTGCAGCCTATCTCTTAAAGCTGAAAGCTCATCATCAACATCATCAGAACCTTCTAATGCGGCAAATTGGCTCTCCAAATCAGCACCAGCAAGCTCAGCAGAAGCTTGACTTGAAGCTTCAAGTGCCTGAACTTTATCTTCCATTCTTTCAAAAGCAGCCATCGCCGAATTAGTCCCGATATTGCCAACAGCACTTTGAAGTTGTTGTTGAGCTTGAGCTGCCTGAGCTCTGGCTTTCAACATGTCTTTCTTAGTCCTTGCTTCAGCGATTTTGCCTTCTAGAGCAACAAGGCTCCTCTTTAACATTTCTACTTGCCCTTCTTGAGCCTTTAACTGATTTGCTAGTGAAGTTGATGACTCTTGAAAAGTCTTACGTCTTGCAAGTGCTTCTTTAGCTAAATCTTCTTCGCCTTTTTTTAATGCCAATTCAGCTCTTTCATACCAAGTATCTATCTGACCTTTTGCTTGATCAGCTTGATTACTTAACCTTTTCTGACTGGCGATAGCAATCGCCACAGCCTGTCGCAGTTTGACCAAGTCTGATTGCATATCTGCAACAGATTGGTCCAAAATCTTGACTGGGTCTTCAGCCTTGCTTACCAAGTCATTGAGATTTGCACGAAGCAAGCGGCTTAAACGATCAAAAAAGCCCATAGAGGCAATAAGTTAAGACCTTGAGCGTAGCTAGCCATAAAAAATACTCCACCTAAAGTGTCCTTATGGAATTAGGTTCTAAAAAGCAAAATAATTCTTCCAGTAGACTCGAGGGCCTGAGATCGCCCTCTATAACTGCGGTTACAGGTATCGAAAAATGTCTTGAAGAAATCAAAAAATCTTTAAACAAAAAAGGAAGCCTTGCAGCAATTTGGGATGAATGGCCCAAACTTGCTGGCCCTCAATTAGCAAAAAATTGTCGGCCTCTAAATTTATATCGTGGGATATTAATCATAGGTGCTAGCCATCCTCAATGGAGACAAGCCCTTCAATACAATCGACCTCAGCTTCTAGCCTCCTTAAAATCAGCAGGGCATCAAATAAAAGAGATACGAATTAAACAAGACCATTCAAATCAAAAGCAAAACCTTGAAAGTCAAAAAAGTCTTTGGGAAAATCATCCGAGCAGAGTAGATATACATGGACTGGGGAAATGCGTAGCTTGTGGCAATCCAAGCTCTACTGGAGAAATTAAATTATGGGGCAAATGTTCTTTTTGTAGACGTCAGGAATTAGCCAATTAATTGAAATGCAAATTTTCTTATTAAAATCTTTCTGGTCTAGGTAATTTCCAATCAGAAACTATACCACTATCAACGATTTCCTTAGCTCTCTTTTCAAGACTCAACCTATCCAATCTTAGAACTAAGTATATCCCAAAATTTCCAAGCTCATAATAATTAAGTCCTTTCCAATATTGACGGTTAATTGTTTTTTGATCAATAACAATTAATACAGTTGAAGATGAGTTATTAGAACCAATTGGCGTCCCTTTCCATCCTTGTCTTTCATCGAAATTCAACCTTTCTGAAAGATTAACCAAAGCCCCAGAAGAACGACCTTCATAAAGGACGATCTCATTAGTGTAAAAATGTAAGGATGGTTTAGCTGCTCCAACCATCGCTAATGGTTCATTTGGCTTTTTTAAATTTACAATCAATTGTGCTGCTTGCCTTAAAGGCAATTGTCTTAATTTGTCACCTAAACTAATCATAGGTAATAATACAAAAATATTCAATGCAATTAGAGGAGTTTGTATTATCAGAAGAGAAGTCCTTCTTTTATATAAATATAAAAAAGTACCTAAAAAGGCAATTAATGAAAAACAAATTGCTGCTTTTATAGCAAGTTTACTTTCGATTATTTCTATTGCAAGATTTGGCATCTCATGGTCTTTAATATATATAAGCCATGAAGGAGAAGACCATAGAGAGATCGCTAAAATCAATGCTAATAAACTTGAACCTAACCATGCATATATTTTGCTTTGTTGATTTTTAGTTAATTCAATTGAAGCAAATCCTATTAATAGTCCAGCTGCTGGAGTTGCGGGCAACCAGTAACTAGGCAGCTTAGTTGCAGCAGAAGTAAATAATAAGAAAACCGATAACAACCAACAACCAAGAAATATAATTAATGATTTTTCTGGTTTTTTGGAATCATTGTTTCTTAAAGGTACAATTAATGATTTGTATAGACCAAGAATTAATAATGGTGTAAATGGCAAAGAAGCCACAACAAACATCATTATAAAAAACCACCAAGGCTGTCCATGGCTATTGACTACAGTGGTAAAGCGTTGGAAGTTGTGATAACCAAAAAAGCTATCCCAAAACGGCTTGCCTTCTACAAATAATTCAAGAATATACCAAGGTATACATGCTGACAATGTAATAATTAAGCCTGGTATTAATCTGATTCTATCAAACAAATATTTTAAGTCTTTTTGATATATTCCAAACAAACTTAATGTGATTAATGTTAAAACTAAAGCGACTGGTCCTTTAACAAGAATAGCCAATCCCAAGAAGAACCAAGCTAACCACCACGACTCATTAATTGGATCAGCAAAACGACGCCACATAAAAAGAAGAGCTAGCCCTAAAGTGCTGCATAACAAAGCATCACTTACAGCAATTCGACTCCAAATCATTACCAATGGAGATAAAGAGAATGCCAAGGCAGATGCAATAGCAGTTCTCCTCGGAAAAGAATCCTCTTCTTGCGGCCACTTCATTGCCGTATCTCCAAGAGCCACCATCATCAAAACAGTTGATAAAGCTGATGGAAGACGTGCAGCCCATGTACCGAGCTGGTCCCAATGTGTTTGACCTGGCAAGGCATATAAAAGGCCCATAAGCCAATAAATCAAAGGAGGCTTATCAAAACGAGGCAGGCCATTAACTCTTGGAGTAATCCAATCTCCTGTCCGACTCATTGCTCTACCTGCAGCCGCAAAAAGAGGAGGAGTCTCATCAACTAAACCAGTACTTCCTAATTGCCAAACGCAAAGAACCATTCCCAAAAAAAGAATCAATAACAAGCCTCGACGATGTTCTCGTCCAGATAAAAGCTTTAGGGGGACAGCAGATTTCAACTCAAAGGTGTGGGGTTAGACGTTTTAATTTCAAGGCCAGCATTAATCCACTCAATTACTCTCTCGGCAAACCCTTCTTGAGAAGCAAATGTTTTTGCCCAATTTCTGCACTCTTGCCTATCAATCTCATTGACACGTTTTGTTGCCTCCACCATTAAATCAATATCATTTGGTGGAACCAACCAACCAGTTTTCCCTGAAGTTATTAATTCCCCTGGACCACCTCGATCGTATGCAATTACAGGAACACCGCAAGCCAAAGCTTCAACAACAACATTTCCATATGCCTCATTCCATTTAGGTGTATTCAGCAAGGCCCTACATGTTCCTAATTCCTTCTGCAACTGATCTGTAGGGAGGAACCCTCTCCATTCAATTGTCCCAGACGGAACCGAAGCTTCTATAGAAGATGCATAAGAACAATCTTCCTTAACTCCCCAAACCAACAAGCGATCTCCTAATTGAGCAGCAACTTCAACTGCATCTTCAAGGCCTTTCTCAGGCGCAATTCTGCCTGCCCAACCAAGAGGACCTCCAGTTAAAAACTGAGGCTGGTATTTGGCCAAGTCAAAACCATTACCAACAATTACTGGATCCTGAACTAATGAATAGTCAGAAGCTTGACGATAAGTATGAAATGCAAATCTAGAAGGGAATGAATTCGCTAAATCTTCAATTAAATTTTTCATCACAATGGATACATCACCCATACTTATTAAATGAAAAAGCTCACATTCAACATGAGGAGTTAACCAAATAGGTAACCAGTCATAACTAAAGTTCAATATTGCATCTGCTGTCTTACCTATTTCAAGTGCTTTATCCAAAAGTTTTGGAAGGACTGCATCAGGAGGGATTACAACGGAAGAACTTTGCTCTAAATGCTGCCAACTTGGTTGATCAAGACCCTCTACATACTCCAGATGAATTCCTGAACATCCTTTAGGCAATTTGGACTCTTTAGGAGCAACAAGAATAAGCTCATGTCCTAATTCCACAAGGCCTTTAACAAGAGAACATAAAGTGAGTTCAACGCCTCCTCCAGCTCCACTACCAATATGACCAATAGGAGTACTAATTAAAACTAATTTGCGCTTCGAAGAAGCCATTAATTCATCTCCTCATTTACAACATCTGAGTCAATTGACTTTGGCTCCCATAATCGGCGTCTTTGACTAACTAAAAAAACAGATATCAAAACCAAGGCGACCCCAAACCATTGCAATGGAAGAAGTCTTTCTCCAAGCCAGACTCCTCCTGTACCTAGAGCAAATAACGGTGTTAAAAAAGCCAAAGTACTAAAACTTGTTAGTTCTTCTCGAGAAGCAAACCAAAAGAACAATCCATATGCCAAAGCACTGCCTAATAAACTTGCATATGTCATCAGACCCCACTCAAAAGGGCTCCATGGGGGCACCAAAGGCCAATCTTTGTCAATTGCATGCCAAGCCAATAAAGGCAAACTTCCTAAAACCATATGCCAGCCAGTTACTGCTACAGGATCACTTTCCTTACAAGCAAACCGTATTAGAACAGTTCCAAAAGCCATTGTTATTGCAGCCCCTAACATCCAAATCTCACCGTTATTCCATATCCCATTAGCTGGAACTGATTTCGCGAAAAAAAACCAACTTTGCAATATTTCCGGAGGAGCTCCAAGGCAAACAATCCCTCCTAAACCAATAACCAAACCCATCCATCCAACTGGGTTTATGGCATCTCCAAAAAGCGTTCTCGCCAAAAGTGCAACAATCAAAGGCTGAGAATCAATTAATACTGATCCAAGGCCAGCACCTGTTTCAGCAAGTCCTCGTGCCAAAAACATCTGAAACAAACTTGCATCTACAACTGTAAAAACCAAAAACCATCCCAAATCAGCTTGAGCAATTTTTAGATTTCTTCCAACTAATGGAACAAAAATCAAAATTGCTGCACCAGCAGGCAACAACCTCAAAGACCCAACAATTAAAGGTCCGCCAGAATTCACTAAAGGTGCCATAGCTGCCATTGCAGTACCCCATAAAGCAAATGGGAGAATCATTAGCAACCAATGCCGAATCAAAGACATAAAGTCAGAATGCAGTCTCCTTTTTAAGATCCAAGGGAATACGCAAAAAAGGAATGATTTGGCCCTTGCGCAGGAAATCCAAAAAAAGGATGGCTCGCATCATTATCGAAGGACCAATAACTGGTTCAACAAGAAAGCTTGTCTTAAAAGCTATAAGACAAGTTGAAGAAAGAGAGTTCCCTGCTCTGTTACTTCGCATAGATAGTCCAGGAGGAACAGTTGGAGACAGTCAAGAAATACATGCAGCTCTTCTAAGAATTCGTGAGAAAGGTTGTCATGTTGTTGCCAGCTTTGGCAATGTATCTGCCTCTGGAGGCGTTTATGTAGGAGTAGCTGCTGACAAAATAGTTGCCAACTCTGGCACTATTACCGGGTCAATAGGCGTAATTCTTCGAGGGAACAACCTCTCAAAGCTATTAGAAAGAGTTGGTATTCGCTTTGAGACTGTAAAAAGTGGTCCATACAAAGATATTCTTTCCCCCGACAGAGCATTAACAACTGAAGAACGAGAGCTGCTTCAATCATTGATAGATAGCAGTTATTCTCAATTTGTTAACGCCGTTGCAGAAGGTCGAAGCCTTTCGAGAGAAGAAGTATGCAGTTTTGCTGACGGTAGAGTCTTTACAGGAGAGCAAGCTAAGGAACTTGGCCTAGTGGATGAACTAGGAGATGAAGAACATGCAATCAAGCTTGCTGCAAAACTTGCAGATCTTGATGAAAAAAATATCCGCCCAATTACCTTTGGTCGACCCAAAAAAAAATTAATGGGCCTAATACCTGGTGGATCAATCCTTTCAAATCTATTAGGACTTTTAGAGCTGGATCTATTAAAAAATGGACAGGTTCTATGGCTTTTCAGACCCTGACCTATGGACTTAAATAGTGAAAATTTACAGCTGCAAGGACTGAGAGGGGCAACCACAAGCTCTGAGAATTCAATTGAAGAAATTTCATCTGCCGTTAATGAACTCGTTGATGAATTAATTCAAAGGAATCAACTCAGTCCAGATCAAATAGTTTCAATAACTTTTTCCGTCACAGCTGATCTTGATGCATGCTTTCCAGCATCTATAGCTCGAAAACGACCAGGTTGGGAGAACTTGGCACTTTTAGATTGTCAACAAATGCATGTTGTCAGCGACCTAAAAAATTGCATCCGAATACTTGCTCTGGTTTGGCTGCCTAACAATCAGTTACCTCAGCATCCTTATCTAAGAGAAGCTGGGCTTCTTAGGCCCGACAGAACATAAATGACAGCTAATTGTCCGGCCCATGTGAATGGCCGTAAAGTCAATACCCAAGGAGAATCCTTTTTAACTTGTTATTTCAAGGTAGCCAAACAAAGCTTTGATCCAATGTTTCAACTCCACAAAGTATTTCAGTCAAAGATTTTTCCGCAATTAGGAATCATCGCAGGCTTAGCAAGCACCAGCATTCTCATTGGAGGACTATTGCCTTATAAGGCAATAGCAAACCCTTCTTTCTTTGAATATAGATGGGATGATTCGAGCAAATATAAAAAGCTTTATTATTGGCAAAGCTCTCAGGAGAAAAGAGATCGATCTACTTATTACCTTGTAATGAGAGAAAGAGACCGAAGGAATGCAATTTTAAAACTAAGCATCAAAATTCCAGAAAATTTTGATGCAAATATCACAACCAGAAAACTCAGCTTATGTCGAATAAACCTTGGAGGAATGCTTACTCGAACAAAATGCATAGAAAAGATTCCTGCAGTGTTTGAAGTCTCGAAAAAGCAAACAAACATTGATGTGTTTCCTAATCAGCCCATATCCACAGAAGGTTCCTATGCAGTTGTAATGAAGATATTCAACCCTTCTCAAGCAGGCATGTTTCAATTTAATGCCCTTGCTCAAGCACCTGGAGACATGCCAATTTCCAGTTATATAGGCAGCTGGAATATTGATATCGATTGAACTGATAAATTAAACAACTACTCAAGGCATAATGGAGTAAAGCTCAATGACCAAAAGAACCCTTGGAGGTACCAGTCGCAAAAGAAAGCGGGTCTCTGGTTTTCGTGTTCGAATGAGAACACATACAGGACGCAGAGTAATTCGTACTAGGAGAAAGCGTGGACGCGCAAGAATTGCTGTGTAAGCATTCTTCGCATCATTTCACTAATTTTAACTGAATAATTAAGCCTTATTTAAGAGATTGGTATGGTCCTAACTAGTGCTATGCGTATAAGAGGGCATAGATGTTTTGACCATATTCATAAAAACGGAATTAGATATCACAGCTCTTATATGGTTTTACGAGTTGCTCAAGCAAAGTCTGAATTAATGAAATCTCATAAAAGGCCTTATAGAACTAATTCATGCAGATGTGCTGTAGCAATAAGCAGCAAAGTAAGTAAAAAATCTGTAATCAGAAATCGTTTTCGGAGAACTCTTCATGAGCATCTCAAAGCGCGATTATCTGAATCGCCTAAAAGTAAAGAAAAATGGGCTCTTATAAGCCTAAAGCCAACATGTTCTTTAGAAAAAACGAATGAAATGCTTGCAGAGTGCGACAGACTCCTTAGCAGTGCTGGGTTGTTCTCATGAATAAAACAGAAGAACTTTTTTATGAAGGTGGTCCTGCCAAAGTCGACCTAATGATTAATCTGCTGGCAGGCATCTCATTAATAGGCCTTCCATTCACATTTGGGGCAATAGTTAGAGCTCTATGGATTCGTTTCAAAATTACAAATAAACGTATTTCAGTTACTGGTGGTTGGTTCGGCAAAGATCAAAGTCAGGTGGTATACAGCCAGATAGCCGAAATCAGATCCGTACCAAGA
>CACIRS010000002.1 GCA_902589115.1 uncultured Prochlorococcus sp.
AACTATATTCAAGTATTTTTCGCTACAGCGTGGGGTGTACTTTTATTTGCAGAGCCTCTTAATCAAGGAACATTCTTTGGCTCAATACTAATACTTATAGCAACAATCTTTAGCGTAAATTCAGGACAGAGACTAAGTATTAACATCGAAAAATAGAGCTCACTATAGATAATTTAAAAGCGATATTTTAAGTGGTAATATAGACCAAATAGTTTAAATGGAGGATAAGAAAACAAAACCTAAGATCAAAAGTGTTCTATAAGAGTAAAATGGTATATTATAACTAAAGGATGTTCATGCTTTGAAAGTGCTCTAACGCATACGTAAGCTAAAGCAGTAAGCATTGCACCTGCCAAAGCTATTGAGATAGATGCCAAAGACAATGGTTGACTATCCCAGTTAGGCTTAACAACTAAAATAATTCCTAATAGTCCCAGTAGTATTGCTAAAGAAACTCTTCGTTTAATTGATTCCCCCAATAGTAATGCTGCTGCTATTGTTACAAATATTGGATATGTATATTGAATTATTGTTGCCGAGGCTAGAGGCAATTCTTGCAAGGCTATGAAGATACAAAATAATGCACCAGTTCCTAGCATGCCTCTAAATATAAGAAGTATCCTTTTCTGTCCCCAAGGAGATATGCCCACCTTTCTTATCATTAATCTTGTTATTAATAAACTTATTATTGACCTGATCAGTACTATTTGAGCAACTGGCAGCTCTCCTTTTAGATTTTTTACGCAAACTGTCATTAAACTAAATGCAAAAGCACTTGCAATGAGTGCTCTTACTCCTTTTCCCCAATTTGAAGAAGGTTTCTTATCTGAATCAAAGTATGTCATTTAAGGTCCATATTGTGTTTGATTTCTTACAGAACTCCATGTAATTATTTTTACGACACTCCCTTTTGCTTGGCCATAACTCTTGAATCCCTATAGAGTTACTCAATGCCTAGTCCCCGCCTTCACCCAAGAACAATTGAAGCTGTCAAGGAACGAGCTGACATTGTTGATGTAGTTGGTGAGCATGTAGTTCTAAGTAAAAGAGGCAAGGAGTTTGTAGGGATTTGTCCTTTCCATGACGACAGTAAGCCGTCGATGACGGTTTCACCCACTAAGCAGTTCTATTATTGTTTTTCTTGTGGGGCAGGAGGGAACGCAATTAAGTTCCTTATGGAATTTCAGCGACAGAGTTTTAGTGATGTAGTACTGGAACTGGCAAGGAAATATCAACTAAATATAGAAACGGTAGAAGGTCCCCAACAGGAGAGGTTAAAACAACAATTATCTCAACGTGAGAAGCTTTATCGAATTTCAAAAGTAGCTTGTAGTTGGTTTCACAGCCAACTTTTAAACCCAGATAATAATGAAGCCTTTGAATACTTAACAACAGTTAGAAGTCTTAGCGCAAAGACTATTCAGGAATTTGAATTGGGTTATGCTCCAGATCAATGGGATGGACTCTTTAGATACTTAACTCAAGTTGAAGGCTTTTCTAATAACTTAATTGAAGCAGCAGGATTAGTAGTAGCTCGTAAAGGAGGTGATGGCTTTTATGACCGTTTTCGTAATCGAATTATTGTTCCAATTCGAGACCGTCAGGGGCGGATAATTGCTTTTGGTGGTAGGGGATTAGATGGAGTTGAACCTAAATATTTAAATTCACCAGAAACTGACATTTTTGAAAAAGGTAAGCATTTATTTGGCTTAGATAAAGCTTCAAATGCAATTAGAAAGCATGATCGAGCAATCGTTGTTGAAGGCTACTTTGATGTAATTGCACTTCATTCATTTGGAGTGAATAACTCCGTTGCTTCTTTAGGAACAGCCTTAAATAGCCATCAAATTACTCAATTATGTCGTTGTAGTGAAGGGAAAAGAATAGTCCTTAATTTTGATTCTGATGCTGCAGGCGTGAGAGCAGCTAGTAGAGCAATTGGTGAAGTCGAGCAACTGGCTATTCAAGGCCAAATTGAATTGCGTGTTTTACATTTACCTTCTGGCAAAGATCCAGATGAATTCTTAAAAGATCATGGTGTTGGTGATTACAGGGCATTACTAGATAAATCTCCCCTTTGGCTAAATTGGCAAATTGAACTTGTATTAGAAAATCTAGATTTAAGTAAAGCAGATCATTTTCAAAAAGCAGTAACTGGCTTGGTTCAACTTTTAGGCAAGTTACCTCAATCTGCTTTAAGAACCCATTATCTTCAACAGATAGCAGAACGGCTGAGTGGTGGACAAGCTCGCATTGCATTGCAACTGGAAGAAGATCTTCGTAAACAGATAAAAGGTCAAAGATGGCATGGTCGCTCCAACAGGCATGAACAACCTGGAGAGGTCACGCAAAGAGAACGATGTGAGGCTGAAATTCTTCGACTTTATTTACATTGCCCTCTTAATAGAGCAGCTATTCGTCGGGAGTTAAGACAACATGAAATTGAAGACTTTGCTATACGTCAGCATCGCTTACTATGGGCCGTTATTTGTGATTTGGAAGAGTCTAATATTGGAGCAGATCGGCTAGAAGCCATCAGTAGAGGAAATGATCCTGGACTTGAGTTGAGTGATGTTGATCTACCAAGATTGCTTTCAAATCAGCTTCTTGTTGATAATAGTGATTTGAGTCCCAGACTGACTAATCTCATTGAACCTGGTGATGTTCATCTTGTTTCAATGAGCCATCCAATGCTTCAATTAAGAGGAACAGTAGCTGTTTTAGAACGTCAGAAATCTTTAAAGCGTTGTCGTCATCTTCTAGAAGCATGGAGTAGTCAAAGGCTTGAAACTCTTGAACGATGCATTGCAGCACTTTTGGATGAAGAATTGAACTCTTCTAAGGAATTCGTCGATATGGAAGTTAGAATAGAAGCTATGTTTGAAGAGTTAAATAGTGATGCCTTGAAATTTCAAGAGCTTTATTATACTGAACGTAAACATATTCACTATTTGGATCAACAGCGATGTTCTGGTTATGAAGGAAAGAAAGTTCAACCAGCCTAGTTTAACTCATTTATCATGATCTGAACCTTTAAGTAATTGCAATCTCTCATATCTTTGTTTTGGACTATTTAGAATAATTGCTCTCAGTATATTCTTCCAATTATTTATATAAATATTTTTTAGTATGCTTTTCATCTGATTTCTGAAATATCTTGGGAGTATAAAAATATATTATTGAATTAATTTAGATGAAGTGATTTGCTCTTATTCTTTGTTTAAGGCGGAAGATGTTAATTGGCAGAAAGCTTTTCGTGAGAATGCAGAAAACCCATACTTTTATGTTATTCATCTCTTGAATGCTACTTGGATAATAAAGATTATCTAGAGATGATATTTCCCAATCACCAGATATCTGATGTTTTGGATAGAATTTACAATATGCTTTTAGCTTCCAGATCCAATTCTGAATTAATGAAGAATTTTTTGGGCATAGAATTTTCTGGCTGTATGCCTGTTAATTATTTATGGCCGAAGTTGAACGATAACCTCGGGACTAGCAAGGCTAAAGAAGCAGTTAGCCAAGCATTAGACCAACAGCTTATGAATGGTGACGATAATACTATTCCTGTTTTGCTTTTCGAAACATGTGGAATAGCATTAGTTCAAAAAGATTTGATATATGAACAAACTGGTCTTTTGTCTTGTGGATCTAAAACGGTATTGATTTTGAGTATTCGTTATAGTTGTTTTCAGCTAATTCGTGAGATTTAAGATTTATAAAATTGGAAATTTATAAGCAATACTTGATCAGAGATGATTTAACTATTTTAGGTTTGTCTTCCATCCAATAAGCTTCGTATTCTTTTTCTTTATTTCCCGAAATTTTTGTAGATGCTTTTAGAGCATTCTCCTTGTAGGGATGTAACTTAAACTTTTTATTGTTAACAAATCCAAGAGGCCTCCCATTGTTGCAGCTTTGAGCTACATGTACAGCTTCATGTCGTAATGCTTTTCTAATGTATAAACTGGTTTGATCAAAGTCATCATCTCTACTTGCTTTTGGAATGTAGTAACCTCCAATCCTTTTTGCATTATGGGTGCATATTACTATAGTTTTTTGTTCGATCTTCAAAAAACCAAAGTATTTTTCTCCTAAAAGGCATAAGGGTGTATTTTCTTCTACTGTGAATTTAGCTTTATATACCAAATCTAATATTTCCTTGTCGATTGACGTTAGTAATAAAAGAAATTCCATTGTTTAGTAGGCGTAATTTTTCTTGGTTTTGGTAGTCATCTTTGTACCTTCTTCTCATTATGCTTTTACGATTGGGATTTCCATGATTCGTGTTGTTGCTGCACAACTTATCTTTTCACGTCGCATATTCCAATGTTGTTTTAGTCCGCAACAGGCCCAGCTAATAGTGCCTTTGCCATAGCTAGCATTAATTTGATCGATAGTCCTCATTAATTGATCTCGGCGATATTGTCCTTCTTGACTGTAGGTCGCCAACAAGCTTTGCTGTTGATAATCTGCACTTTGCAAGTGTCGCATGATGACACCAGCCTTCGTAAATTGTTTGTGAGCACTGAATATCTTCCTTGTTAATGCTAAAGCTGTTGGAAGTAAGACGGTTGTGTCGTTGGTTGGGACTCCTAGTCGAGTCGTGGCCTCTTGGCTGTAAAAAGATGGTGCAAATGGATTTGTACGTATGAATACGCTTATTGACTGGGTTAATTGTCTTTGTCTTCTTAGCTTTTCACTGGCATGTACTACATATGTTGCTATTGCTTCAATTAATTCCTCTAAAGACGTAACAGAGTGACCAAAGCTTCTGCTTACACAAGTTGTTTGCTTAGGGCTCGGGGTGGTGGCTAGTGGTAAGCAGGCTTGGCCAAGTAGCTCTTGTTGAAGTCTTATTCCGACTATCCCTAGTTGAGCTTTTAATTGATTGCTTGGAATGTCGCGTAGTTGTTTGGCTGTATTGATTCCTTTTAGTCGACACCAGTGAGCTGATTTTTGACCGATACCCCATACATTTTCTATAGGAATGGATTCAAGATAAGAATCTTGATCTTGAATGTTAATCAGATCAAATATGCCAGCATGAAATGCTCTTGTTTTGGCAAGATGATTAGCTAGTTTTGCTTGCCCTTTGCTTGCACCGAAACCGATGGAAATCGGTAAACCTAGGGATTGATTACTTAATGCACGTAGTCTTCGCGCCCAAGGATGCAAATCACCATTGGATGGGCGATTTATCCGTGCAAAAGCTTCATCGATTGAATAGATTTCTATTCCTTCGCAATTTTCATCTAATAAGTTCATTAGACGTTGGCTCATATCCCCATAGAGGGCATAATTTGAGCTTCTTACAATTACTCCCAGCCTTTCTAGTTTGTTTCGGATTCGAAAATAGGGCTGTCCCATGGGAATCCCAAGCTCTCGGGCTTCAGGGCTTCTAGCAATAATGCATCCATCATTATTGGATAGAATTACAAGAGGACGCTTTGCTACTGAAGGATCAATACTTTGCTCGCACGCGGCATAGAAATTATTTCCGTCAATTAATGCTATCGCTTGCACCATGGCGATAAAGAAATATTGTTCAGATTGTGAATGGAGTAAAGCGCTACGCCCCAGATTTGAACATCTTCATACGTGCTTAGGTCGAGAGGAGGAAATTTTGGGTGATCAGCTTCTAAATAAAGTTGTTCTCGATGGCGTGTAAGTCGTTTGAGGGTAAATGCGCCATCGACAAGGGCTACTACAACTTGTCCCGGATAGGGATCAATCCCTCGATCAACAATTAAGAGGTCTCCATCCTGTATCCCTGCTCCTGTCATTGAGTCTCCGCTGACATTTAGGAAAAAGGTGCTTGATGGATGTCTTATTAGCTCTTGATTGAGATCTATTCCTATATCGATATAGTCATCGGCAGGCGATGGGAAGCCTGCCGAGACAGATTCACTTGCTAATGGCAAAGTTAATCGTGAAGAATTGACGCATACAGCTCGCACTAAAGATGAGGCTTTAACCATGCCAATACCCAATTACTATATAGTACATTAGTACTATATAGTAATTGGGTATTGGTGGCTGTTTGAGGCTAAAGGCAGATGTTTGGAGTGATTGAAAATTAGTTTCGATGGTATGGAGTGTTTTGAAGGATTGAGAAGGACCTATAGAGCTGTTCAACTAGAAGAAGGCGAGCAATTTCGTGAGGAAAGGTGAAGTTAGAGAGGCTCAAAATCCAGTTGGCAGAATCTTTTATTTCATTAGTGAGGCCCTCTGCACCTCCTATGACAAAGACAAGCTTTTGGGAATTGATCGTATTTAAGCGATTGGCAAAATTAATTGAAGTTAGAGTTTCTCCTTCTTCAGAAAGAACGACAAGAGTCTCTTGAGCTTTGAGTGAAGTGAGAATTTCCTTTGATTCACGTCGAACAGTGCTATCACGTAATTCAGTTATTGTTAGTCCAGGTAATCTTTTTAAATAGATATTTAATCCATCTTGGATCCATCTTTTTCGTACTTTGCCAATGGCAATTATTCGACAGCGAGAAGGATTTAGCAAAGTTAATTAGGTTCTATGTCATTCTTCAAGTAGTAGCCTTTTGAAAGCACTATAAAGATAAGTCCTTTCTTCTTCTTCCAGTTTTATTTCTTTCTTGACTTGTGAGGATTCTTTTGAATATTCTCCTTCAAGATGTTTTTCATGACAAGAAGGTTTTTGGTCAATATTTTCGGATTCTAGTTGCTCTAGGTCTTTTAGTCTTGATATTAAATGAGCAGGAATATTCCCATCAGAACTTGCTTTCATTAGCTCATGAAATAGCTTTTTGGGGTCTTCTTCTGTTTCAATAGGATGTCTGATTTTATCTTTTGAGGGAATGTTTATGGAAGCTTGTTTGGGAGAAGGCAGTTCTTTTGGAAGTTTGCGACCAAGCTCTTGAAGACGTTGAAGGCTATGTGAATCAAAACTCATCTGATTAGAAAATTATATTGTTTAAAAGAATGAGGCTTGAAATTATTTCGAGGACCTCTTTCCACCTCTTCCCTAAGTGCTTGTCGCAGTTGCTCAAAAGGTAGATCATCGAAACTATCATCATCTGCTAGGGCTGCTGGTAAATTAAGTTCATTAAAATCTAAATCCTGAGTATTTTTATCATTTACAGTTGCTTGAGCTTCATGAACAGGATAAAAAAATATCAGAAGTGATGCTAGAAATGATAAAAGGAATGCATTCATTAATAAGAATTCAAGGGAACAGAGTTAGTGCAGAATGCGTTCAGAGGAGGTAAAGCAGTTCTCGATTGATGTATAGAGAGTAAACCAATTATAGTTTCTTAGAATATTAAAAGCTTTTGGGTGATGAGAAAGAAATTGTTGAGATGTGAAGTGATGAAGAATATTATTGCTTAGTTCATTTGGGTTTATTCGAAAGATATGTACCTAGGTAGAAAATGACTTTCTCAGGGCATTCAGCCAGAAAGCGTTTTGGTCAGCATTGGCTTGTTGATCAATCTGTATTAGAGAAAATTATTTTGGCAGCAGACTTGAATGATGATGACCGTGTATTAGAAGTGGGCCCAGGGCGTGGAGTTTTAACAGAAAGATTATTGGCTTCTAAAGCCTCTTCAGTACATGCGATTGAACTTGATAGAGATCTCGTAACTGGTTTGAAGGAACGTTTTAAAGGTGAATCACGATTTAGTCTCACAGAAGGAGATGTTTTAAAGGTTGATTTGACTGCCCCTGATGGGATTCCCAATACCAAGGTAGTAGCAAATATCCCTTACAACATTACTGGGCCATTACTTGAGCGGTTGTTGGGACGTATAGACAAACCTTTGGTTAACCCGTATAAAAAATTGGTAATCCTTTTACAAAAAGAAGTTGCCGATCGAATACTGGCTCAACCTGGACAAAGTGCATACAGCGGATTAAGTGTGAGGTTTCAATTGCTTGCAAATAGTCAGAGAGTATGCGCTGTGCCTCCAAATGCTTTTAGACCTCCTCCAAAAGTTCAATCTCAAGTAATCGTTTTAGATCCTCTACCCTCTAAAAAACGATTAGCGAATGATGTTGCTAGAAATTTAGAAGTTCTTTTAAGGACAACCTTCCTCGCCAGGCGCAAGATGTTAAAAAATACATTAAGAGGGCTAGATGCTTTTGAAGAGATATTAGATGTGGCTTCTAGAACTGGGATTAATCTGAATAAACGACCCCAAGATCTTTCTATTGAGGCTTGGTTGAAATTGGCGCAAGGAATTAACAACCCAAGTCGCACAAACTCTTCACAATGAAAATGATGAGAGAAGCTAAAGACGCAAGAGCTCGAGTAAGAGTTATAGCTCCAGCGAAAATTAACTTGCATTTGGAAGTATTGGGGCTAAGAGATGATGGTTTTCATGAATTGGCAATGGTTATGCAAAGTATTGAGCTTGTTGATTACCTTGAGATCACTAACTCTTCTAATGGATTAATAAATTTAAGTTGTAATGATCCATTACTTGATACTGATTCTAATAATTTGATTTATAAGGCAGCGGAGCTATTGCGACTTCGATCTGGGTTTGATGAGCTTGGAACAACAATTCATCTTGAGAAGAATATTCCAATTGGAGCTGGCCTGGCGGGGGGATCTAGTAATGGAGCAGCGACTTTGGTAGGCCTTAATTATTTATGGGGTCTTGGATTCTCAGATAAAGAATTGGAGGAATTGTCGGCAGAACTGGGCTCGGATATGCCATTTTGTTTAGCAGGAGGAACACAACTGTGTTTTGGACGAGGTGAGCGTTTAGAGCAAGTGAAGAATGCAAACTCTTCTATTGCTGTTTTGCTTGTCAAGGATCCATCCAAAAGCGTTTCAACTCCTTGGGCTTATAGCCAGAGTAGAGAAAAGTATGGAGAGAAATATTTGAAAACAGAGTCAGAGTTTGAAATTCGCAGAAAAATTCTTAAAGATGAATCTTGGTTGTATTCAATGTCTCAGGAAAATCCTCCTCCATTAAAGAATGATCTTCAAAAGGTTGTTGCTCCGATAACGCCTGCTGTGCAAAATGCTTTAGAGATTTTGCAAATGATTCCAGAAACGCTTTCAGTAGCAATGAGTGGATCTGGACCTAGTTGCTTTGCACTTTTTTCAGATATGAATGCAGCTCAAAAAGCTATGGATCAAAACTTAAATTCTTTTACGCAGGCGGGTTTGGATAGTTGGTGTTGTTCTTTTCGGACAAATGGGGTGGCTTTGGAACTATGACAAGTTCTAAAAAAGAATCTGATCAGAGTAATGAGCAATCAAAGTTGCTATCCGATTCTGAGCCTGAGACGGATCCTTCATCAGTTAAAGGTCCATTGAGCTTCCTCTCTGGTGCTTTAACCAGTGTGGTTTTAGCTGTGCTTTGCTGGAGGATCAGCAAGAGCTTGGTGGTTTATTTCACTTTGCATTCTCTTTCTTACAGCTCTCCCATTGCGCAAAATATTGCGTCAGGGTTTAAAACCTTAATAATAGGTATTTCTTTTTTGGCAACATTTTCATTTTCTTTTATTGGCTTAGGATTGACGCTAGTGTTTTTTCGCAGTTTATTTGATGGCAAAACTAAAGAATCCACTTAATGTTTAAGGAATCTTTCATTGAGTTTTTGCCTCTCATTTAATTCCATGAATCTTCATGATTTTGGTTTGTTGGTCCTTCTCCTAAGTCCTGGCATGCTGCTTTCAATATTGCTATTGACCACTTTTGCCGCAGGCGGGTGAGCACAGGCTGAGATAGTTTGGATTATTAAACGGGTATTCCCGAAATTTAAATTCAGCCGTGGCAGGGACACTTCTTTTTAATGCTCTTCGCGAAGCCATCGATGAAGAGATGGCTAAAGATCCTCATGTATGTGTAATGGGTGAGGATGTTGGTCAGTATGGAGGCTCTTATAAGGTCACCAAAGATCTTTATGAAAAATATGGAGAGCTAAGAGTTCTCGATACACCGATTGCCGAGAACAGCTTTACAGGAATGGCTGTGGGAGCAGCGATGACGGGATTGCGTCCAATAGTTGAAGGCATGAATATGGGCTTTTTGCTTCTTGCTTTCAATCAGATTTCTAACAATATGGGCATGCTTCGATATACCAGTGGTGGGAATTACACAATTCCTACTGTGGTTAGAGGGCCAGGAGGCGTAGGACGACAGTTAGGTGCGGAGCATAGCCAACGTCTAGAGGCATATTTTCATGCTGTACCTGGCATAAAAATTGTTGCTTGTAGTACACCAACAAATGCGAAGGGTTTAATGAAGGCAGCAATAAGAGATGACAATCCAGTCCTTTTCTTTGAACATGTCCTTTTGTATAACTTAAGTGAGGAACTACCTGATGGTGATTATGTATGTGCTTTAGATCAAGCTGATCTCGTTCGGGAAGGTAAAGATGTGACCATTCTCACTTATTCAAGAATGCGTCATCATTGTCTTAAAGCAGTTGATCTATTGGAATCAGAGGGAATTGATTCTGAACTGATTGATTTGATAAGTCTAAAACCCTTTGATATGGATACAATAACTCGTTCAATTCGAAAAACTCATAGAGTGATTATTGTTGAGGAGTGCATGAAGACTGGTGGAATTGGAGCTGAATTAATTGCTTTGATTAATGAAGAATGTTTTGATGAGCTTGATTCCAGACCTGTAAGGCTTTCTAGCCAAGATATTCCTACTCCTTATAATGGTCAGCTAGAAAATCTAACAATTATTCAACCTCATCAGATTGTTGAAACTGCTAAAAACATTGTTAAAAAAGGTCTCTGATTTATGGCACGTCCTCAAGGTTGGTTTGCCTTGATTCTAGCGCTAGCAATTGCAGCAACTGCAGTTTGTATAAACTTTCCGCTTCAATTGGGTTTAGACTTAAGGGGTGGTAGTCAACTTACTCTTCAAGTTCAACCAACTTCTGAAATTCAGAATATAAAAGCAGATGATGTTGAGGCTGTTAAAGCAGTTCTTGATAAACGAGTAAATGGATTAGGGGTATCAGAGTCTTCTCTTCGAACGATTGGACTTGATCAACTCCTTTTGGAATTACCAGGAGAACAAGACCCATCCCGAGCAGCAAAAGTATTAGGAGAAACGGCACTTTTGGAGTTCAGAGCTCAGAAAAAAGGTACGGAAAAAGAGATGCAGAATTTAAAACAAATTCGAACACAGGTAAGAAATATTTTAAATATTAAAGATATTTCTAGTAACGATGAAAATGAGATTAGAAACTTTGAATTAGACAAACAATTGCTTTCTTCCGTACAAAAACAGTTGGGATTAAGTGTGGGAGTAGGTAATGAGATTGATCAATTACAAAAGATTGAAGAAAAAGTTGATAAGGAAATTGTTTCGCTATTTGAACCTGCTTATTTAACAGGAAAAGATTTAATCACAGCAGGTAGGCAACAGGAACAAAATTTATCTGGTTGGGAAGTAACTCTTTCTTTTAATCAAGAAGGAGGCAAAAAATTTGCGGAGCTAACTCAGTCGATTGCAGGTACTAGGAGATTGCTTGGAATTGTTTTAGATGGAATATCTATAAGTGAGGCTACTGTCGGCGATCAGTTTGCGACAGCAGGTATAACAGGTGGTGCAGCAACAATTAGCGGCAACTTTTCGGCCGAGGATGCTAGAGATTTAGAAGTTCAATTACGCGGTGGGTCCCTTCCCTTTCCGGTAAAAACAATCGAAGTAAGGACTATTGGACCAACCCTTGGAGCAGAAAATATACAGCGAAGTCTTGTATCTTCTTTATCTGGTTTGTTTTTAGTTGCAGTATTTATGCTAATTATTTATCGATTAGCAGGACTTGTAGCCGTTTTTTCATTAACTTTATATGCTTTATTTAATATATCTATTTATGCACTCCTTCCTGTAACCTTAACGCTACCAGGTATAGCAGGCTTTATCTTAAGTGTTGGGATGGCAGTAGATGCAAATGTTCTTATATTTGAGCGTTTGAAAGATGAGCTTAGATCTGGGAATACGTTAATTCGATCTATTGAAACTGGTTTCTCTAGAGCTTTCTCGTCAATTCTAGATGGTCACCTAACAACACTAATTAGTTGCACAGCACTTTTCTTTCTCGGTACAGGACTAGTTAAAGGATTTGCCGCTACATTAGGAATAGGTGTTTTAATCAGTTTATTTACAGCACTTACTTGCACCCGAACTTTATTGAAATTTCTTATGGGTTACCAGGCACTAAGAAGGCCTACAAATTTTTTGCCTGCTAGGCAATTGCCATCAATTCCTGGTTAAAAATATGAACAACGAATATCCCTATATAAATAAATCGGGCCTAAGGATACAGCTTTGCAAAAGGCGAAAGACAATATGGCTTTTATCAATAACTGCAGTTTGTTTGAGTCTGATTGGAATAGCTTTATGTTGGCTAAATCCTAATATCCGAGCTCCTCTTGTGCCTGGCTTAGATTTTACTGGGGGCACACAAATACAGTTGGAAAGAAATTGTGTTAGTGAATGTAATTCACTAAACCTTTCAATTGTTAACGATAATCTCTCTACATTGAAATTACCTATTGAAGAAGGAAGAAAGACTCCAAGCCTTTCAGGTGTAAGAGTTCAGTTATTAGATGATTCAAAACTATTACTAATTAGATTGCCATTCCTATCTATTAATCAAAGTAATTCAGTCATTGAATCTATAAATAAAATTGCTGGACCATTTATAAAAAGTTCTACATCAATTGAGACCATTGGACCGAGTTTAGGAGGGCAACTTCTTAAAAGCAGTTTGATATCATTATTAGTTGCATTTGCTGGAATAGCTGCCTATATAAGTTTTAGATACGATAGGCGATATGCCTTCTTGGCATTAATAGCAGTTATACATGATGTAATTATTGTATGTGGTTTATTTGCATGGTTAGGCTTGTATTGGTCGATCGAGGTAAATAGCTTATTCGCTGTAGCTCTTCTTACTATTGCTGGTTATTCTGTTAATGATACTGTAGTTGTATTTGATAGAATTAGAGAAAGAAGTTTGAAAGAATCAAAACTTAAACTAAGTGAGAAGATTGATATTGCAGTGAATTCAACATTAACTAGAACAATTTATACAAGCGGAACAACTCTTCTTCCATTAATAGCATTAATATTTTTTGGAGGATCTACTCTTTATTGGTTCGCAATTGCTTTGGCTTGTGGCGTGGTTGTAGGTAGCTGGTCAAGTATTGCTTTGGCACCTACATTGCTTAGTTTGTGGGAATCAAAATCAATTCAGGATTCAAAAGTATAATTGACTAGATTTATATTTTTTCTATATAAAAAAATTTTAGATCGATGGATTCCTTTAATTCTTGTATTTTTTTCAATATGGGATTTGAGAAATGAATTCCTTATACTTTTTGATAGCTTTACATATACAGCATTTCTATTTGCGATTGGTCACCATAAATTAGCTGTATTTACTCTTTTAGTTAGCCCTTCTTTGTTTAGAAGATACAATAGGCTTAATCTATTTTAGTAAATAATATTTTGACTGAGTTATCTTAAACCCATCTATCCATTACCTGAATTACTATAATTCTTTTAATTATTACTTGTAGCATTACAGCTAGAGGAAGGGCTAGTAATACTCCTGGTAGGCCTAATAAAACACCCAAGCTGAGTTGAGATGTCAAAGCAAATGTTGGAAGTAAGTTTACTGTTTTTCTTAGCAAGATAGGAGTTAATATCAACGCTTCAAGGTTCTGTAAAACTATTCGAAGAATAAGAACTTCAACCATTAGAGCTGGAGAGATTAACAAAGAAATGGCTATAGGAAGAACACTTGCTGCGCTAGGTCCTATCGTTGGAATGAATGTAAGAACTCCACAGACAAGTGCACTTAAAAGGGCTAAAGGTACTTTCAAAAAATGCAAGCCCAACCATGTAAGTGCAAAAACACTTGTTGCTGAAATTGTCATCCCAGTTAGCCATCCTCCAAGTGCTATCCGGCATTGATGAAAAAGTTTATTGATTTCTTCTCTATAAGGTTTTGGTGATATCATGATTATCATCTCTCTATGTGATTTAGGGTCTAAAACTAAAAGTATTGCCAGTAGTATCATAAGAACTAATTGTAATAATATATTTACAGCACCACCAGCTAAGCCTAATAATTGGCTGCCAATTGGTTGTATCTTTTCCCAGTTAAATTGTTCAGAAAGCGATGCTTGAAGATCATTTAACCTTGGCTGATTAGAAATTATTGCATTTATTTTTAAATTTAAGGTTGGTATAATCTCTCCAAGTTCTTTTATCTGGTCTAAAAGCTCTGGGGCTAATTTAATAAAAAGAAATGACCCAACTGACGAAAGGAATATAAGTATTAGTATTAAACAAATCTGTCTTGGTAAATAGACATATTTTTGCAGGTTAACTATTAGTACATCTATAGCAACAGCTATTACTATTGCTCCGAGCAATACCATTATTACCCAGCGAAGTTGCCATGTTAAAATTGCCAGAACTACAAGAGTTAATATTGTTAGAAGTCCTTTACTGTTCATAAGGCTAATTTCTTTCTCTTCCAATTATCTAGTAAATCATGTATTACAATTTCTCTTATTAGTACTTGTATTATTACAGCAAGAGGCAATGCTAACAGAAGTCCAATTGGACCAAATATGATTGTGAAAGCAAATTGGGCTGACAAGGTTAAACCTGGAAGTAATTTTACTCTTTGTTGCATTATCGAAGGAGTTATTATATAACTTTCAAGATTTTGAATAAATATATACATTCCAAGTACGGCTAAAGCTTTCCATTGTGTGTCTAAAAGTGCTACTGATATAGGAAATATTGTGCTAATAGCAGGACCTAAATTAGGGATTATATTAAGCAAACCAGCTAATAAAGCATTTGCAATTACAAGCTTAACTCCTAGTATTGAAAGTCCAATCCCAGCTAATAATGCTACGCAAAATGAGCTAATAATCATTCCTGTCATCCACTCGCTTATTGATTCTCCACATAGTTCAATAATTACTCTCCCTCGCTTTCTGTAGAATGAGGGTAATAGCATTATTCCAACTTCTCGATAAGAATTTGGCTGTATAGAAATCATAATTCCTATAACCAATACGAAGCATAATTGTATTAACCCATTCCCAAGATTACCCGCTAAATCTATCAATTTTTTTATACCATCAGCAACTCCATTCGCTAGGGTCGTTCCGTCTGGTAATGCGGTAAATTCATTGAGTATTATTTTTTGATCCCATCTATTATCTTGACTATTTCCATAAACAATATCAGGAATATTATCTATACTCTTAATTCCTATTTCCCAAAGAGCTCTTGCGGCTTTAGGTAATTGGATGATTAGTTCTTGAAATTCTTTTGTGAATGGAGGGATGACGACTGCTATTACTAGAGAAAATATAAGAAAAAGAATTGAAAGTACAATTATTAATGCAAGACTCCTAGGCATTGCTTGTAATTTGAGCAATTTATTTACAAGAGTGCATAAAGCAATTGAAATTACAATCCCAGCAAATATTAAAATTATTATCTCTCTTAAGCTCCAAAGAAGAACACCCGTTGCCAGAAGAGATAGGAGAGCAAGCCAGTGAGAGAATTTCATATTCATTCTCCCTATTTAATTATTAATCTTCATTGGACCTATTTGTCTGTATAGCTCATTCCATGGCCTTTAGCATATCTTTTCGCAAATCTCATAAAACGTTCAAAATCCTGCTCAGTTTTCCAGATGTAAATGGCTTCTAACGCATTAGGTTTCCCATTTACAAAACGCGCATTCACTTCCCTGGTAACAAGTTCGCCTTCTTCATCAATTAAAAACATGCCTTTTATTTCTCCCATTTGTTCTGCCGTTAGAGCTTTTGGCTGCTCAAAAATAAATAGTGCTCTACCAGTTCTTCCATCTTTACTTCTTGATAGGCGTATTTCTGGTATTACTGTTTCATCAATTCCTTTTAAAAATTGAATAGTCGCAGTTGGTTTGTTTTGGGTCATGGATCTCTACGACTAAAATTGGATACTAGTTGGAAGATAATGAGACTGTGGATACATCTTATTCAATAAGGCCAGCCTTTAGAAGTTTTTCAAGAGATTGTTTTGTGGAGAGTCCTGTTAAATCCTCAGTTTGTCTATTTGGCTTTTTGTTTAATTCATGGTCATAACATCGATCGTAATAATCCAGAATGACTTCGCAAGCTTCAGCCCAGTTATGAGATTTAATTGCCTTCAGTGCCAGAGTTGTCCTTTGAGGGCCGAGCCTCCGATTGATTCGGTCAGTAGCTTCAGTTAAGGCTTCACAACTATGGACCCCGTATACCTCCACTAATTGCTGCACTCTTTCTTTTTTAGAACGACAGATTTCTAGTAATGGAGCTGTTTTCATTTGATTGAATAGTCCGCTTGGTATTCGACATTTACCTAGATTGGAACTCTCAGCTTCTATCCAAATCTGGTTGGAGCCTAATTTTAGGAATTTTTCAAGATCTTCTGCTATCAAATTTTCATAATGCTCGGTAGTTGGTTGATCAGGAAGTCCAAGAGCACCGAAACTACTTCCTCTGTGGTTTGCAAGACCCTCTAGGTCAATCACTGATCTGCCTGATGAGGTGAATTCTTTTAGGAGATCGGTTTTCCCTGTACCTGTCCTTCCTCCTAATAATTGCAGTGGCCATTTGATGTTGAATTGATCTAAAACCCATTTGCGATAGCTTTTATAGCCTTCTCTCAAGACAATGCTTTTGAGACCATTTAATTCAGCAAGCCAAGCAACGCTAGCTGATCTCATTCCTCCTCTCCAGCAATAAATCCTTAAGCAACATGAATTAGGCTCTTCTGATTTTTTAGCAAAGCTCTGAAGAGTGTTTTCAAGACTCTTTCCCAAAAGAAGAAGTTTGGAAGTTACATATTCAATTCCTTCTAAAACGGCTTCATCACGACCTATCTTTTTGTATGTTGTCCCTATGCTTGCTCTTTCTAAATCATTGAAAAGTGGGACATTAACCGCGCCTGGCCAATGCCCCTTTTTGAATTCGGCTGGACTACGAACATCTACTACAGGGCCAGAGAATTTACGAAATTCTCTGGTCGGTAAGTGAGTTTGTAAACCAGTGCCTGACATAGTGTGGCAACGATTGAGCAATTAAGGCTGCTAGCAATTTATGCCTTCTGATTCTTCAAATTCAAATATCGCTTCTCTTGATGAGTTGTTAGAGAAATTCTGTAATGGCTCTGACCGACAGAGGCGCAGCCTCCTGAAAACTTTGGAAACAATGTCTGAAGATATTGCAGCCAAAGGGAAGTCATGTCTTTCAAGTTTTGATCCGAATGAGGACGATTGGGCTGCAGGGTCAATACTTCAATTGATTTGTAGGAACCAACCTGATTCACTCACAAATTTCTACCCGGTTGATTCACCTGGTTGGTTTACCACTCCTTCTTTGATAGATATTGATTATTCAAATCTTCAGGGAGAACTAATAGCAGGAAATTATGAAAATGCAGATCGCATAACTAGTGCCTTTTTGAGGAAATTGGCAGGACCTGAAGCAGAAGCAAGAGGTTACGTTTATTTCAGTGAGGTTGAATCAATGTCAGGCGTTGATCTGGTGACTATAGATCGACTTTGGAATGCTTATTCACAAGCAAAGTTTGGTTTTACTAAACAAGCCAAGTTGCTAAATGCTTTGGACGGTCGTTATGACAAGCTATGGGTTCGAATAGGTTGGAAAAAAGATGGAATCTGGACTAGGTACCCTTCCTCATTTACTTGGTCTATTGAAGCTCCTGAAGGTCATATGCCTTTAGTTAATCAGCTTAGAGGGGTTAGGTTGATGGATGCGATTTTGAATCATCCTGCTCTAATCCAAAGACGATAAAAAATAGATCTTATTAGGTTCCTCCTCCAAATAAAGGCTATTTTTAGATAGGGCTCTCATCATGTATCTAATCAGCTCTATTCCTACTCTGAATAAAGTTCTAAAGAAAACTCTTTTTGGGTTTACTTCAATATTTGATTGGGCTGATTTTTTTTATCCCTCAACTCTTAATATTTCTCCTTTAGTTGAAGAACTCCTTTCTCCAGTTGAAGACACTGATAACTTGAAACGGATTGAATTAGGATTACATGAAGCATTAGTGAATTCAGTTCAGCATGGCAATTCTGGAGATCCCAGAAAGGAGCTCAGAGTAAGAAGAGTATTGACGCCAAATTGGTTTATTTGGCAGATACAGGATCAAGGAGATGGTTTACCAGAGATGAATAGAAAAGGAGAGTTACCAGAAAGATTGGACGCAGAAAATGGCCGAGGTTTATTTCTTATATACCAATGTTTTGATGATATTCGTTGGAGTAGAAAAGGTAACCGATTGCAGTTAGCTTGTAGAAGAGAAGTTAATTCTTACGGTGAGGACAACCATAATCCTTTATTTCACGTTTGAGCCACTTTATACTTTGGGTGACTAGGCTTTCGACGTCTTCTAATTCACCATCGTTTAGTAACTGACTAATTGCTGCAGATAGTAGTTCCGCAGCTCTTCTGTCAGAGTTGCCTTTTAGCTTGTGCCAATCTAAATCATTTATAGTTAGTTGGGAATGCAAATCTTTTGCTAAGTCTTTAGATTTTGAAGGCCAAATAGACATGGAATTTGTTCAATTAATACGGTAATAAAAAGTTAATATGTTGTTAAATTATTATTGATTAATTGTCTATAGGTTTGTGGGCTGTCCATACTTTCGTCATGAAATAAGATTCTGAGGTTACACCACTAAAGCCGATTTTCTCTAATAATGCATTTATATCCTGATTAATATAATCAATATAGTAAGGTTCATGGAATACTTTTGGAAAATCCTTGAGTATTTTTTCGAAATCAGGTGAATCTGATAATTGAATTGAATCAGCAAGCACTAAAACACCTCCTGGCTCAATAACTTCCCAGCAATTCTTCAGGACATTTTCTCTGGCTTTTTGGGGTAGCTCATGCAGTAAGAATACGCAAGTAACTCCTTGCATAGTATCTTTTGCAAAAGGCAAATCCTCTGCATTACCTCTAATTAGTTGAGGTAATTCATTATTCTTAGCGCTAAGACTTTTACTGGCTTGTTTTAGATAAGCATTAGATAGATCTAGTCCAATAAGCTCAACCTTTGGTAATGCCGCACGTATTTGCTTAAGAGTTCTTCCAGTTCCTGTTGCGATATCTAAAACTCTAATGTTTGAAGAATTTCTTGTGGAAAATCGCTTGAGGCCTCTTTTTAAAGGTGCAATGATTCTTCTCCTCATTGCATCAGCTGTTCCATTAAAAAGGATTTCTACTTGAAGATCATAAAGATTGGCAGAGTAATCACTTAAGTAACCATCAGTTTGATGGTGGAAATTTTGTAAATAATAATCAGGGTATATTTCCGGATCAATTTGCTTGGGTATTTCTCTAGTGCTTCGTTTTCTTCTCCTTCCCCAAGTTGACGGCAAATCAAGCCATATCAGAGGATAATACTTTGCCCATTTAATCCAAGGAGCTTCGAATAGTTGTCTTTTGGGATATAGGCCGTCTTCTGCATCCTTCCAATCTATTTGCTCAAGTTTTTCTATAGATAGACGAAGTTTCTTAAAGAGTTGGGGTGAAATCGGACTTGTATTTGGAATTACATCTGGAGCCATTAAGCTCATTAATTTTGTGCTTAATTCTTTATGGAATAGACCTGCTATACCCTTCCCTTGTTGAAGTGTTTGATATGCCAGCTTAGTTATGGCTTGTACAGGCATGAAATCCCTTTGAATGGACTTTATTTGCTAAGACATAGATTATACAATTACTTATTATCATTTCTATTTATATTAGTCTATAATGAAATAATAAATCTTTTCTGTAAGATTAGTTTTTTATTAGGCCACCTTTATTAGCAGTGATCTTTCGGTATTTGTAATAGGACTTCCTTGATTTCCCTCCAGTTGTAATCTGGCTCAATAACTTTTAGCTTAACAAGATTCTCCTTTATCAAATTTGATGCAATCTTGGCAGTTTTACAGGCCTCCTTATAGTTATCAGAAGCTAGCTGTTTCTCTAATTTTTCAAGATGATGGTTGAAATCAGAGAATAATTGCTCTATTCCTGCAGCATTTACTTGTGTAGCTTGTGATGCAAATATTAATGTAGAGAAAAAAAGAATTTTTTGAGATAATTTTTTTTTATACATAATGTATAAAACTAAGAATTAAATGGTTTTCGATTGCCATATATTTATGGTTTTATTAATGATATCTACTCGGCTTATCTAAATAGTTGGACATGCCGAGTAGATATTAATTATATACTAAGCGTCGTAATACATTGCGAATTCATGAGGGTGTGGTCTTTGCCTAAGTTGTTGAACCTCTTCATATTTGATATCTATCCAATTATTTAAAAAGTCATTAGTAAATACTCCTCCTTCCGTTAAGTAACTTTTATCTGCATCAAGCGCCTCTAATGCATCATTTAAGGATGCAGGAACAGTATCAATATTGGCTAATTGATCTTCTGGTAGCTCAAATAAATCATCGTCGAACCCATTCCCTGGATCTATTTGGTTTTTAATGCCATCTATTCCGGCCATCATCATTGCACTAAATGCTAAATAAGGATTAGCCAATGCATCACCTGAACGGAATTCAAGTCTTTTTGCCTTTGGATTTGGTCCAGTTAATGGTATTCGAACTGCAGCAGAACGATTTCCTTGTGAATAAACTAAGTTGACTGGTGCTTCAAAGCCTGGGACTAATCGTTTATAACTATTAGTTGAGGGATTTGTAAAAGCAAGGAAGGAAGGAGCATGTTTAAGTATGCCTCCTATATACCATCTTGCTGTCTGCGAAAGGTTTGCATAGGTACCTTCTCCGAAAAATAGTGGTTGACCACTTTTCCACAAACTTTGATGGACATGCATACCTGTTCCATTGTCATTGAAAACAGGTTTTGGCATAAATGTTGCTGTCTTTCCATATTTCTTGGCAACATTTCTCACAACATATTTATAAGTCATTACGTTATCAGCTGCTTGAATAAGCTCAGCAAATTTCATTCCTAATTCATGTTGGCTTGCACCTGCAACTTCATGGTGATGTTTTTCGATAGGGATACCAAGCTGCCCCATAAGAAGTAGCATCTCAGATCGCATATCCTGAAAAGTATCGTTAGGAGAAACTGGGAAATATCCTTCCTTAAGTTGTATTTTGTATGCCAGGTTTCCGCCTTCTTCTATACGGCCTGTGTTCCACGGAGCTTCAATTGTGTCTACGTTATAGAAGCATCCACCTTCGGCTGAGTTATATCTAACATCATCAAAAATAAAGAATTCAGGCTCTGGCCCGAAGAATGCGGTGTCAGCAAGTCCAGTATTTGCTAAGTAAGAGAGAGCTTTTTGAGCTAATGCTCGAGGACAACGCTCATATGGTTCCCCACTGCGGGGCTCCTGAATTGAACAAATTAAACTGAGTGTTTTGTGACGATAAAATGGGTCTATCCATGCAGTATTTGAATCGGGCACCATTGCCATATCTGATTCATTGATGGCTTTCCAACCTCTTATTGAAGACCCATCGAAAGCAAGACCACTCTTAAAAGCCTCTTCATCCACCATATCTGAGGTGACTGTGAGATGTTGCCACTTCCCATGAAGATCTGTGAATTTCAGATCTATTAACTCAATGCCTTCGTCTTTGATTTGGCGGAGGACGTCTTGTGGAGATTTGCCCATAAAGAATGATCTCTCTAAATTGCTAAAACACTTTTAAAGCTAATGACCAGTAGATTCTAGTTTTGTATCAACGGGTACTTTTTAGAGGAGATGCCTCAGCTCAAAGGGTACTTACTTGTAACTTTCAGCAAAAATTTTATGTAAAACATAGCTTTTGCTATTGCAATCCCTCAAAAAACTTCCTCGATCCATTCCTTACTCTTATAGGCTTGTTATCTAATTGTTAAGTCACGGGCCTTGGCGACCTCCCAACCCAATCTGTCGGTTGATAAGAACCATCTCAAATCCTTCGAACCAATATCGGTTCCCGAAAGACTTTTACTTGGACCTGGTCCATCGAATGCACATCCAGATGTCCTGAAAGCTCTTTCCCTACATCCAATAGGTCATTTAGATCCATTCTATGTAGACCTAATGAGCGAGGTCCAAGAGTTACTTCGTTATGCATGGCAAACGAGCAATCGACTTACTATTCCCATGAGCGGAACAGGCAGTGCAGCTATGGAAGCAACAATTGCTAATACTGTTGAAGAAGCTGACACCGTATTAGTAGGAGTTAACGGATATTTTGGAAATCGCTTAGTTGATATGGCAGGTAGATACAAGGCAAATGTAGAAACCTTTGAAAAACCTTGGGGTGAAGCTTTCTCTCTTGAGGAAATTGAAGTCGCACTTAAAAAATACAAGCCTTCTATTTTGGCAATGGTTCATGCCGAAACATCAACAGGGGTTTGTCAGCCGATGCACGGCATTGGTGAACTCTGTGAGAAATATGATTGTTTATTGCTTTTAGATACGGTTACCTCTTTAGGTGGAGTTCCATTGTTTATAGATAAATGGAAAGTTGATCTTGCCTATAGTTGTAGTCAAAAAGGTTTGAGTTGCCCTCCAGGCTTAGGCCCTTTCACTATGAGTAAACGTGCTGAAAAGAAACTTTTAGCAAGAAAAGATAAGGTTCCTAATTGGTATTTGGATGTTTCTTTGCTAAATCAATACTGGGGAAGTGATCGCGTATATCACCATACTGCCCCAGTTAATATGAACTTTGGTATGCGTGAATCACTCAGATTATTGGCTGAGGAAGGCTTGGAAAATGCTTGGGATAGACATAGAAGAAATGCAGAAAAGTTGTGGTTAGGTCTTGTCCATTTAGGACTAGACCTTCATGTTCAGGAAGAATTACGATTACCTACACTTACAACTGTTCGTATCCCAGAAGGACTTGATGGAAAGGCTTTTAGCCTTCACTTATTAAATAATTATGGCGTTGAAATAGGAGGTGGACTTGGAGATTTAGCAGGAACTGTCTGGAGAATAGGTTTGATGGGATATAACTCATCAGATGAAAATGTTGATAAAATTTTAAATCTATTTGAAACTGAGTTGCCCCGTTTCAAGGGAAATTCCGCCTGTGCTGTTTGAACCAATCCTGTAGTTGTTTTTTAGCTTCATCTTCCATTATTCCTCCTTTAATAATCATTCTGTGATGAGCACTTGGATGTTGGGCAAGATTAACTGCACCACCTAACCCACCTCTTTTGGGATCGTGAGCTCCAAAAATTACTTGTCCCATTCTCGCCTGTATTAATGCACCCGCACACATCTGACACGGTTCAAGAGTGACGATCAATGTGCAGTCGTTAAAACGCCACTCGCTTTTTATAGAGGAAGCCTGTTTTAAAGCAACAAGTTCAGCATGACCTAAAGGATCTTGAGATTTGTGCCTTTTATTTTCTCCGATTCCAATGCATTTGCCTTCGGAGTCCAAAATAACTGCACAAACAGGAACTTCGCCCGATATACCTAGCTTTTGTGCCCTTGCGAGCAATATTGTCATCCAACTTTGACAAGCAGTCTGTTTTAGTTCAATCGGTTTTGCCAATTACTTTTTTATAAAGAACATTATTACGGAGGTTGCCATTACGAGGCAGAATAAAAATTGCATTAAATTAGCTTTTGGCTGGGACTTCAACAATTAAGCCAGCTCCTTCATTGGACCTTTTTGCTTCTCCGGATCATATAGATCCAAAACTACTTTTATTTCTAGAGCAAGCATCTGTTCTCCTCTGTAAGTGGTTTGCCAAAGCTTCTGAGAGTGGACCTTTACCTGAAATGACACCATTACCTGGTGTTTTCCCGGCTGATGAGGGACTTTCTGTACCAGATTTGCTAAAAGATATTCAATTAATCATGGATGGTTCTTATCAGCCATCGCACCCTGGAGCACTTGCTCATTTAGACCCTCCTCCATTAACTGCATCAATTGCTGCAGATTTAATTTGTGCAGGAATTAACAATAATATGTTGGCCGATGAACTATCTCCGAGTCTTTCACGTTTAGAACGTCAACTTTGTAAGTGGTTTGCTGATCGGATAGGACTGCCTTCAGAAGCAGGAGGCGTCGCAGCTAGTGGAGGGAGTCTTAGTAATTTGATGGCTTTAGTAGTTGCAAGACAGCAAGCCAACCTTAAAGACCAAACACGAGGAGTTGTTATTGCAAGTGCTGATGCACATGTTTGTTTAACTAAGGCAATTAGAGTAATGGGTCTATCAGCAGATTCGCTTCAAAAAGTTGATACTGATTTAAAGGGTCAAATCTCTTTAGATCTACTAGAAAATCAACTTAAACTCATTAAATCTAAAGGTAGAAAATGTTTTGCAATAGTTGCTACAGCTGGAACTACTTTAAGAGGAGCTATTGACCCTCTTTTAAAGCTTAGTGAACTTTGTAAGCGTGAAGGAATATGGCTTCACGTTGATGCGTCAATAGGAGGTGTATTTGCTCTTTCCAAATCAACTCAATTCTTGTTAGATGGTATATCTAAAGCTAATTCAATTACACTCAATCCTCAAAA
Source organism: uncultured Prochlorococcus sp. (assembly GCA_902589115.1). Taxonomy (GTDB): domain Bacteria; phylum Cyanobacteriota; class Cyanobacteriia; order PCC-6307; family Cyanobiaceae; genus CACIRS01. The sequence goes on from CACIRS010000002.1 coordinate 24,554, forward strand.
AGTTTTAGGTATCACTAAAACTTCCTCTATTTTACTTGTTGCAAATAGTAAGGATCTAGCCTCTTCATTCTCTACGGGATTACCTTATATAGAACCCTCAAGTGAAGAACCTCATTGCGGAGAAATGGGCCTTCAGGGCACTAGATCTGCTGAAGTACTTAAGCTTTGGTTAGGTTTGAGGCAACTTGGAGAAAAAGGCATACAAGAAATATTAGATAAAGCTTTAGAGCGGCGTTTTTACTTTGAAAATAAGCTGGACAATACATTACTGGAAATACTTGGAGGACCACTACATTTACTTGCGTTTACCCCTAAATACTTTGATTCATCTAAGGCAGCGAAATGGTCTACTGATACAAGAAAACTATTGCTTGAACAAAATTTTATGCTTTCTAGACCAAGGCATCAAGATCGTTATTATCTTAAAGTTGTCATGGGAAATCCACATACTCAAACAACTCATTTAGACCAATTAGCAGAATATATTAATCAAACTTTAAAGGAAACATCTTAATGGTTGAACCATCTCCTAAGGGCCGATGGGTTGCCTTAATCACAGGCTTCATCTCAATATTAATAGGCCTTTTTTATTTGATATTGGTTACTATTCTTGATGCTCGTGGCCCCATGAAACCTCCTCCTTTAGAGGCCTTTGGCGTGGTGCAAGTTGGCGCTGATTTTTCTGAAGTGGTTCAACTACCTTCGAAACTGCCATATCTAAAAATCTTTTAAGAGCAGAATCTCTTCGATTTAAATCATAATGATGTTGAACGACTTCTTGAATTCCACCATCTCCCCAATCTTGATCTTGTTGAAAATAAGTATTAAAACTGTCTCCAGCTATTCTTGTTAGCCAAGCTGCTGCAACACTTTGAATTGCTCGGCCAGCAAGCATTGTAGGTATGTTTAATGTTAAAGCTCCACTGATTAAACTCACACCACCTTTGATAACTCCCAGTCCTGCAAGGGTTCTTCCGACAGAAACAGCTAATTCTTGGGCCCTTGCTTTGGTAAGTTGTATGCCATATATCTTTGCTATTTCCATAACCATCTGCGCATTGACAGCTGCAGCTGCAAGCATGTCTACTCCTGGTAGAGGTGTCACTGCAACAACTCCACTACTAATCCAGCTGTAGCGATCAATACATCGTCGTGAGTATTTATTGCGTTGACTACTTAAAAGTTGACGACCTTTGTCTCCAAGACTACGACATTGTAGCAAAATATTGTCTGCTAAAAGCTCTTCACCATCTTCACTTAAAACATACGCAAGTCTTTTAAGTAAGCTATTGATTTCAGGTTTGGGTTGTAGAGGATTTTTTCCAGTACGCGGAATTGATTGTGGAGATGCTGATGTTGAGACTATATCTTCGGACTGAATGAGTCCTTTGCAATATCCCTTTAATGATAAAAGAATTCTTCTTTCCTCTTCAACCCCCCTAAGGTCACATTTATTCAATACAAGTATCAGTCTTTTACCAAGGTTAATAAGATTTTGTATTGTTTCAAGTTCATTTGACCTCAAATCACTATCCAAGACAAAAATCATTAAGTCGGCTCGAGTTGCTTTGAGTCTCGCCTCTTTTTCTCGACTAATTCCATTAGTTCCTGTTTCAAATAGACCTGGAGTGTCAATTAATTGAATACCTCTATTTAACGATTTTAATCTTAATCGGTACATCTTGCTTTTAGAGGTTGACCCCATGCTTGCACTAACTTCCCCTACAATTTCATTTAATAATGCTCTAATTAAGGATGTTTTTCCGCTAGAACCAGTCCCAAATATAACAACAACTAAATCTCCTCTTTTTAGCTCTTTATTAACTTTTTCTCTTTCTTGCCTAAGGCCTTCTCTCGAAACTTGATCTTGGATTCTTTCAATTAATATGTCTATACTTTCAAGACTTCTTTTGGCGGCATGTAGTCGGCTTTTAGGAGTGAATTCTATTTTTCTATTTTTTAATTTCACACCCATTCTTTTGTTTATAAATTTTTTCCACCATGGCCAGCCATATTGTATTATAAGAAGAGTAATTATGATTATTCCTATAAATATTATTGGTGTAACAAGCCAGTAAGGGAGAAAATATTCAAGAGAGTATCTCAATTCATTAAATATCCTTAGAACTGTTCCAATTAATCCACCCAATAGAATGAGGGATATAAGTACTGCACTTATGAATATTAATAAACGTTTATTTTGCATTAGTTCAAATCCTCAATACTGATATTTGAAAAATGATCTTTCTTTATTTAATACCATATTATTTTATGCCTTGCTTTCATGGTCTTTTTTTAGTGTATGTATCCCAAAGCAAATAACCGCAAGGTTAATTGCAATATCTGCAAGGTTAAAAATAGGGAAGTTAATAGGGAGAATTTCTATAAAATCCGTTACGTAACCTAATCTCCATCGGTCTAACCCGTTCCCCATCGTTCCACCCAAGAGAAAGGCCACAGACAATGCATTCCATATATATATAGATTTATGTCGTAGGATCCAGAGAATTAAGGCTATACAAACACTAAAGCTTAGTAAGCCTAGAATAGGAGTAGCACCACTAAAAAGACTAAACGCTGCTCCAGTATTTTTAACCACTCTAAATTGAATAAGATTAGGTAAAAAAGATTTTGTTGCCACCTTAATTAAATCCTGCCTAGCCCATATCTTTGATAGCTGATCAATTAAAATGATCAGAACACTAATTAAGAGTATGGATCTTCTTTTTAAATACTTTCTTTTCATTCTATTAAAAGTAAATTTCGTAAAATTATTGTGAGGATTCCAATCGCAGGACAGAGAAGCAACTGTGCTGGCAATGGATATATAGAATAACTATAAATTAGTTCATAAAAATTATTTGGCCAGCTATATATTAACGAACCTATAACTAAATTAACCAATCCAAATATATGTAGTGTAATTAAACCCAAAATTGCAGAAGCCGTTAATCCCATAAAATCCTTCAGACCTTCTTGTCTTGCAAGTCTCCCGCTTATCCAAGCAGCAGGAATTAAACCTGTTATATATCCAAAACCAGGGTTTGCTAAATAATCAATACCTCCTCCTTCATGGAAAACTGGCATAAAAAATAGTCCTATAGTTATATAGGCTATTGACGAAATGACACCAGCACGCGGACCACAAGTCAAAGCACAGAGTAATAAAGACGAAGCCTGCCAGGTAGTAGGCAGAGTTAAAATTTTTGGTGATAGGTCAGCACTTATTACTAAAATCGCTGAGGGAATCATGGTCCCTACTAGAAGCACCAGTAAACTAGCAAGCGAGCTAATCCAAAGATTTATTGATTTCACAGCAAGCTCTCCATACTTACTCGTCTTGAAATAATGTGGAAAAACAACATCTCCTTATGGATATTTCTATAGGCGACAAGGTTTCCTTAACAGTACCTTTATCTTATTTGAAAACAGCAGATCCAATGCCAATGTTGCGACCACCAGATCTTATTTCCGCTGACGAGGTTGGTAAGGTTGTCAGTTTAAAAGGCATTGATTTAGTTGAGGTTTGTTTTAGAAATGGGAAATTCTTGATCCCTATGGATCGATTAAAAAAGATTAATCAAGAACAGTAAAAAATCGTGTATCTATCATGAAATAATTTTCGACCACTCATCGGCAAGTTTATTTAGTGTTTTTTCCGGCCCACATAGGCTTGCTAATGGTTGTTTTAATACCCTAATAGCAGCTGATCTTATGTCTTCTACATTTAATTCATTAATAACATCAAGACAAACCTCGTCATGATTGTCAGGTAAAAGTAACCCACGAAGTTGGGCTTTGCGCTCTGATCTTTGAGCTGATGTCTGAGAACCACGTGATAATTGTCCTCTAAATTTAGCTTTTGCAAGTTCTAATTCTTGATTAGTTAAAGATTTTTCGGTTAAACTTTTCCAGCATTCTATAAGCAGACTAAGTGTACGCATTGATTTTTCTTCAGTTGTAGAAGCATGTATAAGAAAAGGTGCTGCTAACCTTCTGATTGGATAATGAGTTCCAACATCATAAGCAACACCATTCTCTTCTCTAAGTTTCCTAAATAAAAGGCTCGACATACCCGATCCTAAATGGCAACTTAGTATTCTTAGAGGTATATCATCTTCGTGACCATGAGGGATGCTAGGGACTCCTATAATTATAACAACTTGATTCGTTTCTTGATATTTAAGAATCAAATCTTTAGTCAATTTTAGTTCCTTTCTAAGGCTCAACTTTGGACCTTTATTTACACTGAGATTATCAAAATTTTCTACGTTGCCTTTAAGATTAATTAAAGACTCAACTTCGTCAAGAAGCTTCTCAATATTATTCGGCAAATCTCCAGATAATGAGAAAATTGGTGAGCTATATCTTAAATTTTTTGCTAAAGTTAAAATGTCATTGCGCATAATATTTTTTAGATCATCTTCTATTCCTAGTGGGTCATGGCTATATGGACCATTTTTGTAGGCTAAGTCTCGCCATGAATCAAAAGCCAAATAAAAGGGACTTTCATTTTGTCTACGAAGAGCCTGAATTGTTAAATCTCTTTCTAGTTCTAATTGCTTTGCTTCAATATGTGCATCAGCAATCATTGATCCAAGAATGGGAATAAGTTGCTTTAGGTCTGAATTGACACATTTTAAACTTATTAAAAGGCTATCTTCAGATGCATCACATCTAAGACCAGCACCACAACCTTCTACAAGATCTGCTAGCCCGATATTTGTATAAGGACCGCATCCTCGAGTCAATAGAGCTGCTAGTAATTGGTGCGCTCCTTTTTGTCCTATAGGATCATAACTGCTTCCTCCGTTAATCCAGACATTTATTGCAACGATTCTAGGAACTCTTATTTTGTCGAAGCAAATATTTATGGCCTTCATTTTTTATTATTTGGACTTGCTATTAATGTAAAAGAATTTTCAACTTGCATAACGGTTAAAATATCTTCTATGATTTTTTCTTTAGTCCAATAGTTTATTAGATTTAGGGGCTCTAGTAATGGTTGTGAACGCCTCCATAACGCTTGCGATCCAGAAATATGTGCTACTTGAGAAGGTGCTTCTAGACTAAAGTATAGCCCATTGATTACTAGTTGCCTGGCCCTATTAAACTCTTGATCACCTATACCTGAATTAGTACTATGACAAAGTAGTTCTTTGATTGCTTGTTCTACTTTATTTATGTTTTCTTCTAAGCAATATGCCTCCAGTATGATTAAGCTTCCTTGTTCAAGAATTGTCAAGTCCATATCAACATGTTCAACTATCTGTAATTCTTCCCTAAGTTTTTGAACCAAACGACTTCTTCTGCCTTCAGCTAATATAGATGTAGCTAGATCTGCACCCATAATAGTTAATTGATCTTGGGCTGAAGGTAATTCCCAAGCCATCAATATTCGTGATGTTTCTAATCTTGGGATTCTAATATGTTGATGTCCTTTATTGAATTTAAGTCTATGAATATCTACTAGTTCTTCTGATCTGCTTGATTCCATAAAAGATGATAGTTTACTTTTGTATAATGATTCTTCAATGTTATTAGGTATACATCCTGCAATTGATAAACAGAAATTTTTAGGATTATATATACGTTTATGAAATGCATTCATAGATTTAGAATTACTATTCTTAAGACTTGACTCTAATCCTAATATTGATCTTCCATAAGAATGATTTGGCCAACAACTAGTTAATAGAGTTTGGAAAACATTCTCATCTGGTTGGTCTTTGTATTGTGCAATTTCTTCTAAAACGACTTCCCTTTCCATGTCATAGTCTTTTGGATGCAAGGCTGGCTCTAATACAAGACTGCTCAAAAGCTCTAGTGCATTGTTAAGTTCATTTGGGGGAACTAGGACGTAAAAATGAACATCATCAAAACCCGTAGCAGCGTTGCTGCTACCACCTAATGCTTCTATCCCTAGATCAAATTCTCCAGCGGCCAAGTGAGCACTCCCCTTGAAAACCATATGTTCTAGAAAATGGGCTAACCCTTCTTCTCCCTTTGCCTCAAAGGAACTCCCAGCTTTAACCCAAATATCAAGGCAGCTCAAAGGAGCATCCTCCATTGGTGCTATTACGCAAGGGATGCCATTCTTAAGGGTGAAGTTATGAAGGGTTGGCCCTTGCTTAGTCCTCTTCAGATGTGATTCCCAAAGTTCCATTCTGTCTCTTTATGCATCGTGCGTCTTTCTTCTCTGAAAACTAATCAAGAGTTTCATCCTTTTCTGGATTCAATGGTCTCTTTGATTCGTCTTCGTAGATCAGAGCTCATTGGGTTGACTCCATTGTTAGAGAAGCCAGCTTTGATGGAAATAACCGGATCTTTTGATGGGGAACCGGTTTTTATAAATAATGAACTTCATACTGCTAATGGTTTTAGGAAGATCCATTTGGAAATAGCTCATATTGGAAATGGGTTGCAAATTCTCCATTGTGTCTTTTATCCAGAGCCGGTTTTTGATCTACCAATATTTGGAACTGACATTGTCTCGCGTCCTGGAGGAATATCGGCAGCAATAGTTGACCTGTCTCCCGTTATAGGGAATTTGACTGCGCCTTTCTTAAATGATCTTTCAAAATTAACTATCCCAAATTTTCAAAGCGTAAGGCCCTTGCCTAAATGGGGGTCGATATTTTCTCCGTATGTTCAATTTATCCGACCTACAGATGCACATGAAGAGAAATGCTTTCTTGGTCTTGTCAATGCCTATCTAACAGTTCTGATAACCAATTTAAAACTTGAGCGGTCTGATCCTTTAGATTCTGAGATTGCTGTTAAAAGAGCTAAAGGTCAATCATTCTATTGCAATCAACAAAAGCTCAATGATAAAACTAGAAATGTACTAGCAAAGGCCTTCAATCCTCAATGGGCAGATGCTTACATTAACGATTTTCTTTTCGAAAGCCCATGGAATTTCTAAATAAAAATAATAATATATTTTTTACATTTTTAGGATTTACTACCTTATTTATATTAGGAGGTTGTATTCAAAATAAACCTGCAAGTATAAGTTTAGAAGACTCTGAATTAGCTGTTCCCGTTATCAACTCAGTTGCAGCTTTAGGCCAACTTTCTCCATATGGAGAAATAAGAAGACTTGCTCCTCCTGTAAGTGGATTTGGTGGTACTCCTCGAATCTTAAAGCTTTTAGTTGATGTAGGAGAAGATGTGAAACAAGGACAAATATTAGCGGTTTTTGATAATCAACCAAAGATAATTGCAGATATTTTAGCTCTAGAAGCAAAGATTGAGACTCTTGAAGCAAAAATAGCTATTCAAAAGAGGGAAATTCTTAGATACCAAATCGCGGCTGATGAGGGAGCTACAACTTTAATTTTGTTAGATGATGAAAAAAATCAATTAGTTAAATTAAACGGACAGAAGAAAGAATCTTTGGCTGAAATGATAGGTCTTAAGGCTGATTTCTCTGATAGTGAATTAAAATCACCTATCGATGGAATGGTGCTAAGAATCAATTTTAGAGAAGGAGAAAGACCTGATATTGATGGAGTTATAGAAGTGGGAGCCAATCAAACAATGGAGGCATTGATAGAGGTTTATGAGTCTGATATATCCAGAATTCAACTAGGTCAAGCGGTAACTTTAATTAGCGAAAATGGTGGTTTTAATGGCTCTATAAATGGCGTTGTTAAGACCATTAGCCCTCAAATTAGACAAAGAAAGGTTCTCTCAACTGATCCAACAGGTGATGCTGATGCACGGATAGTAGAGGTAAGAGTAAGTATTGATCCAGAATTCTATAGTCTCGTAAAGAATTTTACTGGCATGAAAGTTATAGCTCGTTTTAATTTGCCATGAGATCTTATTTCTGGCAAAAAAGGCGTATTCCTTTGGCATGGCTTTTATTAAGCAGACAGCCTTTAAGATTATTTGTTGCTTTGGCAGGAATATGTTTTGCCGGAATACTTATGTTTATGCAATTAGGCTTTCGAGATGGGCTTTTTGATGCAAGTGTAACTGTTCATAGGAAACTTGATGCTGATTTAGTACTAATTAGTCCTCGATCAATGAGTTCTATAAGCATGACTGGATTTCCTAGAAGAAGACTTATACAAGCAATGGCCCATGAAGATGTTGTTGGAATTTCACCAGTTAATTGGAATTTTCTTATATGGAGAAACCCTGAAACATTATCCACAAGAGCGATATTAACTTTAGGTTTTGAACCAAATGATCTTTTATTAAAGGATCCAGATTTTACCTCTAAGTCAAAAACTCTTACAAATTTTGGACGAGTTTTGTTTGACGAGTTGTCGAGAAATGAGTTTGGACCAATTAAGGAATGGTTTAAGGAAGGTAAAGTTGTTGAAACTGAATTGTCGGGTAAAAGGGTTAGAGTTTCTGGTTTAATTAGCTTGGGACCCAACTTTGGTGCAGATGGAAATTTGCTTACTAGTAGAGAAACATATTTGGACTTAATTCCCAATACTTCTCCAGGAAGTATTGAACTTGGTTTGATTCGATTAAGACCTGACTCTAATAAGGGTATGGTTGCCAAGTCTTTAACTGCAAGTCTACCTTTGGATGTTAAAGTTTTAACTAAGGAAGGTTTTATAGAATTTGAAAAGAATTATTGGCGATCTAGTACATCTATTGGCTTTATTTTTACACTTGGTGCCGCATTAGGTTTTGTAGTAGGTAGTGTAATTGTTTATCAGATTTTATATAGTGATGTTTCAGATCATTTGCCTGAATACGCAACTTTAATGGCAATGGGATATAGATTGGAAACTTTACTTGGTGTTGTTTGTAGAGAAGGATTCCTTCTTGCTATTATGGGATATTTACCCGCTTATATATCTGGTCAACTTCTTTATTTACTCGTTAGAAACTCCACAAAATTACCTATTTATATGGACACTCAGAAGTCACTATTGATATTTTTTCTGATACTTTTTATGTGTATGGCTTCTGCATTATTTGCTATGCGACGTTTAATTGATGCTGATCCTGCAGAGATATTTTAATGACTAAATATATATCTTTAACTAATCAAGTCCAGTTATCAACTCCTTCTGTTCAGGATTATGCAGTAAAGGTTAATGAACTTAGTCATTGGTTTGGAGAGGGATTAAATCGACGAAAGGTTCTTGACAGAATTTCAATGGAAATCTCTTTGGGTGAGTTTGTTTTGCTCGCTGGCCCTTCTGGGTGTGGAAAGACAACTTTGTTAACTCTTATTGGAGCTCTAAGACGAATTGAAAAGGGTGATATAAGTATTTTTGGCTCTAAACTTCTTCATTCATCTCGACATACTCGGCAAAGATTAAGGCGTCAAATTGGAATGATATTTCAAGGTCATAATCTTTTGCGCTGTTTAACAGCGGAACAAAATGTTCAAATGGGTTCAGATTTACTGGAAGGTCTTTCTTATTCTGCTCGCAGAGATCAAGCTCGTTTTTGGCTTAGATCAGTAGGACTTGAAGATCATATGCATAAACTTCCGCATGATCTGTCAGGAGGTCAAAAGCAACGTGTTGCAATAGCAAGGGCCTTGGCCGCAAGGCCTAAACTTTTATTGGCTGATGAGCCAACTGCCGCACTTGATAGTGTTACTGGCAGAGAAATTGTAGATCTTTTAAAAGGACTAGCTAACGATCAATCTTGCGCTGTGCTTATGGTGACTCATGATCAAAGAATTTTGGATGTGGCAGATCGTCTCTTGTCGATGGAAGATGGGAAACTTTTGCCCTCTATTGGGTAAATTGGGTAAACATCGATAACACAACATTCACGACATGGCTAAAAGAAGAAACCTAAAGAAGGAAAAGCAAGAGCGCAATCGTGCTTATGCAAGGAAATTTAAGAAACGGAAGCTTCGTAATGATGGGAGAGGAGAAGGAGCAGGTAATGGGGTTACCGGTACTGCCAATAATGGTGGGGCGGCAGATTGAATCCCATAAGCAAAAAATAAATTAGTAAAGATAAAATCCTAAGGTTTTAAAAGCGTCGTTTTTGTCTTATATAGGTTTTATAGGCTTTAATCACTTTTTAGCTTTGGAGTTTGAGTGTTTATCAGTATTGTCATACCGACATATAATCGTCGACCAATACTTGAAAAGTGCCTTTTGGCACTTGAAAAACAAGATCTTATACCCCAAATAAGTGGTTATGAGATTGTTGTGGTTGATGATGGTTCCAATGATGGGACACCCTTATGGCTTAAAAGCGAGACTATTAAGTTCCCTCATGTTCGTTTGGTGCAGCAAGATCATGGTGGTCCTGCAAAAGCTAGGAATACTGGTGTAGAGCAATCTCGAGGAGAGCTCATAGTTTTTATTGATAGCGACCTTGTCGTAACCAAATCGTTTCTGACCTCTCATGTTACGACTCTTTTACATGCTTGGGAAACCAAAGGCGATAGGCTCTGTTTTACTTATGGCTCAGTTATAAATACTTCTAACTTTGATAATCCAACATCAGAACCATATAAATTAATGGATTTATCATGGGCCTATTTTGCGACCGGAAACGTCGCAATCGATAAGGAAGTACTTGAAAAATCAGGTCTATTTGACCCTTCCTTTTTTCTCTATGGATGGGAAGACTTAGAACTTGGCGAACGCCTAAGACAGATGAATGTTAGGTTAATCCGCTGCCCTAAGGCAGTAGGTTATCACTGGCATCCCCCTCTTTCTCTAGAAAAGATTCCCAGATTAATTAGTGTTGAAAAAGAAAGGGCAAAAATGGGTTTAGTTTTTTATAGAAAACACCCTTCGATGAGAGTTAGATTTATAATACAATACACTTTTCTTCATAAGATCCTTTGGGAAATCTTAACTCTACGGGGTTTGATTAATGAAAAAACTTTGAAACCATTACTTTCTTTTTTGATTCAAAATGGTTATCCAGGAATAGCAATGGAGTTGCTCAGACTGCCTTTAAACCGAATTTCAGTAAATGAGATGTATAAAGAAGCGGAAGTTTTTCAAATGAGATGATCTGCAGTTTGATAAATTTGGTAGGTCCTTAAATAAAACGCACACCTGTCTGTTTCGGGTTATTCCTTTTAGGTCTTACTTCAACAGATCGAAAAAGTGTATACCTGACAGGTGGAGGCGAACCCGAAACCTCAACATGGCTGTAGTTACTCTCTCCGAGATGATGGAGGCTGGTGCCCACTTTGGTCATCAGACTCGTAGATGGAACCCAAAAATGTCGCGCTACATCTATTGCGCACGTAATGGAGTTCACATAATTGATTTGGTTAAAACTGCTTTATGCATGAACAGTGCATATAAGTGGACAAGATCAGCCGCTCGTAGTGGCAAAAGATTCCTTTTTGTAGGTACCAAGAAACAAGCTTCAGAAGTAGTTGCTTTAGAAGCAACTCGTTGTGGAGCCTCTTATGTAAATCAGAGATGGTTGGGAGGAATGTTGACCAATTGGACAACAATGAAGGCTCGAATTGACAGGCTTAAAGATCTCGAGCGTATGGAATCGAGTGGTGCTATTGCAATGCGTCCCAAAAAAGAGGCTGCAGTATTAAGGAGGGAACTTGAAAGACTCCAGAAATATCTTGGCGGTTTAAAAGGGATGAGACGTTTGCCAGATGTAGTTGTTCTGGTCGATCAACGTAGAGAAACTAACGCTGTTTTGGAGGCTCGAAAGCTAGATATCCCTCTTGTTTCTATGTTAGATACCAATTGCGATCCAGATCTTTGTGAGGTCCCAATACCTTGCAACGATGACGCTGTTCGTTCGGTTCAATTAGTACTTGGTCGATTAGCTGATGCTATTAATGAAGGTAGACATGGATCTAATGATCAACGTGGAAAAGATTCCGGCAAAGGTTGAATTGAACTTTATTAGTTCTTCTTCCCTTATGAATTTTGCCTAATTTATCTAGGCATCATTTTCTTAATTTAAACCCAATTACTTTAATTCCTATGGCAGCTATCTCAGCCAAACTTGTTAAAGATCTCCGTGACCAAACTGGTGCAGGAATGATGGACTGTAAAAAGGCTTTAGCAGATACAGGAGGAGATTTAACTAAGGCTGTTGAGTGGTTAAGACAAAAGGGTATAGCTAGCGCAGAGAAGAAATCAGGTCGGGTTGCTGCAGAGGGTGCAATTGGTAGTTATATCCATACAGGTTCAAGAGTAGGAGTTTTGTTAGAGCTCAATTGCGAAACAGATTTCGTTGCTAGAGGAGAACTTTTTCAAGGACTATTGAGAGATATAGCCATGCAGGTAGCAGCATGTCCAAATGTTGAATACGTCACAACTAATGAAATACCAACAGAAATTGTTGATAAAGAAAAAGTAATTGAAATGGGAAGAGAAGATTTGGAAGGTAAACCTGAGCAAATGAAGGCAAAAATAGTTGAAGGAAGAATTGGGAAAAGATTGAAAGAATTGGCTTTAATGGAGCAACCATTTATTCGCGATAGTTCCATTTCAGTTGAGGAACTTGTAAAGCAGATTTCCGGACAGATTGGAGAGAAGGTACAGGTAAGACGATTTACTCGATATACCCTTGGAGAAGGTATAGAGGTGGCAAAAGCTGATTTTGCTACAGAAGTTGCTTCAATGTCTGTAAGCTAGTTTTGAATTTGAATTTCAAGACCTTTTCAGAATATGATCCGTCAAAGCAGCTTTTGCTTTTAAAGAAAAAGTGTTCAAAAGTAACTCCCACTATTTATAGGTATCAAGCGCTTTACCTTCAAAAAATCAGAGAAAAACTAGTAAAAGAAGTTAAGAAGGCTATTTTGTATTTAATTACTGAGAGTAAAAATAGTAATTTTAAGGAGATTAATAATAAGCTACAAGATAACTTACAGTTAAAAATAAATAATATTGTCAGCTCTTCTCTTTCTTTGCTTACTATTGAGCAATTAGTTGATCTTTCTAATCAAATAGAAAACGAGAAAAAACTTGCCAAACAAAGAACTAAAGAAGAATTGTTATTGGCGTTGAGAACAGAACAAAATTCATCAGTCTCTAAAAATGCTTCAGTCACATTAAGCTTTGATCCTCCGATTGAAGATACTTCATATCTAGAAAGTTGGGATCTAAAGTGTCGCGGAACTAGTTTTGATGTTGAACCTGACCGTACTTCTGGTGATACATATCAAGAAGAAGTTTTAACTAATACAAATATAGAACCCTCAAAAAACCTTTTAATAGGAGAGAAAATTGATAATCTAAATATGAATCAAATAGACTTTTTAGATTCCCTTTTTGTTTTTACAGGAGAAAGTCTTAAGAAAGACTCTGAGCATGAAGAAGTACCAAGATTGTCAAAACCAGAAAACCCACTATTAGACGATAATTCTCAAAATGAAACAAGCTTTTTACCAAGAACCCCATTGGAATTAGCTAAGTGGTTAGATTCCTTTGAAATTGCACTAGAAAGAAGATTGAGGGACCTTTCACATGAATTGAATTTGGAACTCCTAAAGTTTGGAATAATAAATAGTCTTTTACCCGTTAACCTTTTAGAAGCTGTAATTGTTGGCCAAATAGAAACTCAGTCGTCAATTTCTAATATACTTAGTGTTCAAATACCTATGCAAACACAATTTTTGGAAGGAGGAATGGAAATAGCTTGCTTACTTCTAAGACCAGCTGATTTTGAATTTGATTATACAGATATTCGGCTTTGCAGAACAACATTAAGAAAAAACAGAACTGAAGTTTTTAAAATGGTTAGGCAACAAAAACATTGGGAAAGACGATCATTAGCTAATAACTTGCATCGAAAATGGTCAGATAGTAATAGTTCCGAATAAATTCTTTAGGCAGTTGAAAAATGAACATTTGCTGGAAATTCAGAAATGGTTAAGACCTATTCAACAGGCTTTAACACTTGAAGCAGAAAAGGATTTTAGAAATCTTTTAGGAAGAGAGGAATATTTTAATTCCTTTATATGTCGAGAACTTCTATCTTGTAGTGATTTGCCTATATCTTCTAAATATAAATCTTTACTAACAGAACTATCAGAATCTTTTTCACGATACTCTGCTGAGAATGAAATTACAAGGCGTCGTTTAGTTGTACGTTTAAGAAAAGTATTATATGAACTTAGTAATAAATCAAAGATCCCGGAGCCGATTAAACCTCCTCGACTAAATTTTTATAGTGATCAATTACTAGGTGAAAATAGGATTAATACTCTTGATAAATATGATTTTGATACTCCAATTAGTCAAATAAAGGGTATAGGTCCTAAGATCATGGAAAGATTGAGTTGCCTTGGAATATTTTATTTAAAGGATATTTTATTACATTATCCAAGAGATTATATTGATTATTCTTCGATGAGAAGAATAATTGATTTGAATTCAGGAGAAACAGCAACTATTATTGCAAAAGTAAGAAAATGCAATGGATTTGTAAGTCCCCGTAATAAAAATCTAGCTATTTTTGAGTTGCATGTGCAGGACCAAACAGCCAGATTAAAAGTAACTCGTTTTCTTGCAGGTAAAAGATTTAGTCATCCTGCCAATATAAAAAGTCAAGTTAAACTATATCCTCCTGGTTCAACTGTTGCTATTAGTGGATTAGTTAAAGAAGGCCGTTTTGGAAGAACATTTCAGGATCCTCTTATTGAGGTTATGGATAGTCCAAATTCATATTTGAAATCTAAGCTTATCGGCAGATTGTTACCGGTTTATTCTTTGACTGAGGGAGTATCAGCTGATCGATTTAGAAACTTGGTTGATATTGCTTTACCAATAGTTCGGAATTGGGTTGACCCTCTTCCAAATTCAATACTTAGCGCTAGGTCTTTACTTCCCAAACCGGAAGCCATTTTTGAAATTCACAGGCCGACTAATCAAGTTCAATTGAATTTAGCTCGTAGAAGATTGATTTTTGAAGAATTTTTCTTTCTCCAATTAGGACTTTTACGTAGAAGGCTACTTCTAAAAAATAAATCTGCTCCTCCTCTAATTAGGCATAAATCAGATAAAGATTATGCAAATCAATTCTTAAACTTATTACCTTTTACTCTTACTACAGCCCAGGAAAGAGTTCTAAATGAGATTCATTCTGACCTTTTTAAAACAACGCCTATGTCAAGACTTGTTCAAGGCGATGTTGGAAGTGGCAAAACAGTAGTTGCTATTGCAGCACTTTTGTATGCAGTTCAAGCTGGCTGGCAAGCCACTTTAATGGCACCTACAGAAGTATTAGCAGAACAACATTATCGGAATCTTTGCAAATGGTTGCCACAACTTCATGTCAATGTTGAGTTACTTACTGGTTCTACTTCCAAATCAAAACGTCGACAAATAATTGATGATTTGGCTAATGGTAATTTAAGCGTTCTTGTTGGAACTCACGCATTGATTGAGGATGGGGTTTCATTTTTGCGTTTAGGACTAGTTGTTGTTGATGAGCAGCATAGGTTTGGAGTTAGACAAAGGAATCGTCTTCTTGTTAAAGGCATGCAACCCCATCTACTTACCATGACCGCAACACCAATTCCCCGTACTCTTGCACTGTCAATTCATGGAGATTTAGATGTTAGTCAAATAGACGAGCTACCTCCTGGAAGAACACCTATTGAAACTCGACTCGTTTCCGCATCAGAAAGAGACAAGGCATATCAACTTATTAGAGAACAAGTTGATATTGGTCAAAGGGCTTATGTAGTTTTACCCCTAGTTGAAGAATCAGAGAAATTAGATTTACGTTCTGCGGTCGAGGTCCATGCACAACTTTCCTCCACTGTTTTTCCAGAACTTCAAGTGGGGTTACTGCATGGCCGTATGAATAGCTTGGATAAGCAATCAATAATTAATGATTTCTCTATAGGTAAATGCCAAGTACTTGTATCTACAACAGTTGTAGAAGTTGGAGTCGATGTTCCTGAAGCAACGGTAATGTTGATAGAGCACGCAGATAGATTTGGTTTAGCTCAATTGCACCAATTAAGAGGTCGAGTCGGACGTGGTGCGAAAAAATCATATTGTTTACTGGTTAATGACAGTAATAATCAACTCGCTAGACATCGATTAGAAGTACTTGTTAGATCAAATGATGGTTTTGAAATTTCTGAAATAGATTTACGATTGCGAGGTCCTGGCCAGGTATTAGGCACTAAACAATCTGGCCTACCAGATCTTGCCTTGGCAAGCTTGGCTGATGATGGAGCTATTCTTGAAGAATCTCGAATAGAAGCAGAGAATTTATTAAATAAAGACCCTGAGCTAAGAAAACATCTAGAACTAAAAAAAATATTGGATGAGCATTGGCGTAAACTAAGTGGAAATGCTCAATTGAATTAAAAGTTCAATCTTGTTTTCCACATATATAAAAAAGAGCATCATCCTATACAAAATCTCTTTGAGTCTAAAGGGAAAATGAAGTCTTTAATACATTTGTTTATAAGAATATTTAGATTTTTCTCTTATTCCTATTATTATTAATCTTTATAAGGGCTTCTAAAGACTTAGTTATCTCTCTTTTTGGCTAGATCATAATGCGATATAAAATTTAGGTTGAATATTTAGATTTTGTCAAGTGTGTCGTTTTATAAAACATATTCAATCTTGACAAAAATAAAGAAAAACATGCATCTGTGGAAAACTCGACCTTTTTGTGGAAATTTAGGATTGGTTCCTTTTTCTAGAAATGCGTCCCTGGTGTAAGTGGCCAATTCTTGATTGTGGCGAATCTCTTGAACAAATACCAGGGACTATTAAATGCCTTAAGCCTCATCCTTATTATTCATTAGGGGCGCCCTACGGGGAAGGGTTTGATCCATTTCGATTGCGAAAAGAGGTGGTAAGACTTTTGCTTTCTGCACAGGAATATTTACACAAGAAAAATCCTGAATTTAGATTGGCAATTTTTGATGCATGGAGGCCTATCAATGTCCAGGCTTTTATGGTTGAGTACGTTATTAATCAGGAATGTATTGCTAGAGGTTTAGATCGGCAGGCAAAATCCGACTCTGTTGAGGTCATGAAAATGATCAAAGAGGTAAATAGATTTTGGGCTCCTCCAAGTTTTGATCCTTCTATGCCTCCTCCTCACAGCACTGGAGGGGCAGTTGATTTAACTCTTTCTTCTTTAGAAGGCTTGCCTTTAAAAATGGGTGGAGAAATAGATGCCATTGGAGAAATTTCACACCCGAACTATTACTCATCCAATAATTCCTTAGTTTTTGACCCTGAGCATGTGACTTGGAATAAAAGACGATGTCTACTTTCTGAAGTAATGATTGCAAATGGATTTGTGCAACATCCAAATGAATGGTGGCATTTTAGTTATGGAGATCAGTTATGGGCATGGAAGAAAAATATATCCAAAGCAATTTATGGAGCCTGTAACCCTATAGAGAGAAGTTCAGTTACTCTTTGATCACCTATTTTCTGTACATGTTTACCTAAACTTTCTTGAAAGCCTGTTTTTTTCCAATCAAGTAGTAATGGCTCTATTGTTTTTTCTAGATCATTTAATGGCATTCGATTTATATAAGGCTTTGCAAGACTCTGAAGATTTGGTGTTCCTCCTAGCCATAACTGATATTGATTAACACCACTTCCAACTAGACCTAACTCTGCCATGTACGGTCTTGCACATCCATTTGGACATCCGGTTACTCTGATTAAAATTGATTTCTCGATTTTTAACTTATTTAGTTGGGTATGAATTCGTTCAAGTATTGATGGTAGAAACCGTTCAGCCTCTGTCATTGCAAGTCCACATAATGGAAGTGCTGGACATGCAATAGCATGTTTCTCTAAAGGTAAAGGTCCATTGACTTTTAAAATTCCAGCTTTAATTAATTCTTTGTTTACGCTTGATTTCTGAATGGAGCCAATATTACAAAGTAATAGATCTTGATTAGGGGTTAACCTGATTTCAAGCTGATAGGTTTGTACAATTTCGCGTAGTTTCTTTTTGTATTCACCAGTTAATCTTCCGCATAACAAAGGTAAGCCTACAAACCATTTGCCTTTAGATTGAATATGCCAACCAAGATAGTCCTCTAGTTTAGCTTTGGGTTCTGGATGTAATCTTTTTATTGGCCTTGAAAAGTATTTATTCTTGAGAATATTTTTGAACCAATCAACTCCATGATGGTGAATTAAATATTTCATGCGGGCATTTCTTCTATTTTTACGATCTCCGTAATCTCTTTGTAGAACTAATATTGCTTGGACAAGATCTAAAATATCTTCTGCTTCAACATATCCTAATGGTTGAGCTTTGCATGCGAATGTACTTTCATTGTTATGAGTTCTTCCCATACCTCCTCCAACGTAGACATTGCAACCTTTTAGTTTTCCGTTCTTTTCTGTAAATGCAACTAAACCTATGTCATGCGTAAGTAGGTCAACGGAATTGTCCCCAGGTACTGTTACTGCACATTTGAATTTACGTGGCATATATGTTGATCCATAGAGTGGTTCATTTTTATCGCCACTAAACAATCTCCCTTTATTGATTTTTGCTTTGGTTCTTTTAACTGCAGTAGAAGGTTTGATTCGATATCTCATATCTCCATTTATCCACAAATCCAAATAGGTTCCTTCTGCTGCAGTAGGGGACAATAAATCTGCAATTTCTTCTGCCAATTCCTTTGCCGCTGGGTAACCACCTTTTTGATAAGGCGCCGCAGGAGCCATGACATTCCTTGAAATATCTCCACAGGCTGCAAGTGTTGATCCCATTGATTGAATAATTGTTCCAATTACTTCACGCAATCGTTCTTTTCGGATTCCATGCATTTGAAAGGCTTGTCGAGTTGTAGCTCTGAGAGTCCCATTCCCAAGCCTGTTTGATAGATCATCTAATGCTATAAATAAAGAAGGATGTATCCTCCCTCCAGGACTACGAAGTCTCAACATCATTTGCCAATCTTTTCCTTCTCCTTTTTTGCGATTCTCACGATTGTCTTGTTGATAGCTACCATGGAATTTTAATAATTGAACGGCATCATTACTGAAGTGATCACTTTCATTATTCAGTTCTAATGCAAGAGGTTGCTCTAGGTAGTTACTGTCAGACTTGAATTGTTCGAATTTCGTCAGTTCAGCACCATTAGCTATGCAAGGTGAAAGTTCCTGTTCTTGTATTTGATTTGCTTCTTTCCCTTCTTCAGTCACGGCGATAATTTTCTCCTGATGATCCGTAGCTAATTACACATTCAATTTTAGGACTTTGTCCCAATAAAGTGGTTAGTGAATTGCTTAAACCTTGTGCCTTCTTTTTTGCTTGAAATTGGGACCGAGGAGATGCCGGCTGATTTTGCGGGTGGAGTACCCTCCCAATTGGAGCAGATGGCTAGAAATGACTTGAAAGAACGTCGTCTTAGCCATGGTGAAATTGTGTCCACAAGTACTCCAAGAAGAATTGTTCTTTTAATAAAAGGTATTGCTAGTTCTGCTACTGATTTTAAAGCAGATTGCAAGGGGCCCCCATCAGCGCAGGCTTTCAAGGATGGCGTTCCTACTCAAGCAGCTATTGGGTTTGCCAAACGTTTTGATATAACAACAGATCAACTACAGATTCGTGATACATCTAAAGGCCCCTTTGTATTCGCTTCAATACTTGAACCTGGAGAATCATCATTCAAATTATTAAGAGATTTGATTCCTTTATGGATTTCGAATTTGCAAGGCCGTCGTTTTATGCGTTGGGGTAAAGGAGAAAGACGTTTTACTAGACCTATTAGATGGATTGTTGCTTTACTTGACGACCAACTAATTGATTTAAGTCTTTCAGGAGTGGATCCTCAGATATCCAGTGGCAATCGAAGTAAAGGCCACAGACTTTATAATCAAAGCTTGGTGATTCCTTCTTCTGATGATTATTTGAAAACATTAAAGAATGCAGGTGTTTATGTAAACAGAGAAGAAAGACGAAGACTTATTGAAAGCTTAGTATCTGAGTCAGGCAGGGAAAACAATGCACAGCCAGATCTTTCAGACTCCTTATTAGAAGAATTAACAGATCTTGTAGAATCTCCTTCGTTGATTCAAGGAGAATTTGATAAAACCTTTTTAGATTTACCTGCTGAATTACTGAGCACAGTAATGAAGAATCATCAAAGATATGTACCGCTTTTTCGACACGATTCAATTTATGAACCATTAGCTTTAAGCGCAAGGAGGTCTTTGCTCTCTAAGTTTATTTGTATTTCTAATGGTCTTTTAACATCAAGTAAGAATATTGCTAAAGGTAACCAGAGAGTTCTCAGAGCAAGACTTGCTGATGCAAAATTTTTCATTGATGTAGACCTGGAAGAAAGAAGTTTAGAAAGAGTTGATAAGCTTTCACATGTCACTTTTAGTGAAGGACTTGGTTCACTAAAAGATCGAGTTCTAAGAATTGAATGGGTTGCCAAGATGCTTTTAGAAGAATTAAATCTTAATCAACAAACTATTGTCAATACGACTAGAGCTGCGTATTTATCTAAACATGATTTAGTAAGTCAAATAGTAGGAGAATTCCCAGAATTGCAAGGAATAATGGGAGGGAAATATTTATTAGCTGAAGGTGAGGAAAATGAGGTTGCATTAGCAGTCGCTGAACAGTATTTACCAAAGTCCGCCAATGGTAAATTGCCACAGTCGGATGCAGGATCAGTACTTGCTTTGGCAGATAGGATAGAGCTTCTTTTAAGCATCTATTCAAAGGGAGAAAGACCTACTGGCTCTTCTGATCCTTATGCCTTAAGACGCGCTGGTAATGGAATAGTACAAATACTTTGGACGAAGTGTTGGCATTTAAATTTACAAAAGTTACTGGAAAAGTCTTCTAAATATTGGGGGGAAATATTACCAAACTTAGGGATTGAGACTTCAAATATTTCTGATCAATTAAAGGAATTTATGCGGCAGAGAATTATCAGTCTTTTAGAAGATCAAAAGATTGATGGAGACCTTGTTCAGGCTGTTGCAGGAGAAACTGTTCATATTGATCGAATTTTAGACAATATAATAGATGTGAAATTACGTATTAATTTATTAGCCTCTATGAGAAGTAAAGGTGAATTAAATTGCATACATTCTGTAGTTACAAGGGCGGCTCGACTTGCAGAAAAAGGTGAACTACCTTCTAACATATTTGGACCAAAAGATACTGTTGATCCAAGTCTTTTTGAAAAAAGTAGTGAAACTGAACTATTTAATCTTATAAACTTGCTTGAACCAATTGTTTGTTCAACTTCTGAATCTAGATATACAGATTTAGCTAAGAATCTTGCTTCTGGATCTAAAGTTTTAGAAGAATTTTTTGATGGAGAAACAAGTGTTTTGGTTATGGACAATAACCCATTGATACGTGCAAACAGATTAAATCTTTTGGGAATATTACGCAATCAAGCATCGGTTTTGGCCGATTTTAATTTAATTAATGGTTAAATCTTGTTTTTATTTGAACTCTTAGGTATTGAATAGTATTTCGATTAGATTTTATTTGCTTTTTACTTTTATTCCTCCTTTAATTGTACTTATAGCAAGCATTTTATTTACTTCCTTTTCATCTCTAACTTCGCTAGGTACTGGTTTGTAGCTTTTTGGAGCCAAAGCTCTACCTCTTAAGACTGAGCCAAGAGTCATGAATGTTAATTTTAATTGTTGCCAAGGTTTCATAGTAACCACTGTTTTATATAAATAACTGTCAAAAGTTAAGCGTTGAACATCCATGTCATCGCACATCTCTACAAATGCTTCACGTGCACCATCATTTGAATAAAATATATTTTGTAGGATCTCCAGAACTTTGTAAGTTGTTCCATACTTCTTATCCCATTTGGATAAATATTTTTTCAAATCTTTTTCAGTTGGTACTACTTTGCCTCCTTGACTAGATTCAACAATTTGCTCCGCACACATCCGACCGCTTTTTGCAGCAAAATAAATACCTTCTCCTGAGCTTTTAGTTACATAACCTGCAGCATCTCCAACTAAAGCCATCCTGCCAACAACTCTTCTTGGACGAGGGTGCTCTGGTATTGGATGCGCTTCCACTTTAATTACTTCTCCATTTACAAGCCTTTTTTGGGCTCTATTTCTTACACCCTCTTGAAGACTCTTTATTAGAGATTGGTTCTCTTGCATTGTCCCTGTTCCTACTGCTACATGGTCATATTTAGGGAAAACCCATCCATAAAAGTCTGGTGAGACATCAGTACCGACGTACATTTCTGCCAAGTCTTCATAATATTTCATTTCTTTTTCAGGTAGTTTTATCCTTTCTTGAAAGGCAATTGCAACGTTGTAATCTCCTGCATCCATTGCTTTGGCTACTCTGCTATTCGCTCCGTCTGCTCCAATAATTAGATCTACCTCTAGGCTTCTAGTTTCCCCTGTAGTCTCTCCATTGGAGAAGTCAGAATAAGTTAATTCGTATGGGCCTTGTCGATTAACGCCAGTATCGATTTTGGTAACAAGCCCGTTTATTAGTTTTGCACCTAACTCAGCTGCTCTATTTCGCATAAATGCATCCATTACTTCTCTTCTACACATGCCTATATATTCTTTATCGCTTTCCCCATAAACCCTATCCAGACTGATATCAACTTCTCGATTAGAGGGCGAGATCATTCTCATATTTCTGACTTTTCGATCAATTATTGAGTCTGGTAGATCGAACTCTGAAACCATGCATAGTGGAATTGCTCCTCCACATGGTTTGGCATTATCAAGCTTCCGCTCAAAGATCCAGGTTTGGATTCCTGCTTTGGCAAGTATTTCTGCCGCACATGAACCACTTGGTCCACCACCGATAACAGCTACACGCAACATTTTTAGACTTAAGCTTTTGGTTCTGAATTAAAAGCTAACATTGTCAAGAATTCTGTGGAGCACATTTGCCTAGGCCGTTACGATCTATATAACAATCCCAAAGTTTTTTTGATTCGATCTGGAGAGGTGCACGGAAATAAAACTGACGACATCCCTTTCGCTCAAAGGGCTGGGTCATATAGAAGACCAAGCAGAAAGCAAATTAAGCTTTTTGCCTTTCTTGCAATAATTTTTTCAAGTTGTTTTTCTGTCATATTTATTTCTAGTAATTATTTCTTTTCTTCAAATATTGTTCCCCCTTTAAAGGGTTATCAAGATCTTCCTTCTCCTGATGGTCGCTTATTGGGTCATTTCCCTTATCCAGAAGCTTCCTTTAGTGACTTGGTTGAAGCTTATCCAGGCATGAAAGTTCACACTGACACATTTGAAGCCCTTCGTTTAATGAGAAATGCAGCCTCAGCTGAAGGGATTAACTTGGTCCTGTTAAGTGGCTATCGATCTCATGCTCTGCAGAAAGAAATCTTTTTTGAGATTAAATCTACTAGGAATCAAACAGCAGTAGAACGCTCTAAAGTATCTGCTCCACCTGGATATTCCGAGCACAGTACTGGATACGCAATTGATCTTGGAGATGGATCTCGAAGAGATACTGATTTCGAAGTTGATTTTGAAACAACTAGAGCTTTTCAGTGGCTAAAGAAAAATGCTGCTAAATATCATTTTATTCTTTCTTTCCCAAGGGGGAATTCCCAAGGTGTTTCTTATGAGCCATGGCATTGGAGGTTTGAAGGCACTGCAGAAGCGCTTAGAGAGTTTAAAGATGCTCAACAATTTTCTGTGGATAGATGAATCGTTTTTTGTTTGCCAAACTCGTTTATTAGTGGCCCATGACTATTCAAATTGATCATGTATTGAGATATTGTGCTTGATTGTCCAACTGGACTATTTAACTGATCTTTACCTAATGAGTGAGCAGATACAAGCTATTCGCAATATTGCAATTATTGCCCATGTAGATCATGGAAAAACAACTCTTGTTGATGCTCTCCTCTGTCAGTCAGGGATATTTCGTGATAACGAGGCAGTTCCTACCTGCGTAATGGACTCTAATGATTTAGAGAGAGAACGAGGCATTACTATTCTTTCTAAAAATACAGCTGTCACTTATAACGAAACCCGTATAAATATTGTGGATACACCTGGCCACGCTGATTTCGGTGGCGAAGTAGAAAGAGTTTTAGGAATGGTTGATGGCTGCTTGTTAATTGTTGATGCTAATGAAGGGCCAATGCCTCAAACTCGCTTTGTATTAAAAAAGGCTTTAGAACAAGGATTAAGGCCTATTGTTTTTGTCAATAAAATTGATAGATCTAGAGTCGATCCTGAAACTGCAGTGGATAAGGTTCTTGATTTGTTTTTAGAACTAGGAGCTGATGATGATCAATGTGATTTTCCATATCTCTTTGGAAGTGGTTTAGGTGGATTTGCAAAACCCGATATGGCTACTGAAAGTGATAATATGAAACCTCTATTTGATGCCATTATTCGGCATGTTCCACCACCTGTTGGAGATTCAGCTAAACCTCTCCAGTTACAAGTAACTACTCTCGATTATTCAGATTTCCTTGGAAGAATAATAATTGGAAGAGTGCATAATGGAAAAATAACAGCTGGTCAAAATGCATCTCTTATTAAAGAAGATGGAAGTTTAAAAAGAGGAAGAATTACTAAATTGCTTGGATTCCAGGGCTTACAACGTATAGAAATTGGAAGTGCATTTGCAGGCGATATAGTGGCATTGGCTGGATTTGATGAAGTTAATATTGGAGAGACTATTGGATGCCCTGATGAACCAAAAGCCCTCCCTTTGATTAAGGTTGATGAACCAACTTTGCAGATGACTTTTGTAGTTAATGATTCTCCATTTGCAGGTAAGGAAGGAAAGTTTGTTACTAGTAGACAACTTCGAGATCGATTAAATAAAGAACTTTTGACTAACGTTGCTCTTAGAGTTGAAGATACCGATTCACCAGATAGATTTGCAGTTAGTGGTAGAGGAGAGCTTCATTTAGGTATTCTAATTGAGACCATGAGAAGAGAAGGTTATGAATTTCAAGTCTCTCAGCCCCAAGTTATTTTTAGAACCATAGACGAAATAAATTGTGAACCGGTAGAAACTCTTGTTATGGATGTACCAGAAGAATCAGTTGGTAGCTGCATTGAAAAATTAGGTTCGCGAAAGGGAGAAATGC
This sequence comes from uncultured Prochlorococcus sp., assembly GCA_902589115.1. Lineage (GTDB taxonomy): Bacteria > Cyanobacteriota > Cyanobacteriia > PCC-6307 > Cyanobiaceae > CACIRS01. The sequence continues at coordinate 49,542 of CACIRS010000002.1, forward strand.
AAAATATGGAAACTGGAAGTGATGGAAGGACACAACTTGAATTTGTTGTGCCATCTAGAGGTTTAATAGGATTTAGAGGGGAATTTGTTAGAGCAACACGAGGAGAAGGAATAATGAGCCATTCTTTCTTTGAATATCGGCCAATTATGGCGGATTTCGAATCAAGAAGAAATGGCGTATTAATATCATTTGAGCAGGGAGTTGCTACTTTCTATGCTCTTAAAAATGCAGAAGATAGAGGTCAATATTTTATATCTCCAGGTACCAAAGTTTATAAAGGAATGATAATTGGAGAAAACAATCGTACTCAGGATTTGGAGATAAATATTTGTAAGACTAAACATCTGACTAATATGAGATCAGCAGGGGCTGATGAATTAGATGCATTACAATCACCTCTTGAAATGACTTTGGAAAGAGCATTAGAATATATAGGCCCAGGTGAAATGCTTGAAGTAACACCAGAGTCAATAAGACTTAGAAAATTGCCAGCCAAAAGAACTACTAAACGATAATTATTTAAGAATTGGAAAATAAAACTGATCTAATTAATGACCCTAGGTTTATTAAAGCCAGGGAATTATTTAACTCAGAAAATTGGTATCCTGCACATGATGCTTTTGAGGAATTATGGCACGAAATAGATGGCCCTGAAAGACTAACCATTCAGGGGTTAATACAAGTCGCCGTAGCTCAAGTTCATTTAGCAAATGGCAATACCAAAGGAGCAACAATCCTTTATGGAGAAGGTCTTGGAAGACTAAAGAGCAAAGAGGCAGTGGACCTTGGTTTAGATATAAACCAACTGTGTGATTGTTTAGAAAAACGTTTGGCTCGTCTTCAAACCAAAATGAATCCAGATGATTTTAGTGTCCCAATACTTTTGATGAAATCTTGATTCTTTTGTTAAATTCGAGAGATAGTAATCATTGGTTTGTGCTTAATTCTTTTTTAGGTCGAATTTCTTCTTTTGGAAAGATAAGTATTCTGTTGGGTGCTTTCTGCTACGGAATATCAGCAAATTTTGCTTTTGCTCAACAATCTTCAGCGACTTCAGTGATTTCAATACAGGAAAAAATATTCATAGAGTCAGATTTCCAAATTTCAGATAGTGTCAGCGATGTTTTAACTGCGACAGGAAACGTCATAGTTAGGTATCCAGCAAATGGCGTAATAGCTGCGTCAAGGCAAGCGCAATATTTTAAGGAAGAGCAACTCATAGTATTAACTGGAGATGTGAATATAATTAGAGAAGAAGGTAACAGTCTTAAGGCAGATCGTGTTGTTTTTATGATTAACAATAATCAATTATTTGCTGACTCAACACCTTCATCACAGGTCTTTAGTAAATTTATCTTTAATCCAAAAGAATTAAACCAAGGTATTGGAGGGATATGAGTCTTCTGCTGGATAAAGTCGTTTTACGCATAGGGGGTAGACCTCTTGTAAACGATATTTCTTTAAGAATGGAACCAGGAGAAGTGGTAGGCCTTTTGGGTCCTAATGGAGCTGGTAAAACAACCACTTTTAATTTAATTATTGGCTTGTTAAAGCCTGATACAGGTCAAATTTTGTTAAATGGAGATTCTGTCTCGAATTTACCTATGCCTCTTCGAGCAAGAATGGGAATAGGCTATCTTCCTCAAGAACCAAGTGTTTTTAGAGGCTTAACAGTTCGCGAAAATTTGGAAATAGCTCTTAGTCAGAGTTCTTTAGAGACTTGTTTTCTTAGAGAACGTAGACAGCAATTGATTGATGATTTCAATCTTGGTCCTTTTATTGATCGACATGGATATCAACTTTCGGGGGGCGAACGTAGAAGATGTGAGGTTGCTAGGGCTTTAGCAGTTGGAGCAAAGGGTCCCAGTTACTTGCTTTTGGATGAACCCTTTGCTGGAGTAGATCCTATGGCAGTAGCTGATTTGCAAAATCTTATTCAAAAGCTTCGAAAAAGTGGAATGGGCATATTGATTACAGATCACAATGTTAGAGAAACACTGGCTATAACTGATCGTTCTTATATCCTTAATGATGGCAAGATCCTTTCTTCAGGACCTTCAGCGGAAGTCGCAAATGATCCTCTAGTAAGGAGACATTATTTAGGTAAGGATTTTCAGCTTTGATTGAATCTATTTCTGATATCTCTATAGATACCAAATTTTGGTATAAAAAAATACGTGAAAAGATTTTGGTTAAATGGAAATCTATTTCTCTATTAGATAGATGGTTATTTGGTGAACTTCTTTCCCCTTTAATTTTTGCAATAGCAGCTTTTACTGTTGTTTCCTTGTCAGTAGGGGTGATGTTCGAGCTAGTAAGAAGAGTTGTTGAGTCAGGCCTTCCTCTGCAAACAGCTATTCATGTTTTGATATTGCGACTTCCAGGCTTTTTAGTTATTTCATTTCCTATGGCAATGCTTATGTCAACTTTGCTTGCATATAGCAGGCTATCGGCTAACAGTGAATTAAAAGCATTGCGAAGTTTAGGAGTAACTACCAATAGGATGATTGCACCAGGTTTGGTTTTAGCAGTTCTTATGACAGGACTTACTTTTGTTTTTAACGATGTTGTTGTACCTCAATCAAATAGAAATGCTGAGATAACGCTAAAACGAGCTTTGGGCCGTGCAGTTTCTACAGAAAAAGGAGATGACATTATATATTCAAAATTTGGAAGAATAATAGGTTCCAATTCATCTGAGGATAAAGAGGGTTTGACTCAGTTGTTTTATGCAAAAGAATTTAGAAAAAGCGCGATGCAAGAAGTTACTTTATTGGACTTTTCTAGATTGGGTTATACACAAATGCTTAAAGCAAAGTCTGCTACTTGGAATGATAATGATTCTGAATGGGAGTTTTTAAACGGAAAAATTATTACTCTTGCGCCTAATGGAAGTACTACAACTGCAAAGTTTGATCGATACCTTTATCCATTAGGAACAGGTCCAACACGGATTGCTGAATTACCTGATGATGCTAATGATATGACAATATTAGAAGCTATTAAAGCTGAAAAACTTTATTCAGAATCTGGAAATATTAAAGAATCAAGACGCATGAAGGTACGCATCCAAGAAAAATTTACTTTACCAATTGCTTGCATAGTTTTTGCTTTAATTGGCTGTAGCTTGGGATCCAAACCTAATGCAAGAACCAGTAGAAGCCAAGGATTTGGTATAAGCGTGATTTTAATATTGATATATTATGTGCTTAGTTTTAGCTTTAGTTCTCTTGGTGTGAAAGGGACTTTAACTCCCTTCATAGCAGCATGGTCGCCAGTCGCAATTTCACTTTTTGGAGGATCTCTTTTGCTTAGAAGAGCTAGTAATTAACAATCAAGAGCTTCTATAATTACCTCATGAACCTAGATTTTATAACAATTGCCTTCGTAAATATCTTGGAATTAGGAGATCCAGTCTTGTCTCTTGGCCTAGTTGCTTTCTTATTGCTATTGGTTGCTCTTCCTGTTTCGTTTTGGTCACTAACCACAAATAAGAAATCTTCCAATGTAACTCTTTTAATCGCATTAGCGAATCTTTGTCTGGCGTCACAATTGCTTCTTAGATGGTGGCAATCTGGCCATTTCCCTGTGAGTAACTTATATGAATCATTGTGTTTCCTAGCTTGGTCTTGTTCCCTTACTCAGTTAATAGTTGAACAATCATGGCCATCACCACTTGTATCTGCATTTGCAACCCCTATGTCATTAATAGCAGTTGCGTTTGCTAGTTTTGTTCTTCCGGAAAATTTGCAAAAAGCATCACCATTAGTACCTGCACTCAGGTCAAGTTGGTTGATAATGCATGTCAGCGTCATTATGTTGAGTTATGCTGCACTACTCATAGGATCTATTCTATCAGCAGCAGTTTTAATTATAGATAGAGAAGATAATTTAGAAATTAGGGCTAGTTCGATAGGCTCAGGAGGGTATAGAGCAACTGGTAAACAAAATATAGATTTGGATCCTATAAATCCAATTCAGTTAAGCTCTTTAAATTTTTCCAGATTAGAAAGATTAGACACAATGAGTTACAGAACAATTACTGTTGGGTTCTTATTATTAACAGTTGGCCTTATTAGTGGAGCAGTATGGGCAAATGAGGCTTGGGGAAGTTGGTGGAGTTGGGATCCTAAAGAAACTTGGGCACTTATATGTTGGCTTATTTATGCAGCTTATTTGCATACTAGATTGACCAAGGGCTGGCAAGGAAGAAGACCAGCTATCTTTGCAACCTCAGGAGTCTTAATTATTGGTATTTGTTATATTGGTGTTAACTTACTTGGAGTAGGATTACATAGTTACGGTTGGTTCTTTTAGTTTAAAAAATAATAATATTGAATTCACAAGAAACTTATGAATTATTTTCTTAGTATATTTCCTGCTTGAGCTTCTTTTGCAATTTCCCGAAGGGCATCGCAGCCTTCTTTAAGAGTAGGGTAAGCAAACATTCCACTACCTGCAATAAAACAGTTTGCACCAGCTGCGCAACATTCAGAAAGGGTCCAGTCTGCTTTAATTCCTCCATCTACTTCTATATCAATTTCATATCCTTTTGAAATTATATGTGATCGTAAAGTTGATATTTTATCAAGCATTGTTGGAATATATGCTTGACCCCCAAATCCAGGGTTGACTGTCATTACTAGTACATGATCAACCATATCTAATACATTTTTAACCATCTCCATTGGAGTATGAGGATTCATTGCTACAGAAGGAGATCCACCTAGCTGACGAATTTTTCCAAGAGTTCTATGCAAATTCACATTTGCTTCAACGTGCACAATTACAACTCCTGGCTCGCCATTTGGTCCTTTCGTTGCATTTACATACTGTTCAAGCATCGTTTCACAGTTGTATTGACTAACCATTAGCTGGGTTTCAAAAGGCACACTGCAGTATTTCCTGCATGCAGCAATCATCTCGGGGCCAAAGGTGAGGTTGGGAACAAAATTCCCATCCATAACATCGAATTGAATTCGATCAACTCCAGCATCTTCTAGATCTTTTACGCATTGCCCCATATTTGCCCAGTCAGCAGGCAGAACAGAAGGAATGATCTGTACTGGACGTGCTTTGGCAGTGATTGGTGAAGGATTGAACTCGCTCATCGAACTTGATTCTTGAGTTGTGATTCTATGAATTCATGGCCTTAATCTCTTTAAGAGTTACTTGCACTGATACAGTTAGCCGCGCTCAAGCGCTGAGAACCATTGCGCCATCGGCTGCTTTTGTATGACCATTGAAATACCAATCTTGGTTACAAAAGCCCAGTTCTAAAGGTTCTCTCGTAAAAACTAATCCCTCGTTGTTTAAAAAGTGGATCGCACTCTGATTCAGGAAATTCTTGAAGTTGTCGAGCAGGCAGCCATTGCTTCAGCTCAGCTAACTGGCTTGGGTAAAAAAGATGAAGCTGATGCTGCAGCCGTTGAAGCCATGCGAAAACGCATGGGACAAATTCAAATGCAAGGTCGAATAGTTATTGGAGAAGGTGAAAGGGATGAGGCTCCAATGCTTTACATCGGAGAAGAAGTAGGAAGCGGGAATGGACCCGGTGTGGATTTTGCTGTAGACCCCTGCGAAGGTACAAACCTTTGTGCAAACAATCAGCGAGGTTCAATGGCTGTTTTGGCAGCTTCTGATAGAGGAGGTTTATTCAATGCTCCTGATTTTTATATGAAAAAACTTGCAGCTCCCCCTTCTGCAAAAGGTAAGGTAGACATTAGAAAATCAGCTACTGAAAACATAAAAATTCTTAGTGATTGTCTTGGCTTGGCAGCAAGTGAACTAACAATTGTTGTTATGGATAGAGCTAGACATAAGGATTTGATAGCTGAAATTCGTTCTACTGGAGCAAAAGTACAGCCAATTTCTGATGGGGATGTTCAGGCAGCAATAGCTTGTGGATTCGCAGGAACAGGTACTCATTGCTTAATGGGTATAGGAGCAGCTCCAGAAGGAGTTATATCTGCAGCTGCTATGAGAGCCCTAGGAGGCCATTTCCAAGGACAACTTGTTTATGACCCAGCCATTGCTCAAACAAGCGAGTGGGCCGATTACACCAAAGAAGGCAATGTCGCTCGTTTAAATGAAATGGGTATTACAGACATAGACAAGATTTATGAGGCTGAGGAGCTTGCGTCTGGTCAAAATGTTGTGTTTGCTGGCAGTGGAATTACTGATGGTCTTTTATTTCACGGAGTGAAATTTGAAAAAGATTGCACTAGAACAAGCAGTCTTGTAATTAGCACTTTGGATAATTCTGCACGATTTACTAACACAGTTCATATCAAGGATGGTGCAAAAAGCATTGCCTTAACTTGATCATCTAACCATTAGAAAGAAAGGGACTTTTTTATGCATATAGCCGTTGTCGGTCTTAGTCATCGCACGGCTCCTGTGGAAATCCGTGAAAAACTAAGCATTTCTGAAGAGAGTATGCAGGAATCCCTTAAAACTCTTAAGGGTAATGAGCAGGTTCATGAGGTCTCAATACTTAGCACTTGCAACAGGCTTGAAATCTATACCTTGGTTAAGGATCAAGATTTAGGTCTATCTGCAGTAAGAGATTTTTTAGGCAAACATTCAGGAATAAGTACGGAAGTACTTTCTCCTCATCTTTTTTCTTTTCATCAAGAAGAAGCTGTATCTCATTTAATGAAGGTTGCTTCTGGCCTAGATAGTTTGGTCTTAGGGGAAGGTCAAATACTTTCTCAGGTTAAAAAGATGCTGCGCCTTGGACAGGATTATCAATCCATGGGGCCAATCTTAAATAGACTTTTATCTCAAGCGGTTAGTACTGGAAAGAGAGTACGAAGTGAAACGAACTTAGGAACTGGGGCGGTTTCAATTAGCTCAGCCGCCGTAGAATTAGCCCAACTCAAGCTTGGTCAGTCGAAAGGTGTCGATCAGTTAATGACCTTGGAGTCAGAAACTGTTGCAGTAGTGGGTGCAGGACGAATGAGCAGGCTTTTGCTTCAACATCTTCAAGCAAAAGGTTGTAATGAAGTGACCCTTTTGAATAGAACTATTGAAAGGGCAAAAATACTTGGAGCGGATTTTCCAGAGCTTCAAGTTATATGTTTGCCAATAGAGCAATTAGACCACTCACTTTCTTCCTGTTCACTTATTTTTACTAGTACTGCCTCTGCTGATCCAATTATTGATGCTTCTAGGCTAAATAAAATAAATAGAAATAATTTCCTGAGATTAATAGATATAGGAGTTCCTAGAAATATTGCTGCTGATGTTGATGGTATTAATAATATCGAGGCTCATGATGTAGATGATCTTCAAGAAGTAGTTTCTAGGAATCAAGAGGCACGCCAAAAAATAGCCCTTGAGGCTGAGAATCTATTGAAGGAGGAGGGTCGATTATTTCTTGAATGGTGGGAAAGCCTTGAAGCAGTTCCTACAATTAATCGATTAAGAGCTTCTCTTGAATCGATAAGAAGTGAAGAGCTTATGAAAGCATTAAGCAGAATGGGACCAGATTTTTCTGCCAGAGAAAGAAAAGTTGTAGAGGCTTTAAGTAAAGGCATTATAAATAAAATTCTTCATACTCCAGTTACTCAGCTGAGAGCTCCCCAAGCTCGCGAAGACCGGCAAGATTCCTTGAGGATTGTGGAAGAACTTTTTGACCTCAACCCAACAGATTCAGATGAATAGGGAATATTTGAATATTATTTCTATATCTTTCTCAAAAAATATTTTTAGAACTGTCCTATTTGATAGCTTTAGTTGTCTCCTTTCAGTTAGGTTTGCACAGCAACGCCGAACTCCGAGGACGGTATGAAGCGTGTTTTAGCAATCATTCTGGGAGGAGGTGCTGGAACGCGCCTTTACCCTTTAACCAAAATGAGGGCTAAGCCAGCAGTACCTCTTGCTGGAAAGTATCGCCTGATAGATATACCAATAAGTAATTGTATTAATTCAAATATCAACAAGATGTACGTGTTGACTCAGTTCAACAGTGCTTCGTTGAATAGGCATCTTGCTCAAAGTTATAACCTTAGTGCTCCTTTTGGTCAGGGATTTGTTGAAGTACTTGCTGCACAGCAAACTCCAGAAAGTCCATCATGGTTTGAAGGAACAGCCGATGCGGTTAGGAAATATCAGTGGCTATTTCAAGAGTGGGATGTAGATGAATATCTAATACTTTCAGGTGACCAGTTATATCGAATGGATTACAGCTTGTTTGTTGAGCATCACAGATCTACAGGAGCTGATTTAACTGTTGCAGCACTTCCAGTAGATGCTGATCTAGCTCAAAGCTTTGGATTGATGAGAACTGATCCCGATGGCAATATTCAAGAGTTTCGAGAGAAACCAAAGGGTGATTCCCTGAAAGCAATGGCTGTTGATACATCACGTTTTGGCTTGACGTCAGAAAAGGCTATTCAAAACCCATATCTTGCATCTATGGGAATATATGTTTTTAGTAGAGAAACCTTATTTGATTTACTCAATAAGAACCCAACCTATAAAGATTTTGGTAAGGAAGTTATCCCCGAAGCTTTGAAAAGAGGAGATAAACTCAAGAGCTATGTTTTTGATGATTACTGGGAAGACATAGGAACAATTGGAGCATTTTATGAGGCAAATCTCGCACTTACACAGCAGCCTCAACCACCTTTTAGCTTCTTTGATGAGAAGTTTCCTATTTACACAAGACCTCGTTATCTTCCTCCTACTAAATTAGTTGATTCACAAATCACAGATTCAATTATTGGAGAAGGTTCAATCCTTAAGTCCTGCAGTATTCACCATTGTGTATTAGGAGTAAGAAGCAGAATAGAAAGTAATGTTGTTCTTAAAGAATCCTTGGTTATGGGTTCAGACTTTTTTGAATCTTCAGAAGAAAGACTTGCTTTGAGAGCTGGTGGCGGCATACCTCTAGGAGTTGGAGAAGGAACTACTGTTAAAAGAGCAATCCTTGATAAGAATACTAGGATTGGCAATAATGTAACTATCGTCAATAAAGACCGAGTAGAAGAAGCAGATCGTCCTGATGAAGGTTTTTATATAAGGAACGGAATAGTAGTTGTAGTGAAAAATGCCACCATTTCAGACGGTACTCATATTTAAAAAAAATATTTGAATTTCTTCTTCAAATATAAAACCCTACAAATAAAGGCTTTTTAAAATAAAAAACACACATACGATGGTTCAACCCTGACATTGTTCTCTATAAAGCAACTTAATAAGGCTTTCATAGTTCACACTGTCCAAATATAAATTTCCTTCAACATGTCCAAGGCGCATTTTGGGTTAATAGGACTTGGAGTAATGGGAGAGAATTTAGTTTTGAATGCTGAAAATAATGGGTTTTCGAGTGTTGTATACAATCGAACTTATGCCAAAACAATTTCTTTCCTTGAAGGCAGAGGAAGAAATAAATCAATATCTGGGGCAAAAAATTTAAAAGAATTTGTTGAGAAGCTTGAGCGACCACGAAGAATTTTGGTAATGGTTAAAGCGGGGAAAGCTACAGATGCAGTTATTGATCAAATTTCCCCCTATTTAGAAGAAGGAGATCTTTTGATAGACGGTGGTAATTCTGAATTTCGAGAAACAGAAAGACGAGTTGCGCAGCTTGAGGAAAAAAGCTTTGGATATTTAGGAATGGGTGTTTCAGGAGGGGCTAAAGGTGCTTTAGAAGGTCCAAGCATGATGCCAGGTGGTACAAAAAGTTCTTATCAGGCAGTTGAGAAACTTTTATGCAAGATGTCTGCAAAGGTTGATGATATCCCTTGCGTCACATATATCGGCCCTGGTGGTTCAGGTCACTTTGTAAAAACTGTCCACAATGGCATTGAATATGGTGTAGAACAAATCCTCGCAGAGTCTTATGACCTAATGAAGCGAGTAGCAGGGATGACTTCTGCTCAAATGGCTGACGTAATGAAAACTTGGAATAATTCTGAGGAATTATCCTCATATTTGGTAGAGATAACAGAATTGTGTCTTAGAGAGATTGATGAAGATGGTGAGACACCCTTAGTTGAAAAGATAATGGATAAAGCTGGACAGAAAGGAACTGGGTTGTGGACTGTTATGTCAGCTTTAGAACTAGGTGGACCTGTTCCAACTATCTATGCATCTCTTAATGCACGTGTTATGAGCTCTATTAAAGAGCGAAGAGTAAAAACAGAATCTTTATATGCTTATTCTCAAGTTCTATCGCAGAATATTTCGAGTTCTTTTAACGATATACCCTCTATTACGGATGCAGTAGTTCTGTCTACTATCTCTAGTTATGCCCAAGGAATGGAATTACTATCTATAGCATCCAAGGAATACAATTACGACCTGAATATGTATGAGATAGCCCAGATTTGGAAGGGTGGTTGCATTATTCGATCTACTTTATTGAACCGCATTCAAGATGCTTATAAAAAGAATCCACTGCTTGAAAACTTATTGTTAGATCCATGGTTTTCTGATCAAGTTAAGAATCGTTTGCCTGGCCTATCTAAGATAGTTTCAATTGCAGCCGAACAAGGCATTCCTACCCCATGTTTTACTAGTAGTCTTGATTATATAAATAGCTATCGAACAGCAAGATTACCCCAGAATCTTGTTCAAGCAATGAGAGATTGCTTTGGATCTCACACCTATGAACGTATAGATAAGCCTGGGAGTTTTCATACTGAGTGGCAAATTTAAAAGGGAATAATTTATGTCTATCTATAAATTAGAAAAATCTATTAATCAAGAAGTTCTGGCTAAAAAAGCTTCAGAAATAATAGCAACTAATATAGATTTAGTTCTTGACCAAAAAGAGAGATGTAGAATAGCACTTTCTGGTGGTAAAACCCCTACAGAAACCTATAAATTTTTAGGACAAGAGCATTTAGCATGGGATAGAGTAGACGTAATGCTTGGAGATGAAAGATGGGTTGATAGTAATAATGAATTGAGCAATACTAAGATGCTATATAAAACCCTTTTTGATTCAAACTTCTCATCAAAAGCAACATTCCATCCGATTATTACTACAGAACTCTCATCTCCTCAACAGAGTGCTGATGCATATGAAAAGCAACTAATAAATGTTTGTGGGAGTAATTTTCCTGTTCTGGATCTAATTTTACTAGGTTTGGGTGACGATGGACACACCGCATCTTTATTCCCGTATTCCGATTCATTGAATGTACAAGATAAATTGGTTTTAGTTGGAAAAGGGAAAGGGACTGATCGAATAACTCTTAGTGCTCCACTTATTTCCTCTGCTAATAAAGTTATCTTTTTGGTTAGTGGAGCATCTAAACAAAACGCACTAAAGAGGTTAATAGATCCTTTGGAGAATTATCAGCGAACTCCCGCCAAATTAATAAATACAAAAAATGAAATATTAATACTTGCCGATGAAGAAGCTTCTCGCTTTATTTAGTGCTATTAATTATTTTTAGTGATTAAACAATCTTTCGAAAGAAAACCTGCCGAATTTCTAATCTTTCATAAGAAGGGTTTTCATGATTGGATTTCCATTAATGACAGCATTATGGGTGGTAATAGTAAAGCAAGTTGTTACGTTTCAAAAGATGGTCTAGTTCTACAAGGTGAGTTGGTAGAGGAGGGAGGTGGATTCGTTAGCTGCACTTCGCCTCGCTATGGCAATCCTTATAATTTGTCTGAATTTGTTGGATTGAGAATTCAAATAGATGGTGCTGGTCGAACTTTTAAAGTAGCTCTTCGTTGTAAGCCTAGTTCTATTGGGATGGCTAATTTATATGGAGGAGGTCTTTGTTGGGTTTATGAATTCCCTACAGACAAAATTGGCACTACAACAGTTAAAGTTCTATTTAATGATCTTAAGCCAACTGTTAGAGCAAAACCTGTTCGTTTACCATTGCAATTTAATTCGTCTGCAGTAATTCAATTTCAAGTATTACATTCAAAGTTTGGACTCCCAGGAAAGTTAAATAAGTCTTTCATAGAGGGCCCAATAAACATGCTCTTACGATCTATCAGTGCCTTTACCTGATTCCAGAAATGAACTATTTGTGTTGCTAGCTTCTGCAGCAGACACAACTTTGAAGCCATGGAAGCATTCGATAGTGGATAAAAATAGTCTTGAAGAATTCGTGGATTTTGACTCTTCAGATTTAATGGTAGCAATAGAATGCCGTTCAATAGATGCTAAAAGATCTCCTGAACATGATCTGGATTTGGAAATTTATAAAAGTGGAAATGAATACAACATTAATTTGTCCTGGAGTAATCGACCTGATAGTCCAATCTTGTGGCATGGCAAACATTCTGTATGGATGGATTCAATTGTTGGCAGTCGTTGTCAAAAGCCTATTGGAGGAGAAAAGCTTGAATCTCTTGCTAGAAGACTAAGAGCATTATTTATATCACCTAATTTGGATTAATTATTAATATATTTGGTCTGTAATTGCTCCTCTACTAGAACTACTTACAAGTCTAGAATATTTTCCAAGAACCCCTGTCTTATATCTGGGTTTTGGTTGTTGCCAACTTATTCGTCTTTTCTTAATTTCACTTTCATCTATATTAAGTTGAATCAATCCTTTATCAGCATCAACAGTAATACTATCTCCATTTTTAATTAAGCCGATAGTTCCTCCCACCGCAGCTTCGGGTGCTACATGTCCAACTACAAGTCCATATGTGCCTCCACTAAATCTTCCATCTGTAATTAGTGCGACTTTATCCCCTAATCCTTGACCAACTATTGCTGAGGTTGGAGCTAGCATTTCTCTCATGCCTGGACCACCCACGGGTCCCTCATAACGAACTACGACAACATCACCTTCTTTGATCTTGTTATTTAGAATTGCTTCTAAGCATTCTTCTTCACTTTCAAAAACTATCGCTGGTCCTGTTAGTAATGGTTTTTTTATACCACTTATTTTTGCAACACTGCCTTCCTTCGCGATATTGCCCTTAAGAATTGCAAGGTGGCCTTTCTTATATAAGGGGTTAGAAATAGGTCTTATGACATCTTGATCCTTCGGAGGCTCATTAGGAACATTTTTGAGAATTTCTTTTATAGATTTACCTTCAATATTAATGCAATCTCCATGAAGTAAACCAGCCTCAAGTAATAATTTCATTACTTGAGGAATACCTCCTGCATTATGTAGATCTACTGTGACATATTTACCACTAGGTTTGAGATCACAAATCACAGGAACTTTTTGCCTAATTATTTCGAAGTCATCTATAGAGAGCTGAATGCCGGCTGTTCTAGCAATTGCAAGTAAATGTAGTACTGCATTTGTTGATCCACCTACAGCCATAATTACACTAATAGCATTCTCTAATGATTTTCTTGTTAGTAAATCTAGTGGCCTTATATTTAACCTTATGGCTTTGACAAGTGTTCTTGCACTATCTTCTGTACTTAATTTTTTTTCATGGTCTTCTGCCGCCATCGTGGAGCTATATGGAAGACTAAAACCTAATGTTTCAATTACAGCAGACATGGTATTTGCTGTAAACATTCCTCCACAACTGCCTGCTCCAGGACATGCATTTTTTTCTACATCTAATAATCTTTCCTTGTTTATTTTTCCACTAGCTAGCTGCCCAACTGCCTCAAAAGCACTTACTACAGTTAAATCTTCCCCGTTTAATTTTCCTGGTTTTATTGTGCCACCATATACAAATATTGAAGGAATATTCATTCTTGCTATCGCAATCATTGCTCCTGGCATATTTTTATCGCATCCTCCTATAGCAAGAACTCCGTCCATGCTTTGCGCATTGCATGCCGTTTCAATTGCATCTGCTATGACTTCTCTAGACACCAAGGAATACTTCATTCCCTCGGTTCCCATAGAGATTCCATCGCTAACAGTTATTGTCCCGAACATTTGTGGCATGGCGCCCGATACTTTTAAAGATTTTTCAGCACATAGCGCCAATTGATTTAATCCCACATTGCAAGGAGTTATAGTGCTATATCCATTTGCAATTCCTACTATTGGCTTTGAGAAATCCTCATCCTCAAAGCCTACTGCTCTAAGCATTGCTCTATTTGGAGACCTTTGAACGCCTTCTGTAATAGCTCTAGATCTCAGCATAGTTATAAGGAATAAATAGTTAATTGAATAAATATATTGTTATTGCATCAACTTCTTGCACCTAAGTCTTCTAATTGTTTTCTAACATCCGCAATGGCAGCATTTAATTGTTCAACTCTTTCTTCTAGGTGTTCACTGTTTTCAGTGGGAACTGATGGTGAAGTTGTTTCAAATGCTTCAGAGCCATCTTGCATCCTTGGCGCATAAAGCATTGCTCTTTGTTTCTTACTCTTTTGTCTTCTTTCAGCTTCAGAAATTAACCACCAAGCCAGGCCTGCTGCTCCTAAGAGAGCCCCACTGATTAAGGAGGATAGGCTTCCTCCTGATGAATCTCGATACTGACTCATGGCGTTTTTTTACTTATTCCAATCCTAGTTCGGGCCTGCGATTATTGTATTTAGTCTTAGTAAAGGATTTCCTATCCCAGGATTAATAACATTGTTATCTGATACCTCAGGATCTATGCAGGCAGCATATATTGTTAGATCTGGCCAGGTTTCTGCTATGTAGCTTAGTCCAGGAGCAGAAGCTAATGCTGTTATTACTCTTATTCTTTTAGCTAAAATATTTTGAGCTTTTAGCTCTATTAAGAAGTCTAATAGTGTTTTCTCAGAAGCGATTTGATCAACAAATATTATTATTCCTGCTTTCGCACAGATTTCTTTCGGTATTCCTCCTAGGCATAGTTGATTATTTGGAAGTACGTTCCTAGCACCCTGCCATAGTTCTATCCCTCCAGGAAGAATTGGGAATGAAATTAAAGGGACGTTGGCTTCAATGACCACACCTTCTGTTGGACCATTTGAAGTTTGAACCTCTTCTTTCCTATGAGGTAGCCAATCTCTTAGGGCTTCATAGGTAAGCCATTTACCCAGTTCCTCTAAGGCAGTTGCATAAATTGGAGGTGGTGTTGAATCTTCTCTCAGAATTGTTAGCCAGTGCCCAATTAATGGGTGTGGAGGAACAATTACTCTTAATGACATTGCCATGATTCATTAAATGGCACTTATTTGCCATAACGTGAATGAATAAATTACTGACATGCTCTCTTTTCCCTCAATAATGTCACTTCCTCTTTCTTTTTGGACTCGCTTTAAAGCACTTTGCCTTATTTGCCTATTGATATTAGGGTTTTGTTTCCCTTCTCAGAAGGTTTGGGCTAAAAGACCTCCTGAAACACGTAATCAAGAGGAAATAGAAATTTCGCAAGATATGCATGCTAGAGACTTGCAAGGATATGAATTTGTAAAAGTTGACATGAGGGGCATTGATCTAAGCGAATCTGACCTTCGAGGTGCCGTTTTTAATAACAGCCAATTACAAGGAGCGAATTTGACGGGATCAGATTTAAAGGATGTTTTGGCTTATTCCACTGATTTCGAAAATGCTGATTTGCGAGACTCTAATTTCACAGGTGCATTACTGATGGAAAGTAGTTTTAATGAAGCTCTTATCGAAGGGGCTGATTTTACAGATGCAATTATTAATCGAATTCAATTGAGAGAGTTATGTAAAAGGGCTGATGGAATTAATAGCAAAAGTGGGGTAGAGACCAGCTATAGTCTTGGATGTTGATTTTTGCAAACCTTAAACTTTTGATATGAGTAAACGTCTACCAGTAACTGTACTAACAGGATTCCTTGGTGCAGGAAAAACGACTATATTAAGACATTTGTTGAGATATAGTGGGCAAAGAATTGCGGTGATAGTTAACGAATTTGGAAGTGTAGGTTTGGATGGGGATTTGATAAGAAGCTGTGGATTTTGTACAGAAGAAGAATTAGATGGACAACTTATAGAACTAAATAATGGATGTTTGTGTTGCACTGTTCAAGATGAATTTCTGCCAATGATGAAGTTATTACTTCAAAAATCAGATAAAATAGATCATATATTAATTGAAACAAGTGGTCTTGCTTTGCCCAAACCCTTGTTAAAGGCTTTAACTTGGCCAGAGATAAGGACAAAAGTTCTTGTAAATTCAGTTGTAACTATTGTTGATGGCGAAGCACTTTCCAGTGGAAGCCTAGTTGGAGATATTTCTTTACTAGAAGATCAAAGAAATGCTGATCCAAGTATTGATCATATAACTCCATTAAATGAGTTGTTTAATGATCAATTAGAATCAGCAGATTTGGTTTTAATTAGTAAGGCTGATAGAATTTCACTCATAGGACTAAATAAAGTTAAAAACGAACTATCTAACAAAGTTAGATCTAATACCAAAATTTTTGAAATCAGTAAAGGAGTTGTTGATCCGTTATTGATTCTTGGCTTTAAATCTGTAATAGATGATCTTTCTATTAATTCATCGGTTGTATCTGAAAATGATGATGATCATCATCATCATCATCACTTGGATGTAGAAAGCGTACATCTTCGCATTGAATGTAAAGTTGATTGGACGAAACTGGAATTGAGATTACCCCACATATCCAATAAGTATCAGATTCTTCGTTTAAAAGGACGATGTTGGCTTCCTAATAAAGAACTTCCTCTTCAAGTACAAATGGTTGGGCCTAGACTTACTTCTTGGTTTGAATCTGCTCCCTCCAATGCTTGGAGACCAGAAGAAAGTGGCATTGACTTTGTAGTTCTTAACTTAGAGCGCGATTCGGCTCAATCGATTAGAGATGAACTCATTTTAACTTTAAATTCTTAGACAAAATTCGAAATAGCCCCAGAAATTTTCTTTTATTCCTAATTACAAATAGATTGTTATACAAAATTAATATTTGGTTTTCAAAAAATAGAGCAGAATAAGCAGGAATTTTTATATTGCCTTATCTTCAGTGGCCATTTCAGCTAACGACAGTAAAGCAAAATGTCATGAAAATTGGTCGAATTCAATTTTAAACCCGTTGACGTGTAATCAATGTGGTGGCAATGGCTATATGAAGACAACCCCGAATTGTTATCACACATGCCTTGATTGCTTAGGTAGAGGAATTGTCTCTCCAGATAACTGAATTTCCTAACCAACTCAATAACTTAGTTTTGATATATAACATCTGATTTGGCAATAACCTTAAATATAGTCATGCTTGCAAAAGTAATTGGGAGATTAAGAAACCGTGCCTAATTATCAAGCTAGAGTTTTAGTAAACTTGAGACCTTCAGTTCTTGACCCAGCAGGTGAAGCAGCTAGATCTGCAGCCAATAGGTTGGGAGTTACTGGAATCACAAAATTACGTATTGGTAAATCTGTGGAACTTCAAATTGAAGCTGCAGATGAGATAGAAGCCCGACAGAGACTTGAATTGCTTAGCGATAGATTGTTGGCTAATCCAGTTATCGAGGATTGGACTTTGGAATTAGAACCTTGTTCATCTACCTCCTGAAAATTTTATGAGTATCGGAATTATTGTTTTTCCAGGTTCTAATTGTGATAGGGATCTTAAATGGGCCATAGAAGGATGCTTGGGACTACCAACCAAATTTTTATGGCATGAAACTAGAGATTTATCCGGTCTCGATGCGATAGTTTTGCCAGGTGGCTTTAGTTATGGAGATTATCTTCGATGTGGCGCTATTGCTAGATTTGCTCCGGTTTTAGAATCAGTTTTAGAGTTTGTTAAACGCGGCGGAAGAGTTCTGGGAATATGTAATGGTTTTCAAGTTTTAACTGAACTTGGCTTATTGCCTGGAGCCTTGACTCGTAATAAAGATCTTCATTTCATATGTGAACCTACTTCTTTAAAAGTGACTAGCAGTAAAAGTATTTGGTTCGAGAGTTATCAGAAGCACAAAATAATTACTTTACCCATTGCCCATGGCGAAGGACGTTTTCAGTGTGATGAAGATACACTTAAATATCTGCAAGATGAAGAATTGATTGCACTTCGCTACGCAAAAAATCCAAATGGATCTATAGATAATATTGCAGGAATAACTAGTGCTGACGGAAATGTTTTGGGTTTGATGCCCCATCCAGAAAGGGCTTGTGACCCTCTATTAGGTGGAGAAGATGGAAGATTTATTCTTCAGGCACTATTAGGCTAATTTCTTTAGGCTTATTAGATTAGTTATTCAACTTACTTCCTAATTAATAAGTAGATGAAAAGAATTTAAATTCTTTTCATCTACTTATTAAGAAATAAGTTCTTTCTAGGCAGTTATCGCAGTCTTTGGATCAAGAGAACCCTTTGTATAAAGATCAGCATAGTAATTAATACTTTGCTGTTTGATTTTGCTTGCTTGTCCTGCACACCAGAATTGTTGATAGCGATCAAGACAAACTTGCTTCATATATTTACGAGCAGGCTTGTTGAAGTGACGTGGGTCAAAATTAGTCGGATCACTTGAAGCCGCTTCTCTTACTGCAGCTGTAAACGCAAGTCTGTTATCAGTATCAATATTTACTTTGCGCACACCATTGCGAATTCCTTCCTGGATTTCTTCTACTGGTACTCCATAAGTTTCCGGAATAGCACCGCCAAACTTATTGATCATGTCAAGCCATTCTTGTGGAACAGAGCTAGAACCATGCATAACCAAATGGGTATTAGGAATAGCTTTATGAATTTCTGCAATTCGGCTTATTGCTAGTACTTCTCCAGTTGGTTTCCTAGTGAATTTATATGCTCCATGACTTGTTCCTATTGCTATTGCAAGTGCATCTACCTTGGTTTTGGCTACAAAGTCAGCTGCCTCTGCAGGATCAGTAAGCAACATGTCTTTAGATAATTCACCTTCAAATCCATGCCCATCTTCAGCTTCTCCTTTTCCTGTTTCTAAAGAGCCAAGACATCCAAGTTCACCTTCTACGCTCACACCAACAGAATGAGCAAAATCAACAACTGTCTTTGTGACATTTACGTTGTAGTCATAGCTCGCTGGTGTTTTTGCATCAGCTTCTAAAGATCCATCCATCATTACCGAAGTAAAGCCATTAATTGCAGCGGAATAACAGGTTGATGGATCATTTCCATGATCTTGATGCATAACAACTGGAATATTGGGATAAGTTTCAGTTGCTGCAATTATTAGGTGTCTTAGGAAGATCTCTCCCGCATAGCTTCTGGCACCTCTAGATGCCTGAAGAATTACCGGGCTGTCAGTTTCTGAAGCAGCCTCCATAATTGCTTGAACTTGTTCAAGATTATTGACGTTGAATGCTGGAATCCCATAGCCATTTTCGGCTGCATGGTCAAGGAGAAGTCTTAGAGGAACTAGGGCCATTGATTTACGAAGTATCAGAAGGACCCAGTTCTTTTATAAAGTCCTGAGCCTGGGCCCAGGACTTTATAAGATTAAGGTAAGAAATGTCACGTATTTATGACGCATCAGTTTCGTATTGAAGTCACGCGTTTTTCAAAACGACATTCTAAATGGGCTGTTTTATTCAATTTTGGTTGTTAGTAAGAGTAACCAGCCACGAATAAAGCTTCATCTGATGATGGTTGAGATCCTGCAACATAAATTCCCTTAGAAGCTTCGGAATTTGCTTGTGCTCTTGCTAACAAGGCTTTCTGACCTTCTTCCAGATTGGTACCTTTCCAAGCTTTTAGGCATGAGTGTTGCAAAGCTCTTCCATATGAGAAGCCAACATTCCAATTTCCTTTCCTTTCAAGCTTGTTCATCAGATTTAAGTAGATCGAAGCAGCTTCTTCACTAAGACCACCGGACAAGAAAACAATACCTGGCACGCTAGCTGGTACAGATCTCTCCATCGTTCTGATTGTCATTTGAGCTACTTCTTCTGGCTTTGCTTTAGTTGCACAATTAGCTCCTTGAACCGTCATTGAAGGTTTTAAGAGTGTTCCCTCAAGAAGTACTCCATTTAATTGACATGCCATATAAACCTGCTTAATTACTTCTTCCTGAACTTCAGCCGTTTTCTTTATATCGTGTGAGCCATCCATCAATATTTCAGGCTCAATTATTGGTACAAGTCCAGACTCTTGGACAGATCTTGCATATCTAGCTAAGCCCCAAGCATTCTCTTGAATTGAAAGGTTTGTCGGACATCCATCTTCTGTTATTTGAAGAACTGCTCTCCATTTAGCAAATCTTGCTCCTTGTGTGTAATAGTCAGCCGCCCTGGCAACTAATCCGTCTAAACCAGAACATAAAGTTTCAACATTCTTAGCTCCCGGTAGGGGTTGCAAACCTTTATCAACTTTGATTCCTGGAATTATTCCTAGGGTTTCTAGTTTTTTAACCATTGGCTCACCATCTGGGTGATTTTGAAAAAGTGTTTCTTCAAAAAGAATTGCTCCGCTAATAAATTCACCTAGGCCTTTCGCCGTAAAAAGCATTCCTCTATAGGCTTTACGATTTGCCTCTGTATTTTCAACATTTATTGAGGCAAGTCTTTTACCAACTGTTTTAGTTGACTCATCAACAGCAAGAATACCTTTGCCATTTTGAGCTAGTGCTTTGGCTGTTTTCTTTAGTTCCTCTGCGTAATACTTGAGAGTCATACCTTCTGTGAAAAATTCAGGTAGATTTTTTCAGGCTGAATTCATATCTTCTCCACTTCATATACGATCTTGAGTAGCAAAAAGCACTTATTGCTGATTAAAAGGATTCTTTGAGCTTGTTTGTTTGCTAAATTAATATTATTTGTCGTAGGAGCTATACAAAATATTGAATTAATTGATAAGAATTCTTTGAGAACTATTGGCTGAATCTTTAATTGCATCACATACCTTCTGGCTTTCAAGACCTTCAGCTAATCCTGGAATAATTGGACTATTATTTCGGATACTTTCACTCCACCAACTTTGAATTCTTGCTACAGGAGCAATACGACCATCTTCCCAAGTTTTTGAAAAATTTAGTTCTTTTTCTGGAGTAATAGATTTGAGAGATTGTCCTTTTGATCCATACCATAATCCAAAACCATGTACATAATCTTTTTGATTTGGACTTCCTAAAATGAGTGTTCCATTGCTCCCATATATTTCTAGCCAGAAACCTCTTCCTTCTAAAGAAACTGCAGATAATGTTACTTGTGCTGGAACTATATTCTGTTGATTATTTACAAGCTCAAGCTGCGCAAGACAAATGTCTTCACTTGTTACTTCTCTAATACTATTATCAGCAAGATATGGCCTTTTTTTTATCGCAGTTGATAGTAATGAATTTACACTAAAAGTCTTTCCAATTAGCCAATGAAGCAAATCAAATGCATGTGTGCCTAAAGCACCTATTACACCCCCACCTTCTTCGGCTCGAGAATACCAATTCCATTCCCGAGAGGTATTAGCTCGACTACTCATTAGCCAATCAAGCTTGATTAACCAAGGCTCGCCTATTAATCCCTCAGTTTCAATTATTTTCTTGGCTTGCATAAATAAAGGAACTGCTCTGTATTCAAAATCTACCGATACGGAAAGTCGTTTTTGAAGAGCTATTTTTTGGAGTATAGCTATTTCATTAGAATCTAATCCAACTGGCTTCTCTAATAATAAATGTTTTCCAGCTTCAAGGGCTGATAAAGCTAATTTAAACCTAGGCTTAGGGGGAGTAGCAATAATTAATGCTTCTAGTTCTTTGTCATTTAACAATAAGTCCCAATCATTATATCCTTTAAGATTTTTATTTTTAATTGAATCATTAAGTTTATCTAAACGATGATGCCAAAGGGCTACGGGTTCAAAATTTGGATTGTTCTTTAGTGCTTCAAGGTGAACTTTTTCTCCAAACCCTAGTCCAGCTATTCCAATACCTATTTTTCTGTTTGGATTTAATTTGTTGTTCATGACTTAATAACCTGATCCATATTGACATACTTGCTGGATTACTTCGTTAATTAACTTATCACCTTGAGAGGACTTCCAGTCCTTTTTAAATTTAGGTATACCGTTTTCCGAAACATCTCTAAAGTAATTCTTTTCACAGTCAATATCCATAACATATAGGATTGGATTACTTTTTTCATTAAGATCTGATTTGGCTTGTTTATATTTAGTAAGTACTCTTAATTTATTATTTTTCTCTCTTACACTACCCATATCCCACCACTGGTTACCTTCTTTTGTAGGTGGGACTTCAATCCATTGAACTGGTCCAGCATATACTTCTTCTGTGGATCCATGGAAAATAAGTATTACACAAATTATTGAGAAGATTCTAATCATTAATGATCTTGGAAAATTCATTTCTATCTTCCTTTTTACTTTAAGGGCTCACTTCCATGAAGTCTTAACAAGCTACTTAATGTTTTTCTTAATTGTGTTCTAGGCACAATTGTGTCAACAAAACCATGCTCTTGAAGGTATTCTGCTGTTTGAAAGTTTTCTGGAAGTTTTTCTCTAAGAGTTTGTTCTATCACTCTTCTTCCAGCAAATCCTATTAAAGCTTTTGGTTCAGCCAGAATAAGATCTCCAAGCATTGCAAAGCTTGCAGTTACACCACCGGTAGTTGGATGAGTAAGTAGAGGCATATATAGCAGTTCAGCTTCTCTATGCCTTTCTAATGCTCCTGAGATTTTTGCCATCTGCATCAAACTCAGCATTCCTTCTTGCATTCGTGCTCCTCCCGAAGCACAAACAATTAATAAAGGTAATTCCTTGTTAGTTGCATGTTCAATAAGACGAGTTATTTTTTCTCCTACAACAGAACCCATAGAACCTCCCATGAATCTAAAGTCCATAACTGCAATAGCTAAAGGAATTGACTCAACATTGCATATTCCTGTAACTACTCCATCTTTCATGCCTGTACTTGCTTGACTTTCTCTAAGTCGATCAGCATATGCTCGTCTATCTTTGAAGCCTAGTGGATCAGTAGGACTTAACTCTGAATTCAAAGCTTGAAAACTTCCTGGATCAGATATTAATTGAATTCTCTCTTCGCTATATATACGGTTGTGATGTCCACAGTTGCTGCAAACACTTGCATTAGCAATTAAATCTTTGCGATAGACGACCTGACTACATTCAGGACATTTGCCCCAAAGGCCATCGCTATCATCGATCTCTTGACTGACCTTCCCTACGAACTGACCTTTGCGTCTATCTGCAAACCAATCGAAAAGAGACACGGTCCTAATAGGATAATTAACACCATTAAAGCTCCTTGAATGAATTTATGGCCTATACAGAACAAATTAAATAATAGATTAGAACATTTTGTTCTATAGAAAAGTCACTATATTTTTATTTAGTAGCATTCAAAAAAATAATAAAATCTAATCAATATATTACTTCTCAAGTTAATAAGTAATGATAAGCTTATTCTATTTAATTGGCTATTCCTAACGGGATATTAAATTTAGATAAGTGATTGTGTTATATAGTTGTATTGAATATGACTATCTATTTGTAAACATTATTTTCACTTAGGATTTCTTATCTTCGATCATTCTATGTATTATAGGCGTAAGTATAAGTTCCATAGCAAAGCCCATTTTGCCTCCATTTATAACAATACTTGTTGGAGAAGACATAAAAGAATCGTGGATCATTCCTAGAAGGTAGCGAAAATCTATCCCCCATTTTTCTCTTGCACCTTTCCTAAAATGTATTATTACAAAGCTTTCATCGGGAGTTGGAATATTTCTACAAATAAATGGATTTGATGTATCTATTGTAGGAACTCTTTGGAAATTTATATCAGTTCTACTAAATTGTGGACATATGTGATTTATGTAATCAGGCATTCTTCTCAAAATGGTATCTACTATTGTCTCCGCTGAGTAACCCCTCTCAGCATTATCTCTATGAATCTTTTGTATCCACTCTAGATTCGTTATTGGAACTACCCCCACAAGTAAATCTGCGGCAGCAGCCACGTCATATCCGTCCCCTACAACCCCACCGTGGAGTCCTTCATAGAAGAGCAAATCTGTTCCTGCAGGGATTTCTTCCCATGGGGTGAATTGTCCTGGTGCAAGATTAGTACCTAAGCGATTGTTATGTTCTTCGGCTTCTTCTGGGCTATGGAGGTAATAACGTTTTTCTCCACCACCACTTTTGCCATAAGTTTTGAAGAGTTCTTCAAGTTTGTCAAACAAGTTTGCTTCTGGACCGAAATGAGAAAAGTTTTCCCCTTTAGCTAGTGAGTCAGCCATAGCCTCTTTCATAGGCCCCCTTTCAAAACGGTGGTAGCTATCACCTTCAACTACTGCAGGGATAATGCTTTCCCTTGCAAAAATATGTTCGAAAGCTCTTTTAACTGTGCTTGTTCCAGCTCCAGATGAACCGGTTACCGCAACTACAGGATGACGCTTCGACATCGACGCTCAACATAGATCATGAGATTTTCGCAGGTCACATGACCAAATTTTGGAATTTGACAGATGAGGTTGTTCTTTTTTGATTGTTTGAGGCTTAAATTTTTTTTAACAACTCTTCTCCCATCTCTCGACAACGAAGCTCAGTACAGTTTTTATCCATAAGATCACATGTCCTAAAGCCTTCATTTAGAACTTTGTCAACGGTGTTTTCAATTTCTTCAGCAGCATCTATTTCCTTTAAGCCTATGCGCAGCATCATTGCAGCTGAAAGAATCATTGCTAGGGGATTAGCTTTATCTAGACCGGCTATATCAGGAGCAGAACCATGAACTGGTTCAAATAATCCTGGACCATCTGCACTTAATGACGCTGAAGGCAACATTCCTATTGATCCAGTCAACATTGCTGCCTCATCACTAATAATGTCTCCAAATAAGTTTCCAGTAAGGATTACATCAAATTGATTTGGCTCTTTAACTATTTGCATCGCAGCGTTGTCAACGTATAAATGACTTACTTCTATATCATCATTTTTCTTGGCAAGAAGATTAATCCTATCTCTCCACAGTTGACTAACGTCAAGAACGTTTGCTTTGTCAACAGAACATAAGCGCTTTTTTCTTTGCCTTGCAATTGCAAACGCTATGTTTGCAATTCTATCTATTTCAACACTTGAATAACTCATTGTATTAAAAGCTCTCAGTTCTTTCTCTGTTTCTATTACACCTTTAGGTTCCCCAAAATAAATTCCGCTTGTTAGTTCTCTTACAACTAAAAGATCTACTCCTTCTATTATTTCTTCCTTTAGAGAACTTGCACTTATTAATGCAGGAATAATTTTGACTGGTCTTAAATTTGCAAATAAGTCAAGCCCAGCCCTTAATTGAAGAAGTCCAGTTTCAGGTCTCAACTCTCTAGGTAATGAGTCGAACATTGGACTCCCTATAGCAGCCATAAGAACAGCATCAGAATTTTGACACTCTTGAAGCGTTCTATCAGGAAGTGGTTTTCCTGTGGAATTTATTGCCGCTCCGCCGATTTGCTCCTCCTGAAACTCAAGTAAGAAATTATGTTTCTTGCTGACCACTTCTAAAACATTTCTTGTTACAGCAGTAATTTCAGGACCAATGCCATCTCCAGGAAGTAAAACTATGTGATGTTTTCTCATTGAAGTGATTTTGGCTTTTCTTCTGAAATGATTACATATTCATAGCTCTGATACTTTTTACTATTTCAGGAAGTCTTTTGAAATTGGCTGAGCACCGTAACCAAAGCTTGTTTGGCATTGCTGGGAACCCACTAATTACTTCGTCAGGCTTTATATCGGTATGAATTCCACATTTCGAGCTTGCAATAACTCGATCTCCTACATGGACTCTATTCCCAACACCAACTTGCCCAGCAAGTATTACTCCGTCTCCAATTAATGCTCCTCCTGCAATACCTACTTGAGATGCCATTGCACAATTTTTCCCAATATGAACACCATGGCCTATCTGAATAAGATTGTCTAATTTTGTACCTTCTCCAATTTTTGTTTCCCCAACTGCTGGCCTATCAATTGTTGAGTTTGATCCAATTTCAACGGAATCTTCTATAAGCACATACCCAGTTTGAGGCATTTTTCTCCAGCCTTCTGATGTCGGTACAAAGCCAAACCCTTCTGAGCCAATAACACAATTAGACTGAATTATGCATCTATTCCCTAATTTTGTTCGTCGGTGTATTACGCAATTGGCATGTAATTCACTATTTTTGCCAATACAAACATCTTCGTAAATTATTACTCCAGGGTGAATGACACAATTTTCACCAATATGAGAATTTTTACCAATACAAACGTGAGCGCCTATAAAAACCCCTTCAGATATACATACTCCTTCCTCAATTACAGCAGTTTTGTGAATACTTGGTTCTGGCTTTATTTCAGGATTCAGTATTTCTAAAACTTCAGCAAAAGCGAGACGAGGATCATTGAAAATTCCCCACGCTACTCCAATGCTTTTTGCTTCTTTTATCAAATTATCATCGTTGGGCAGAAGTAATGCATCTGCTTGAGTTTTAATAAGACATCCTTTAAGAGAGTTCCCTTTCTCTAAAAAGCTAATCTGATTTGATACAGCTCTTTCTAAAGATGCTCCATTGTTAATCTCAGGGTCTTTCTCTAGATGATGAGACAATAGTCCTGCATTTCCTTGCTGGAGATAAT
This sequence comes from uncultured Prochlorococcus sp., assembly GCA_902589115.1. GTDB lineage: Bacteria > Cyanobacteriota > Cyanobacteriia > PCC-6307 > Cyanobiaceae > CACIRS01. The sequence goes on from CACIRS010000002.1 coordinate 75,994, forward strand.
TAATTAACTTGCTGAATTTCATGAGATTAAAATTATGGTGAAGGTAGTGAGCTTCTTGAACTAGTTGAAATGTTTGTCAGTTACTACTAGAACATCTCTGTGAACTACCACTGGTGAACGTTCTGACTTTTGATTTGAATTTAGAGCATTTTCTATCTCTTTGCTACTTAGTGAACTAAGGCCTCTAGCTAATTCTTGTCCTAATAAGTTGGAAATCTTTACTGGTTGATTTTTTTCAAAGATTCCTTCAACAACTTTTATTCCAACAAGCAATAAAGACGCACCGTGGCTACTAATCGCTTTATATGCTCCCTCATCTACACGAACTTCTCCAAGTGGTTTAAGTGCATGTGCAAGCCAACTTTTTCTATTACCTAATGGTTCTGGATGAGGATGAAAGACAGTGCCTCCTCTAGAACCATTAAGAATCTCTTCTAAAGTGTCTGGATCCCTTCCATCAGCTAGATGGACTTTTATTCCGCTTGCAGTTGCAATTTTAGCGGCCTCTAATTTTGTTCGAATTCCGCCAGTTCCCCATTCATTTGCATCAGTATTTTTATTGGCTAGATTTTTTATTTGTTCTTGAGTATGAACATCTGTAATTGGTATTGCCTTTTTATCGATCTTTGGATCTGTCGAATATAATTTGTCTACATCTGTTAATAGAATTAATTGATTCGCTTGAATAGCAGTAGCAACTAATGCTGAAAGTGTATCATTATCTCCTGAGCTTAATTCTTCAGAGGAAATAGTGTCATTTTCATTAACTATTGGTAAGACATTCCATTCTAATAGTTTTTTAAGGGTATTTGAAGCATTTTTATATCCTTCTTTAGAACAAAGATCATCTCTTGTTAACAATATTTGTGCTACATTATATCCATATTTTGCCATAGATTGTCTATAAAGAGACATAAGGTATCCTTGTCCAACTGAAGCAGCTGCTTGCAAAGAAATTATATTTTTTGGTCGACCTTCTATTCCTAATTGTCTGCATCCAAGGCCTACAGCTCCACTAGTAATAAGTACTATTTTGTCTCCTCTCCTAATAGTATTTGCAAGATATTTGCAAAATATATCAATTATTTCGGCAGTAGAAAGGCTGTTAAACCCTCTAAGAATACTAGTACCTATTTTTACAACTGAAGTATTCACTGTCTTTTTGCTCCAAGTAGATTTGCAATGGATCTTTCTATCATTTGAACTTTATTAGAATTTTTGTATTCACCGTGAATGTTAACTGGTTTGACTAGGATTGTATACAGTCCTAGTCGATTACCAGCAAGAACATCTGTAAAAATTCTATCCCCTATCAAGGCTGTTTTAGAAGGAGATATCTGGTTATTATTAATCACCTTCAAAATAGATTTCCTTCTTGGTTTTTCAGCTCCAAATGTATAATCTAGTTTGATTTGTTCAGCAACTCCTTTAATTCTCTTCCTTGAAGGATTATTGCTTAGTAGGTGAATATATAGAGTCTTCTTGGCTTCAATTATCCATTCTTTTATTTCTTTATTGAGTAAAATTCCTTTGCCTGGAATTAGTGTTCCGTCTACATCTAAAATCAGACTCTTAATGCCTTTATTTATAAGTGCCTCATGTGGAATATTTTTGATAGTTCCTTCAATTTCCCAGTCAGGTATAAGTAAATGATTATTCATTATCGATTATTTCTCTAGATTCTATTTCATTTTCTATAACTGGTTGGATTCTGTCGAATTCTCCTCCTTCTATTAACCTGGCCTGACCATCTTTGATCTCTGCCACAATAAAGAATGGGTCAAGTGGTATATAAAGACCATATTCTTTGTCTTCTACTCTAAAACTTACTAATAGTTCATATGTTTCAGCATCATCATCGTTATTTTCATCATCCTCCAATTCATCAAAATCTGGTTCTTCTAGCTCACCTGCAACCGTAAGTGTTACCGCTGAGCGAATCAAAGTTAAATCATGTTCTTGTAGAACAACATCGGCTACTGAGAGTATTGGCTCATTACTAGTGATTGTTTCTATTAGTTCTGGATCCTCACCATCTTTAAGCAGGAACAAAGAGACTGGTGTGTCTACTGGTGTAAGTAACGCATAGTCTTTATCTTCAATAGGAATCAAATGTTCTAAAAAGCATAGAAGTGAACTACCTATTTGATCAGTTACAACTACTGTTGGTACATCACCATTGCTGTAAGTACTTGCGGCTGTCATAGGCTTTAGATCTTTATATAAGTCCAGCATCGCAGTTCAAATGCCTTGCTGGATAGTCTTTTGTTGGAATTGATTTTAGTTCTGGACCTTCGTTAAGCCATTGTTCTAAGAGTATTGCGGCTACGAGGCTGTCTGTCCTACCACTTTTATCAGAATTTAACCTGTATTGGCTTTTGACTAACCAGGTACTGCTATGTTCATTGACAAAAGCAAGTGGTAAATCAAGAGAATTAGCAATTCTTAGCCCATAAGTTTTGCAATAGTTGGATTGTTTTGTTGATAAACCCTTAGCATTTAATGGAATACCAATAACAAGACCTTCTACTTTTCTAGTTAAACAAATTTCTTTAAATATTTCTATATCTATTTGGAATTTATTTCTATTTAATGCAGGTAATGGAGTAATTGATATTCCCAAGGGATCACAGCCTGCTAGGCCAATCCTCTTTTGTCCTACATCTAGACATAAAATTGACTTTGGTTTGGGTTTTGTAATATTCATCAACGTGGGTGGAGAGATGGATTAGGTAATGGAGGTCGTTGTGGCTGTAGTCTTCCAAGCATATTTTCAATAGGCTTATTATTTTTTATTAATTTATAATTAGTTTGACGTTTCCATAAGCTACGACCTAATACAATCTCATCCGATTGGGATATACAACCAAAGTCTGATAAAAGCTTGTTAAGCTGCTTATCTTCGCTATCAATCTCTATAATAATAGACTTCCTTTGTTGACTTAAATGATTTAAAAGATAATAAAGAGAATCATTTATCCTTTCATCCCAGGTGTAATCCCTTTTTAGTTCATATACAGTTTCTCCTTTTGAATTATGTCTATGAACTAGCGCTGCAATAACTGAGATTCTATTGTTGATTTCGTTAACTAGAACTCTGCTATATTCTTTGTTTTGATCTAAAAGGTCTTGCAATTGACGATCTAAGATTTTTCTCAAATGACTAGAATCATTTGTCTTCTCTAATTGCCACAATAAGTGTGCATTTTGTAGAGTTATTTTTTCCCATGAAAGTTGACTATTTATTTTGACGTTTGAGTCAAGAGAATTCTTATCTATCTGAGAATTCTCTAAGTACCAGGCTCTATATAGTTTAAGAGGCTGAAATCCAATATCTCTAGCAGCTGATATTATATCCTCTTCATAAGTTGGACACCTGATTATCCAACTAATAGCTCTTTCTTCTTGTGTCTCTAGAGCCTCATTTATTAACCTTTGTATGATATTTTTAGTAGTATAATTCTTTGAATTGTTTAATAATTCTTGAACTGTTATCAACCAACAACTCCCTCTTCTATTACAAGGTTCTATAACTACTATTGAAAGAATATTTTTACCTTCAATTGCTAACAGACAATTTGGTTGTCTAGCTGGTAGTAAAGCAGATAAACTTTTTTCCGCTTGTGCAATCCAGCTTCTTATCAACATTAATTGCATCCAAGGTATACGACTAGAAAACTCACCACTAGCTATTAAAGAAAAATGAATCGCTTTTAGCGGTTCTACTCGAAGCTGGCTTTTAGATACTTGAATCAAATTGGATTACCTCCCATAAGCTAAATCTATCGATGAAAGTAGCTTTTGTTTTGTTCTTTATTAGCAAGGCCTCACTAGAACGAGCGGTGTTTGCTGATTAGCGTTACCAGCAGGATTAGTTTTCAAGGCTTTTTTCAGTATCTCATTATCGCAGGACTCACTTGATGCCAAAACTTTCACTCTCCCTAGATCATTAACATCTACTATTGCTACTGGTATACCAATTTCTTTAGATAGATCTTTGCATATCTCATTCTCTTGATTTGGCCCTAGGACTATAGTTTGATCATATGGAGGAGTTGTTCCTGTTATGTCATCTATTAGTCGGGCTTGCTTACCAGCAAATCTATAGAAACAACCTTTGATTCCTATAACTTTAAAGCAAATTCCTATTAAGCTAGAAATTATTACCCTTGAGGGTCCTACAATATCTATTAGTACTTGAAGACCACATGCAGTTGCTAAACTACTAGTTGGGTGAAATGCTTTACAAATAATCCTTGAAACAAGACTAGGTTTAATGTTATAAGGGTGAATATACCTCCCTTGCATAATAGCTAAAGGAGTTTCTCCAATTGTAAGTATATCTCCTTTCTTAATTATACCTTTTGTGTAAAACTTAGTTACATCATCAATCTTATCAAGTGCTCCTAGGACATGAGTTTTTATTGGCAATAACTGACACTTTTCACCTTTTAAAAAGTAAATCTCAGATGCATCTAATGGGTTAGGTCTATTTATCGGTATCACAAATCCCTCTTGCTTCTTGAGCGTGCCAAATGGACCATAATTAGTCCAATATAATTTAACCCAAATGCATTCAAGTGAATTTATCGATTCAATAGTGTTATTAAATTCTAGAGTTATGTTTATTTTTATTTGAGTATATTTCTTGCTCTTTAAAATATATGCGAACCAATAATTATCTTTCCTTGAATCTTCATCAGGGTGGAGAGGTATTACCTTAGTTGACATTTTTATTTCTTCATCTATTTTCTTCCCTAGTATTTTAGGTAATACTTTAAATTCAGGTATCATTACTTCCATCCTTGAATGTGGATTATATATTTCAACTATGGCTTCGATTTCTAAGCCAGTAGTAACTTTGTTAGAAGACCAGGAAACTGGCCTTAATTTAAGCGGTGATGAGGGTCGGATTTTGTGGAAGAGTTCGCATATAATACATAAGCAAATTATTACTACTAGAAAAATGATAATGTTATCCATAGAGGAAGTTGGTAACTAATATGAGATTATTTAGATGTTAATCCGTTTATTCTAATCAGCAAGTTATATTTTGAATAGATTTAATGATTATTAGTGGTTATCTTGGATCAGTATAACCATCTTTAGAAGGCTCACTATTATATTCGTTAAAGCTTTTAATTGTTATTGAAAATGATGGCTCTTCTAATCCAGATGCATCACTTATTGCCTTATTTATTACATCTATAGGTACTTGTCCTGTTTGATCCAGAGTTACTTTCCCTTTACCATCAATAACGACTATTTGAGGGATCTCTCCATGCCAATAATAACCTGGATTCCTTATGTCCTCTATTGTTTTACCTTGGAACTCATCAGTTGTTAATGGTATTAAATCGATCGAAGTTCCCCAAAGCAATTTAAGTCCAGAAACTGCTGGAGCAAAGGATTTACTTGCTGCACTGTCATCTAAGTAAAAAACTAGAACACTAGTTCTTTCATTCTTTAAGGAATCAGAGAGTGTTGAAGAGGGTGGAACTAGTGATCCGTTGCCAGCATAAATAGGAAATATATTTCCGTCGTAGCTATCAGTATCCCTAGCTGCAAAGGCCTGGGATACTGATAGCAAAAACACCAAGCTAATGCTTAATATTCCTTTTAGAAGTGTCGCTAGAAACATGTGCTTAAAAACCTATTAAATGTATTTTTTGGAGTAAGTAAGAATCGTAACTCAACTTCTTCCAAGACTTTTGCCCATCCCTTGAGCAATTCCTCTGCCAACCAATCCAATTGCCCTTCCAATTACTTGAGTTAAAACGATAACCATTATGTCTCCGAGCTTTTTCACAATTGCTTGTAATTGTGGGGCTAGTGCATCTCTTGCCTCTACCACTAAGGCTACTTGTTGTTGCCACCAACCGAGCTGACGAAGCTCATTATCTCTTGGTTCTGTAATCACTAAGTTTTCTATGCTTCCATTTCTCAGAGTGTAAAACAACCTTTTGCTTTCATATAGATTTATCGGCCTTCTGATCATTCTCTGCCAACGATTTTCAGCATTTAATAAGTTCCTAAGCCTTTCAAGTTCTCTAGTTGAAACCAGATTGTTATTGAGCAAATATTGGCGTAACTCAGGCCATTCTCCACATGCCCCAAGAATATCTGAAGAGATTAGTTCAGAGGTTCTAATTAACCAATTGGAATAATAAGTTTCTAGTTGAATAAGTGCTCTTGGATCATCAGGAGGTAGTAGTAAACCTTCTACTTGGACAGGTGATTCTGCTACTAGTGGATTCAACATTAGATAAGGGTCAGGCAACTCCTCATCAATATCATTTAAATCTGTCATTAGTAACAACTCTTCTGATACTGATTTAAGATCACCTTCTTTTGGCAATCTCACATAACTGCCAGCGATTTGTCTTAATGACTCTCTTTTAAGCTCATGTTGCAAGATTAGCCATTCCTTATCTAGATTATCTTTGTCTCCTTCTTGTAATTTTAGAATTATTTCATTTAGTTGATTAATAATTGAACTTAGCAATTCCTTTTGTCTAACTTTACTAAGGGCCTCAATTGCGAGTAGTCTGCCTGTATTATTTGTCAAACCTTGATCGATAGCATTATCTAATCTCTTTCTTAATGTATGCCAAATAGCTGTTTTACTTCTTTCTTTGAGATGTATGTCTGTCGAATATAAATTTTCTCTGATTTGATTTGATAATCCAATTGGTTTTGATTTGCCAATGTATCCATTATCATTTTTAAAGAGGAAGGGTGTTCGGAAATTTTGCCCTCCCCAAACGAAATATAATAACGTTCTAGAAGCTAAGAGCTCCCTTCTTCTGGCTTGAATTAAAAGCTTATTAATATCACTTGTATTAATTCTGTTTAGGATTGAGTCAAGTCCGACAAGCTCTTTTTCGATTTGTTGAATGCCACTAATTAACAACCAATGACCTAGTCCTATTGTTGTCTGGTTGTTAGAGGTGTTTTTTAGAACTGAATCTTTTAGTCGAACAACTCTTCCTCCATTGATAAGCGTATTTATTGATTCCTTTAGAGTTTTCAAGTCAGGATCTTGAAGTAGACCTGAACAACCAAATTGCAGTATCTCAAAATTGCTTAGCCGTATTTCAGATGGTAATAGAAGTAATAAAGGAGCTGGAGACCAATAATCCTGAATTTTTTTCAATTCGATCTGTATAGTGCTTGGCATTTCAACACTTTCTAAAGCCCAAATCACTAAAGATGGATGTTTAGTTAAGTCTTTACTATTTAGGCAAACCTCTAGCTTTTCTGCAGTGCTATTAAGCTGTGATTTTAAGGACTCGCCTAAAAGGTCAGGTGCCATCAAAAGAATTTGGCTTGGCACTTCATCAGTCAAAGCAATCACCGATTTGTCTTTTGCCTAAGGTAACGAGTTTTACTCAGTTTCTCCAGTCTAAGAATAATCTTTAATGTCAAATTTTAATTTATCCTCCAAGGTCCTATGAAATTTAATCTGATCATAAGACTTTTATTGAGTGTTTTTATGCAAGATATTTATTCTTCGAAGTATGATCTTGTATATTTGAATTGGTCATTGAAATTATTGCTTCCTCTAATGTAAATTTTTGATCATATAAAGCCCTTCCTACAATTACACCTGTAACTCCATAATTTTCTAGTGGAGATAACGCGATTAAATCTTCTAGAGAACCAACTCCCCCAGAGGCTATAACTGGGATATTAGTTATTTCGGCTATTTCTTTTATGGCCTGAATATTTGGACCTTTAAGGGTTCCATCAGTTGATATATCTGTACATATAAAAGCGGCTAAATTTATGTTTGAGAATTCTTTAACCAAATCCTTGGTCAATATATTACTTTCTTTAATCCAACCCCTTGTGGCAACCTTACCTTCTTTTGCATCGATTCCAACTATTATTTTCTGAGGGTGTCGACTAGCCAACTCTTTGATTAGTTCTGGTTGCTCAATTGCACTTGTTCCAAAAATTACTCGATTTACTCCATAGTCAAGCAAGATTTCAGCACGTTCTAATGAACGAATACCTCCCCCTATCTGTATAGGTATTGATATTGCCTTTGTTATTTCTCGAATGCTTTGGTCATTTAAGGGCTTTCCAGTTTTTGCACCATCTAGGTCTACAAGATGAATCATCCTGGCGCCCTGTTCCTCCCATATGAGAGCTTGGGCAATAGGATCATCGGAAAAAAATGTAACCTCACTATATTTTCCTTGATGCAGCCTGACACAGCTACCTTCTAACAGGTCGATTGCTGGTATGACTTCCATGATGAATTAGTTTTCATTCATTACCCATCCTGCAACCCAGTGGTGACATTGACTTAAAGTTTCCTTTCGAATAAATAAATTTGATTTTTTAAGGCCTTGAAAACTCTTGTAATGGGTGGAACTCGTTTTGTTGGTAAGCCACTGGTAAAGAAGCTTATCGATGAAGGACACAAACTTACTCTTTTCACTAGGGGGAAAAATCCTGTACCCCCAAATGTTGAACATCTAATAGGTGATCGCCATTCTGATGAAGGATTAAGATCACTTCATGAAAGAAGTTTTGATGTAATTGTAGATACTTCTGGCAGAACTCTAGAAGATACTAAACGAGTTTTATCGCTAACTGGACCTCCACAGTTCAGATTTTTGTACCTAAGTTCTGCTGGCGTTTATGCACATTCGGAACAATTACCTCTAAGTGAAAGAGATGATTTAGACCCTTCTAGTAGGCATTCAGGTAAAGCTGATACTGAAAGGTGGCTAAGGATGAATGAAATCCCTTTTACTAGTTTTAGACCTACATATATATATGGTTCAGGTAACTACAATCCTATTGAAAAATGGTTTTTTGATAGGATTATTCACTCTCGTCCTGTACCATTGCCTGGTAATGGTACATTTCTTACTCAATTGGGACATGTAAACGATTTAGCCGAAGCAATAGTTAAAAGTTTAAAGGTTGAAAAAGCTAATAATCAAATATATAATTGCTCTAATAAACAAGGAATAACATTATTAGGACTTGTTGAACTTGCTGCAAAGGTTTGTGGTAAGGATCCATCAGATGTCAAGATCAGATTTTTTGAAACATCCAACTTAGACAATAAATCTAGAAAAGCTTTTCCTCTAAGGATAGGGCATTTCTTAACTGACATTTCAAAAGTACAAAGAGAATTAGAATGGCAACCGAAATATGATCTTTATAAGGGGCTTTTAGAAAGTTATAATAATGATTATATACTTAATAAAAATAGTGATCTTGATTTTACTAATGATGAGAAATTACTTAATTCTTAAATAATTCATGCTAGATATAATAGAGAAAATTAAGGAGGTCCAGAAACAGATTAACCCTAAATTATTTAATTGGTCAAAGATATAAACCACATTCCAAGATGGAGGCCATAAGAAAATAAGTAGACATGTTATTTGTAGAAAAGTTTTTGTCTTTCCCAACAATGATGCTGGGCCACCTTTGATTTGCTCTGAACGCCAGGAAGATACAATCAACTCCCTGGAGACTAATAACCATATTGCCCATATAGGAATTATTCCTTTTATTGCTAGCCAAATGAATGGTCCTATGGTGAAAATTTTATCTGCCAAAGGGTCCATCTTTGCCCCCCAGGGATTTGATACTTCAGCTTTTCTCGCTAACCATCCGTCTAAAAAGTCAGTAAATGAGCCTATTAATAAAATCAACCATGCTAATGGTAAAAAATCAATAGTTAATGCAATTACAAGTGGAAATGTAATGAATATTCG
>CACIRS010000003.1 GCA_902589115.1 uncultured Prochlorococcus sp.
TTAAAACAATCAGAACTTGTTGGATTATTGGGTCCATCGGGTTGTGGCAAAACTACATTGCTTAGACTAATAGCTGGTTTTGAAACTCCTTCAAATGGAAAAATCTCAATAAATGGAAAGTTAATAGCAGATTCAAATTATTCACTACCACCAGAAAGACGAGGTGTCGGAATGGTTTTTCAAGATTATGCCTTATTCCCTCATTTAAATGCATGGAAGAATGTTTGTTTTGGTTTGAATAATGAAAAAGAAAAAACTCGAGCGATGTGGCTACTTGAGTTATTGGGATTAGTTGATCTTCGCTTTAGATACCCACACGAACTTTCCGGAGGACAAAAACAACGATTGGCTTTAGCAAGATCATTAGCTCCTAAACCTTCTTTAGTAGTTTTAGATGAACCTTTTTGTAGTTTAGATGTTGAGGTTAGAAATAAATTGCGAAGTGAATTATCTTTTGTCTTAAAGTCTTGCTCAGCAAGTGGTCTTTTGGTAACACATGACCCACAGGAGGCTCTGGCAATTTGTGACAGGGTAGCTGTAATGAAGGATGGCTTATTAGATCAGTGTGATCAACCAATTAATATAGTAGAAAGTCCAGCTACACCTTTTGTTGCAAGGTTTGTCCTTCAAAGGAATACACTACGTATTACAGAAGATTGTAAGTCCTATATCACGCCGTTAGGTACCTTGAATAAATCTTCAGATACCAATCAAGTCAAATCAACAGAGCTAATGTTTGACGAAAATGCTATAGAATTAAAAGTAGATGAACTTGGAAATGCTTTAGTTCAAAGTAGAGAATTTTATGGTACATATTGGTTAATAAAGGTTCTCCTGCAAGGACAAATTTTTAAAGTATCTTACCCATTAATTAATCCTCCAAGCCCAGGAGATAAATGTTCAATTCATTTTAGAAAGGGCCAAATAGGTATAATTTTCCCAGGCTCAAAAAGAATTATCTTTGGCTAATCAGTTTATATTCAGTAAAACAATCAACCATTCTTGCATCTACATTTTCCACCTTTCCATTTAGAGCATTTTGATTTCTTACAACTTTTTCTCTTAGTTATAATTACCTCTCTTCTAGCTCTCATTGTATTAAACCCTATTAGTGTCTCCATAATTAATTAGATAAAAGCAACTGATATTCATTCTCATTTTATCTGACTACCTTCTTTTACATTGGTTCGCCATCATTTTTTAACTTGGATGTATCATTTATTACAGCTGCAGCCAAAATTGCGGCTTCACCTCTTGATTGAAGTCCTTTCAAATTCATGACTACTCAAATTTCAAATGAAACATATGGAGTGATTACAGGACCTTCTGGTCGTGCAATGGCTCAAGCCATGGAGTCTTCTCTTTCTTTGGCCTTTCAAGATCACCTAACAATGGAGCGTTTCGCTAGTGCCAGTTATTTTGCTAATTCAATATGGTTTGCAGAAAGAGAATTAAGAGGCTTCTCAGAGTTTTATCGTCAAGAATCAATTAATGAGCAATCACATGCTTCGCAATTCGCTGATTATTTAATTACCCGAGGACAAAATATTTCTCTTCAAGAGATTAAATCCCCTAAGCAAAATTGGGTGAGCATTGAAGAACTAATTGCTCATTCCTTTCAAATGGAAAGAGATGTTACTACCTCATTACATCAATTATATGCGCTAGCTGAAAGATCTTCTGATATTCGAACTACTGTTTTTCTTGACCCAACAATTGAATCTCAACTTGCTTCTGAAGATGAATTTGCCTATTTATTAGGCAGAGTTAAATTTGCTAATAATAGTAGATCATCTTTATTAATTATTGATGGCGAATTGAGTGATGGAAAAATCACACCTAGAAAGACAAACTAGGATACTAATTAGAGAAACCTAATTTTATCTACTACATAACTCAATTAAAAATAAAATAGATGTTTTTTCAGTACAGATGTTATGGATAGTTGTTGCTATTTTAGAAATTTCTGACTTACGCTTTTTTAGTTGTACTAATTCATTATTTAATCTTTCAATGAGATAAGGATTTCCGCAATTTCTCACAGTTAATCTTATTTGGTTAATTCTATTCCTGGTTGACTCTGCTTCTTTACACAAGCTTCCAATAAGAGTAATTGATTGGTTACATCCTTGAATATTTTTCATGTTTTTTAGTATCTAATCTGAATGTTGCTTAGGCAGCTAGAGGAGAAGACTCTATTAATGTTGGAGCTAATCTTAGAATTGGCTCGCCTGCAGGTACATGTAATAAATCAGCCGAACGTAATCTTGATATCAACCTTGTTGAGGTAACTCTAGTAGAACCTATTAGCTCTCCAATTCTTTCATGAGTCAATCTGAATGGTAAATGACACCAATCACCACATCTTCTTCCAAGCCTGTTAACAAGTAATGCAAATAAGGCTTGTAATCTTTGCTCCGCACTGCCGAGATGTCGGATCCTTAAAAGTTGCAGTGTCCATTCATTAACAGCATCAAAACCGCCAGGATCTGATATTTCTGCGTCACTTCTAAAACAAAGCGGTGTTAAAGCTTCTACACAAACTCCTTCGCTACATAGTCTATCTGTCCTCAATTGATCTCCAGCTTGTAGAAAAGCCAATGTCATTCCCTCAGTTTCTTCACATGGGCAATAAACCCTTGCAATACCTTCAAGAACTTCTAGACATGCTGTTCCTGATCGAGCTGAAGGATCTATAAGGACTGATTGACCAGTGGGCATTCTTATTGCCGCTATTGGATCATCAGGTAAAAAGCGAAAGCTCATAATTAATTAAGAGAGCTTGTTGAGAAGTTCTCTCAACATATAACGGAAGAGGACTCTTTTGCAAGCGATTCTCAATAGCAAGAGGATTGTTGAGATTTTTTTGCTTTATGAACAGATATAGGTATAAATTGCTACACAGGTAAGTGGTTTATTGGCCAAAATAAAGAAATGTTTGGTTTTGGTGACCTTGACTTTTTCCGCCTTAACGGTAAAAAAGTTCCTAAAACCTTTTATTAGATTTACTTTGGCAATTTTTAAACAGATTCAAATGTGATTTATTGCCAGCACTTTATAAATAAATGACTCTTACCAATTTTAAAATCAAAAAAAAAAGCCTTGCTTCAGGCAAGGCTTTTATTTATTAGGGTTTGACGAAGTTCAGGAGTAAATAGTTAGAGTTTTACTTTCCTGCAGTGATTTTTGCACTCTCCATATTTTCAAACGCTTTCCCTACACGTTTGAAATCGAAGCCCATAGCTCTTAATGCATGCCATAAGTGACCTTGGACAAAGAAGAAGCCAAGGTAAAAATGAACATTGGACAACCAAGCCCTTGCAGTATGAGCATCACCAACTAGTGAGCTGTCTGTATCAATGAAATAAGGTGCAAAATCAAATTGGAGCTTCAATACATCTCCATATAGCTCAGTTGGATAAATAGTTGTGTTTGTTGAGCACCAGAATGCTGCAACAAAAGCCATATATCCAATTCCGGCTAGAGAGTATGAAAGTACAGCTTCTGCTGAAAGAAGTCCTTTCCCTTTGAATTCTGTGTACTCACCAAATTGCTTAGTTGCAATATGGAATACACCACCAATGATTGTGAAGAATGCTAGGAAAGCATGTCCTCCCATTACGTCTTCCAAACTATTAATAGAAAGGAAATCAGCTTGATGGTTCCAGATCATTCCGAAATCAAGGTTGTACTGAACCGTACGAGTAACACCTTGAGCGGAATCCCAGATTCCATGAATTCTGGCCCATTCTACAAATTGAATGTTTCCTAGGCCTAGGAAAATCAAGTGGTGACCAAGGATAAAAGTCAGTCTATTTGGATCATCCCATTCGAAGTCAAACTTTTTAGGTCTGCTTCCTTCTGGATATGCCCCAAGATCTCCTTCATATTTCATTGAGTGGAGAAGACCACCAGCACCCAAAACGCCGGAAAAAATTAGATGAAGTACAGCGATTACTGTGCAGCCATAAGGTTCAGTAATCACTCCATTTTCTATTCCTCCAATGCCGAGTCCAGCTAGGTGAGGCAAGCAAATCAGGCTCTGATTCCCCATAGGAAGAGAGGGGTCATAACGAGCTAGTTCAAAAAGGGTGAAAGCTCCTGCCCAGAACATCATCAGGCCTGCATGTGCTGCATGGGCTGCGATGAATTTGCCTGAGCGGTTTGTCACCCCAGAATTACCCGCGTACCAGTCATAAGTAACGTTAGGGTTCCCGTAGGTCTGCACAAGAAAAAAGCAAACTGCCCCATAAAGTTATTTTCTTAGACTTAACTCTTGCTCTACTCTTCACATGGCTTATTACAGATGTTCTATATGGTCAGTCAACTAATATCATTAGTTACTATGTATGGTATTAGAAATTAATGCGAAAGCATTTATGTTTAATATTCAACTCTTAAGAATTTAATTCTCCAGTAGAAAAAATCTAGATATCTATTTAAGTTCTAATAGATATTTTTGAATTTATAGCAATAATTCCTTTATCCAAGCGATCCTGGACCTCCTTTAACTGTTGTAAGAGCTGTTCCATCCAGGAACTGCTGATCCAAAAGGAGTAATGCAGCACTGTTGTCGCTTGCAAGGCGGAGCCTTTTCCTAACAAATCTTGCTTCTGCTTCTTCTTGAAGTTGTTCAGCAACAAACCAATCCAACATGGCAGTAGCGCTCCTTTCGCCCGCTTGTTCGGCAATCGAATAAATCCTATTTATAGATGCTGTAACAGCCTGCTCCATTTCGTATACTTGATCAAAAAGCGTTTGGGTTGTTGTCCAGGATCTTTGGGGTGCTTCAACACTTGGAAGCTCAACTTGTTCATCGCAATCAACTAAATAAGCAATAAGACGATCAGCATGCCCTCTTTCTTCTTGACTTTTCGACTGCATATATTTTGAAAATCCAGCTAAATCTTTTTCTCTCAACCATATCGACATAGCAAGATATGTATGACTTGCTTGGAATTCACAAGAAAGGTGGTTGTTGATGGCTTTGGCTAGAGACTGCATGAGTAGAGGTCTTTTTTGCCTTCTCTTAGTATTTTAATGGTCAATTTATTAAATAAACAATATTGTCAATTATTCATATCGATTTATAGTTTCTTTGCGATACCAGCTTCATATTTAAATTTGACAGCACAATTTTAAATCTTCCCTTTGCATCTAAATCAAAAAATGATAAAATAATAATTGTATTATTATGTAAGGAAAAGGATAGAAATTGGAAATGAATGTTGACAAATATATTAGTTCAGTACTTTTAAATGAAGTGGGATCTACTTCTTCAATAAAATCTGGAAGGAAAAGATTGATAGTGGTATTAGGACTTTTGGGTGATTTTGATAGTATAGAATATGCTCAAAATTTATATAAGGCAAGACATCTTTTACATAAGAGTAATATTCTCCTTTCTATAATAGCAATAGCAAAATCCAGCGCTGGCAAAAGATTCTGTAATTACACAGGTATAGAAAGAGCATGTTTATTCCTAAAGCAGGATAATTCTATTCACGATAAGATTGGCCTTTCCAAAGGACTAGAAACAGGATTTGGCAACATTATAAATATGATATTAATGTGTGCTGGAATCGGATCAGAAGGAACTCTAAAGGAAGTTATTAGAGGGTATTTAGGAGATAGAAGCTCCGAACAAATATTTTTAGATGGTGATAATATCAATTTAATTGGTCAATTAAATTTTAGAGGATCACTTTTTAATAACATTGGTGGTAGTGGGTTTCAAAGACCTTTTGAATTGGCAACATTGCGACTAAAAAATATGATAGAGATATTATCCAATACCGATGAATATATTTACAAGACTGATTTCTTAACTCAAAGAGGAGGAACATTTTTGCTTGATGAATATAATAAAATTATCTACAGTTATAATCCTTCAAGTCTTTTGGGATATAGCAGAAACATGTCTGACCCTTTAGCATATCTGAATTCATACTTATAAACATTCCTTATGAATTCAAATAGGTGCCATATCTGTGGGAATAAATCATTTAGAGCAGATAGAGCGCTTGCTGGAAGACTTATTTGCACTAATTGTGGGAAACCTATTAATAAAAATCTCAGATTTTCCTCTAGTAGTTCCTCTGCTAGTTGGTTGTTTTCTCGAAGATTAATTTATATCATACTATTTTTTCTTATTATTTTTATAATTATAAATTGATGACTATCTATTATAACTAGAGTTTAGGAATAATTTGCCATGATTCATTTTTATGTATTACTTCTAAAGTAGTGTCATATAGTCTACTGATATTTTTACTAGTTAATATACTAATTGGGTCTCCGTCTGCAAATATCTTCCTATCTTTCATTAATATAACTCTTTTGGTGTTTTTAGATATTGTTTCTATTAGATGGGAAACAAGAATGATTGTATAGCCTTTATTGCTTAAATCGCTTATTAATTTGAGTATTCGATACTTTGAACCTATATCTAATCTATTTGTAATTTCATCAAAGACTAATATCTTAGGATTTCTTATAAGTGCTCTGGCGATTATAACTCTTCGTTTTTCGCCATCTGATAGACCTCCATATATTTTGTTTGGTAAGTGTTCTATTTTTAAATAATTTAGAAGATTTAAAACCTCTTCTTTATGTAAAAATTCATCTAATCCAGATTTATTAAAACACCCATAAAATCCAGAATTAACAATATCTATAACCAGTGAATTACTATTAATTCTTTTTTCGATTTCTGAATATACGAATCCAACTTTTGAACGTAATTCCCAAATATTTATTTTTTCATTATTAAAAATCTTAAAAGTCGATTCTTTTTTTACTAGAGGATAGATTTCTCTCGCAATTAGTTTTATTAGTGTTGATTTCCCTGCTCCATTCGGCCCAAGTATTACTGTATTCTCATGATTTAATTTTAATGATAGTCCTGAAAATATTTTATTCTTTCCTATAAAGGTATCTATATTCTTAATGTCTAACCATGGAAGTTGGTTTATGTCAGACATACGAATTTTAAGTTATTCTATTCTTATTCTATGCGATAGCATATTTAATTATTATGTGAAATGACCAACTATCTTTAACAATAATAAAAAGTCAATGCTTATATACTTCCTAAACAGTGACTTTTTATTTGTTTTTATTTATGATTTTTATATTGACATTTCAGATTTCAGTTGACCCACCCATTTAGTCAGCCTCTCGTCAGTCATATCTGATTCACTATCCTCGTCCAATGGGAGTCCGCAAAACTTATCGCCAACAGTGCTTTTAGATTCATCGAAGGTGTAGCCTGATTTGTCTACATACCCCACCATCGTTGCCCCGGCCTTTTTAAAATAGGAATGGAGCTCTTCCATTGCATCGCAGAAGTTTTCTGTGTACGTCGATGAGTCCCCAAGACCATAAATTGCAACTTTTTTGCCACTAAGGCTTAAACCTGCTATTTCATCTAGCAGAGAATCCCATGCAGTTCCTGATCTTTCGGAATCAGCGCCTGTATTCCATGTTGGAATTCCACAAATGATTCCATCAAATGACTCAAGCTCACTAACATCGTCTACATCTGCTAAATCCTTGGGAGATTCAACACCGCTAAGCATGCCATGCAGCCTCTCAGCGATATCTTCGGTTTTACCTGTTGTTGTGGCGAAGTAGATTCCTACTGACATTGTGCTTCTGATTAATTAGCTATTTATAGCAATACCTTACTAGTACGAATCATAAATTTGTTAAAGGTCATCACTCACTCTTGCATGTAACTATTTATACCAAGCTCTTCGATCTATTGGTGTCATTAGTCTTTTCGATATTTCAATTATCTTTATCTGAAGATATTATTACTGGTCGTATATTATTTATGGATCTTAAACAAGCATATGTCAATTCTCAATTAAATAAAGATTCTTGTTAGTTACTAAGTTAGCCAAATTTTGCCACATAAAAACCATATAACTGCCAACTTGACCATAGAAATATTGCCAAAAAGGCCCAATTCATCCAGGCTGGTCTTTGATTATTAGAGTCCATCTTAAATAGTTATTGTTTTATTATTTTAGTATAAATTCGTTTTTTTAACATTTTACAGGTACATTGTGATTTGAAGTTAAACAGATTTCAGACTAAATTAGTAGAATTATTAGAGAAATAGGCAATAGAGCTCTTAAGATTAATTTTAGTAGAATCTGCCTATTATTTTCCTCTAACAACTTCCTATTCTCAGGAGGATAAAGCATTGGCATGTCTAAATGTACAGTATTTGTATGAGAAGTTGTTGAATGAATTGACCATGGATTGCTATTGACTAATTCACTCTGTAGCCAATCCCAGTAATATTGAACCATTTTATCCTCTCCTAGCAGTTTAACGTTATCTTTTTCTATATATCCCATCTGTTGATTAAAAGTTTGTGTCTTTAGAATCTGATAGTCTTCACAAAATACTCTATAGAAGATTCTTTGTTGTAAGTGTTTAAATAAAACGAGAGATGTAAATATTTTATTTTTGAGAAATTTTCTATAATGCCTGACTACTACTCT
Organism: uncultured Prochlorococcus sp.; assembly: GCA_902589115.1. Classification (GTDB taxonomy): domain Bacteria; phylum Cyanobacteriota; class Cyanobacteriia; order PCC-6307; family Cyanobiaceae; genus CACIRS01. Next base: position 8,517 of record CACIRS010000003.1, read on the forward strand.
TGCTCTATTTTGTCCTAGAGGTATATGGTCTAGAACCTGGACATACCTTGCTGTATCAGGGTTTCCCTTATATATAATTATTCTTCCCGGTGGAACAAACATTATAGATATAAATTCACCTTTCGATTTGTCTTTATGATTGTATTTGCTTTCAATATAATTTTTATCTCTTGTAATTATTTGGTTAAAACTAGTGATTACGTTTCTACTAACATCTTTATCTGGAATTGTATTTCCGTGAACCCAAAATATATGTAAAATATCCAAGTGATTTTCTATTATCCTTGCCCAATCACATTTGAAATCTACATTAACTTCTTCAAAAGTATATTCATTCTGTTTGAAATTGTATGTTTCAATACGTAAGTCTTCTAGTGATGACTTTATTTCAAATTCTTCTAAATTAGTCTTGGCCTTTCCCGTATAATAAATGAATATATAGTTGTCTATCTCTATACATGGATATTGATAAAGATGTATTTTTTTGGCGTAGTTATTGTAGTTAGTATCTACTATATGCTGACAAGTAATTCTATCTAAATTTGTACATTCTCCGCTAGTTGAGAATCTAGCTCCATGATAAGGGCAAACAATTTCCCCTTCTTTTAGTTCACCACCTTGGAATGAAGCCCCTCTATGAGGACACATGTCTTTTATACATTTAGCAGTATTTTCTTTATCTCTATATAATATTAATGGCTCATTATACATTGAGAAATGATATAGCTCACCTTCTTTAAGTACTTGACTGCTGCATACGGAATACCATCCTAAAAGGCTTTTGGAGAGCTGATTATTTGGCCTTACTGTAGTTGATTCTTTTGAAAGATATTCTTCGCTGGAGGCTGAGCCTCTATTATCAGTTGACTCTTGAGCCAACTTAACAGAGGTATATTTTTCTAATTTTTCATCTTCGTTCATAGCTTGCCTTGCCTTGCCTCTCAGCTTAAAAAGTGGTTTAAGGCAATCACCATCCTAAGCCATGAGCACCTAAATCATCCTTAAGTCCAAAAATTGCTAGGTTCTGTCGCATGTTGACTTAACTAGAATGATTTCAAAAGAAATTTGCCCCTGATTCATTAGCATAGCCTTATAAACTTCTAACTCTCATTATTTAATCTTATATATCGAGGGGGTGGACCCTTTCAATATTTCTATCTGTTTACTATCCTTCTTCTGTCTGTATAGAAGCGCAATAAAACAATCACCATTGATTATTATCAATATGGTTTATTTCTTTAAATGCCTGTTATAAGAGTTAAGGATCTTTCTAAGGAATATTTAGTTGCAGACAAGCAACCTGGACTTATAGGTACTTTTAGACATTTTTTTTCTAGAGAATATACATCTATAAAAGCAGTAGAAAGTATTGGATTTAATATTGATAGAGGAGAAATAGTTGGTTTTATAGGGCCTAATGGCGCAGGTAAAACAACTACTTTGAAGATGTTATGTGGTTTAATCCACCCTACATCTGGAGTTGTTAATGTTTCAGGCAACATTCCTTCTTTGAGAAAATATAAATTCTTAAAGGATATAACTTTAGTTATGGGTCAGAAACAGCAATTGATTTGGGATCTCCCTCCAATAGATTCTTTAAAAGTAAATGCTGCTGTATATGGAATACCTGATAAAGAAGCGTCTTATCGCATACAAGAGTTGGCTTTAATGCTTGATTTAAAAGAAGAATTAAATAGACCTGTTAGGAAATTATCACTAGGCCAAAGAATGAAAGCTGAATTACTTGCTTCACTTTTACATAGACCTTCAATTCTGTTCCTAGATGAACCAACTTTAGGCTTAGATGTAAATTCTCAATTACGAGTGAGAGATTTTTTATATAACTATAATCAAAAATATCAAGCAACGATTATTTTAACAAGTCATTATATGGCAGATATTACCTCTTTATGTAAACGTATTTTAGTTATAGATAAGGGCCAATTGTTTTATGATGGCCCATTAGCAAAACTAACACAACAATTTTCTCCTAGTCGTTTAGTGAGATTAGAATTTAACGAACAAATAAATTTCTCTCTACTAAAACACTATGGCAAGATAATAAAACAGGATAATTATTCAGTTAAGCTACTTATAAATAGGAATGATTTACCCCAAAAAATTAATAATCTTCTGAACAACTTTTCTATAAGAGATTTAGAGATAGCAGATCCTCCAATTGAAGAAATTATTAGTAAGATTTACTCAAATAAGATAGAATAAAATGTTTAAAAAATTATTTACTAAAAAAAGATCACGTATTTTTAATTTATATAGAGTATTTAGAGCTCTTTTTATTTCACAATATGCTCTTATGGTTGAGTATAGAGCTGAGATAGCTTTATGGGCTATTTCTGGTACTTTGCCTTTAATAATGCTATCTTTATGGAGTAATTCTCAAGCTATATATTCTTTTGGATATAATCCTATAAATTTAGCACATTATTTTATATCAGCATTTGTTGTAAGGCAATTCACTGCAGTTTGGGTAATGGTATCTTTAGAAGAGGATAATCTAGAGGGTAAGATTTCTCCATATCTATTACAGCCAGTACCACCAATATTTAGATATTTATTTTCTCATATTTCCGAACAGTTTTCTCGTCTACCTCTTGTATTACTAATGATATTTCTTTTATTTCTTTTCAAACCGAACTATTTTTGGCTTCCTAATATAGGTTCATTAATAATTTCTATAGGGACTATCTTTATTGCCTTCCTTCTAAGATTTCTAATACATTGGATATTCGCAATGATTTGTTTCTTTACTGATAAAGCAAGTTCTCTTGAAAGACTTTTACTCATTCCTTACTTATTCCTTTCTGGAATGATAGCCCCTTTAGAAGCTTATCCTGAACAGATAAAACAATTCGCTTTATTGACGCCATTTCCCTATATTTTATATTTACCATCTAAAATGTTGTCCTCTCAATCTTTTAATCAGACTATTAATATAGAAGTTTTATTTATATGGATTGTAGTACTTTCTATAGTAAGTGTATTTACTTGGAGAATAGGTGTAAAACACTATTCTGCTATGGGAGCTTAATATGCTGAGAATAAATATAATATTAAAATATTTAAGGATTTTGTTCCAGTTTTGGTCTACATCCCTATCTATAGAATTGGAATATAAATTAAATCTATTTGTAGAGATATTATCAACCATTGGCAACCTAGCTGGCAGTCTATTTGTTCTAAGTATGTTTTATACGGCTGACAATACTCTTGGAGGGTGGCCTTGGCATTCCTCATTAATTATTTTAGGATTTTATACTCTAATCGAATCTTTCACTATTTCGTTTTTACAGCCTAATCTTAGCCGTATAGTTAAGCAGGTTCAAAATGGTACTCTTGACTTTGTTTTATTAAAACCTGTTAATAGTCAATTATGGCTGTCATTTAGAACCTTTTCTCCTTATGGTTTACCCTCACTCATTGTAGGTATAATACTTATTTACATAGGTTTGGTTAAAGGAAATTATTATGTTAATGAGTTATCTTTAATTATATCTTTTGTAATGTTTATTTGTGGATTGATTATTTTATATAGTTTATGGTTTCTAATAGCATCAACAAGTATTTGGTTCGTTAAAATTTGGAATGCAAACGAAGTCCTAAGATCAGTTCTAATCTCGGGTCGATATCCAATTTCAGCTTATCCATTAGCCTTGAGACCAATACTGACCTTCCTTTTGCCAGTAGCATTTCTGACGACTGTACCCGCTCAAGCTTTATTAGGTATTGCCCCGTTTAGCTTAATGATGGTAGGTGTCACTATTGCAATAGTCTTTTTTGTATTTAGCATTAATTTCTGGAAATATGCTCTTAAATTCTATACATCAGCTTCCAGTTAATACTTTTATTATCCTTAGATGAAAAAACTCTTTGTTCTAAAACATGTGGAACATGAAGGGCCTAGTTTATTCTTGGAAATTTCTAAAGAATTTGGACTTGAGGATGAAATTATCAACTTGTACTTAGGTGATAATTTACCTGTAGTTTCTAATGATGATTGTGTTTTATCCATGGGAGGACCTATGGGAATTTCAGATTTACCCAGAATTGGATATGAATTCCTTAACGATGAAATTCTATTTATAGATAAGTTGATTAAAAATAAAAGAAAATTCATTGGGGTATGCTTAGGTGCTCAGTTATTAGCCTATGCGTGCGGTGGTAGCGTTAAAAAGCTAAAGGATAGAGATGATATTTCATATAGAGCAGAAATTGGATGGTCACCTATTTATGTTTTTAAATCACCTCCTCCTGATGAATTTAATAGATCACTAAACCAACCACTTCAAGTTTTACATTGGCACTCCGATCAGATTATATTACCGAATAATTCCAAATTAATAGCTAGTTCTAGTCGTTGCCCGGAACAGATTTTTCAAATTAAAGATAATGTATATGGTATTCAGTGTCATGTAGAAGTCAATGAATCAGATGTTATGAATTGGATCAATAAGGATTATGATTTCATTATTTCTAATATTGGGAAAGAAGGGCTGCAAAATCTAAAAGATGATAATAAATTATTTTGTAAATCAAGCGAGGAAACTAGAAAGCAATTTATTAGGGATATATTTACCAACTTATATAAATAGCCTTCCTTACTTATTTAAGCTCTATCTTCTATGCTGCTTATATAATCTGAAGCCTCATCAAAATCGTTACAGAATTTACATGATCCTAAATAGCATCCAATAAATCTAAGGAAAGAACTTTTGCCACCTGATAGTTGATATTTGTGTATTGTTCCACCTTGAGGGGTTGAATGGACTAGTTCAGGCAATGGAGACATTTTAATGAATTTGGTTTCCTTTGAAAAGGTGCACTATAAATTGACTATGTGCAATAGGTGGTTCTACTTCTCTTGATAATATTTTGAGATACTTCTATTTGATTGGATAAATCAAGTTGTTTCTGAAGGTCGTTTGAATCAATTGGTGGCGGGGGGGGGGATTTGAACCTCCGACCTTCGGGTTATGAGCCCGACGAGCTACCAGACTGCTCTACCCCGCGAAGCAAATTCAGCATACATGTTCAAGTCCCTATTCAAAAGGAATTAATTAATTTTCCACGAATTTGAGACTACCTTCAACCTCAAGTTGAACACCTTGTGAAATCAGCATTACTCTTTCTTCTAATGATTGCAAAGAAGATGGCATAATCCATTCGAGTTGGTTGAGAAGATGAAGTGCTACAGCATGTTTTGCTCTTCGTGACCCATCTTCAACTTTGATTGCCATAGCTAATCCTTCCCCCAATCTGCTAATACACTGAACACCTTCAGCACCTCCTTTGCTCAGTAGTTGACCGTGAGAGTCCTTCATTAGCTCAGTATCAAATTTTCCTGTTCCAGCAACTAATTCTGGATGAGCCATCATAGCTCTGGTTATTTGTTCAATTTGTGCATCTTTGGCCGAACCAAGATATGCATATAAAAGACCAATTTGTGACAACTGGAGTAATAATGTGGGAGCTCCACAATCATCTCTTTCTGCTATAAGTTCCTCTTGTGGCAGTCTTAAAATTTCAGCAACTCTTCTAAATATTTCTTTTTGCAGTGGATGAGAAGCTTCTAGATAATTATTCGTATCCCAGTTCATTTTTTTACACGTTGAAAGGAATGCTGCATGCTTTCCAGAACAGTTATGTTCTAATCTACTAGTTTTATTTTTAGGTATTGGACATTTAAGGTTATCAACTTCAAGTCTAGAGTCCCATAATATTTTAAATACTTCTCTAGCATGCATTTTTGTTCCTTGATGTGAACCACAACTTATCGCTAAACCCTTATCACTACAGTGTATTTGTTGATAAGCTCCACTACTTATAAATGGAACAGCTTGGTATGGCTTTAAGGCAGATCGAATAAACGTCTGATAATCAGATTTTCCAGACTTCATTAATACTCTACCTTTGCTATCACTAACAACAGCATGAACATTATGAGTAGATTCAATACTTGCCCCTCTCTTAAGCTTTACTTTTAATGGAGGACTACTAAATTTAGAATTGTTATTTAATATATTATCTAGATACATCTAAATTAGCTCCAATGATTTACTAATATATATAAAGTTAATTGCGAGGATTAATATAAGTATTATGATGTTTCTTAATTTGTACAATATTGGCTTTACCTCGTATTTTGCTATAAGCAAATCTTTCTCTAGCCATTCCTTTGGTTTGTCCCATGTTTGGCCATCATACCAACCCGACTCTTCGTATTCAATTTTACTAGACTCTAATCTTTTTAAAATATAACTCCATCCTAAATATTGACGGGAAATTATTAGAGTAGGCATTATTACGCTCGCAATCAATGTCAATATTATTAGTGCCACTATATTTTGTTTTAATGACCAGCTTCCACTGAGTATTAAAGCAATTATTGGCATTGCTCCTATCCAAGCTATAAATAAAAACTTATAAAGTTGATATTTAGTCTTATTTGCCTGGGAAAAGAAATAAGAAGAATTTAATTGCTTAAATTCTTCTAATGGTCTTTGTTCAATTGGTACAGGACAATTATTCATTGAATATATTTTTAGCTATTTATCTTATTTTTATTATAAAAAACTTGCTTACCGTTACTCCAGAACGACTCTAGATTGTAGAAGCTTCGCTCATAAGGTTGCATTACGTTTACTATTAAATCCCCATAATCTAATAAGGACCATTTTGCTTCATTAATCCCTTCTTTTCTTATTGGTATTACATTTGCTTCTTCTTTAATTCTTTGTTCTACAGATTTAACTATTGCTCTTACTTGAACATCAGATAGACCTTCTGAAACTAATATCCAGTCAGCAATACTTGACACCTCTTCTACCCTTATCAAAAGAATATCCTTTGCCTTTTTATCATCACATGCCTCGGCAGCTAAATGAGCCAATCTTTCACTATCCATATACATTTTCACTTGTTAATGATTCTGCCGAGCCTTCTTGCTGAGCCATTTCTGCTCTAGCTTTACTAGCACTTTTCCTAAGCGCTTCTAATCTGTCTTCATAAAAGGATCTTTTTTTCTTCTTTCTGGTTTTTTCTACCAATTCTTTTAGTGCTCCTCCTAGACTTTTGTAGGCATTTGGCACGCTATATCCAAACCTACATGCAAGATCTATAGCGCGCTCATCAGCTGAGATTGCATCTTGCAATTTCTTTTCTGAATTATTTTTTAAGTAAAGACGGTATCCAGCAAATCCTGATAGGCCTAGAGCCATCAAAAGAAGTAAACCATCTTGAACCCAAAGCTCTCCAATGGCTCCTCCTAGTCCTATAGCTAGTGCGGCCATTTCCCAGCCATCTCTAGGTATTGAATCGTCTTGTATTCGACCTACTTCATGCCAAAAAAGCATGTTTCTATGGTCTTGAGCGAGAAATTCCCATTGTTCAAGGTCAATTTGTATTTCCACCTCGTCTCTTCCTATCTCTTCAAGGGTTATTAGAGGGGGCTCGATAGCCGCGGCTGCCTCCACGAACACCCAGCTTTGATTTTCTGGAGGCAGCAGCCCCTTTAGGCGCTGGAGTTCACTCATGATCAAGTTATGACTTAGATAACAAAGTTAGCTTGAAACTCTCTTTGTTGGGTTTGTTATTAGCACTTTATTCGGCAACGTGGGAAGCTAGGTATGTTTGCCACTTAGATTAAGGCCCATGACTCGGCGTAGCGATATACGTCGCATTCTTCTTCTTGGCTCTGGTCCAATAGTCATTGGCCAAGCATGTGAATTCGATTACTCAGGAACGCAGGCTTGCAAGGCTCTGCGAGAGGCGGGTTATGAGGTTGTTCTTGTTAATTCAAATCCAGCCTCAATAATGACCGATCCAGAGATGGCTAAGAGAACTTATGTAGAACCTCTTACGGCGGAAGTAGTAGCTCAGGTTATCGAGTTAGAAAGGCCACAAGCACTTCTTCCAACTATGGGTGGCCAAACAGCACTTAACATTGCTGTTCAACTGTCAGAAAATGGGACATTAGATAAATATAATGTAAAGCTTATAGGGGCAGATTTAGAATCTATAAAAAAGGCAGAAGATCGCCTTTTATTTAAGGAGGCGATGGAGCGAATTGGAGTTAAAGTTTGCCCTTCTGGAATTGCTTCAAATTTAGAAGAAGCCAAGATTGTAGGTAAAGAAATTTCATCATTCCCAAGAATAATTAGACCAGCTTTTACTCTTGGTGGAGGCGGAGGTGGAATTGCATACAATTACGAGGAATACATATCAATTTGTAAGTCCGGAATAGAAGCTAGTCCAGTTTCACAGATATTAATTGAAAAATCTCTTTTAGGTTGGAAAGAATATGAATTAGAGGTTATGCGAGATCTTGCAGATAATGTAGTTATTGTCTGCAGTATAGAGAATCTAGATCCTATGGGTGTTCACACCGGAGATTCTATAACAGTAGCTCCTTCTCAAACACTTACAGATAAAGAATATCAACGATTAAGAGATTACTCTATATCAATAATTAGAGAAATAGGAGTAGAGACTGGAGGTAGCAATATTCAATTTGCAATAAATCCTCTAGATGGAGAAGTTGTTGTTATTGAAATGAATCCTCGAGTAAGTAGATCCTCTGCATTGGCAAGCAAGGCCACGGGATTTCCAATAGCAAAAATTGCTGCATTATTAGCTGTAGGATATACCTTAGATCAAATTGTTAATGATATTACTGAAAAAACTCCAGCATGTTTTGAACCAACTATTGATTACGTAGTGACTAAAATACCAAGATTTGCATTTGAGAAATTTAGAGGATCTATACCTACTTTAACTACTTCAATGAAATCAGTAGGCGAATCTATGGCTATAGGTAGATGTTTCGAAGAATCTTTTCAAAAAGCAATTAGATCTTTAGAAATAGGATTCTCAGGATGGGGTTGTGATAGAGAAGATAAAGTAATAGATATGAACGAAATAAGTAAACTTTTAAGAACACCTTCACCAGATCGAATAATGGTTATCAGGCTAGCCATGAAAAAAGGAATAAGTAATCAAGAAATTCATAGATTATCTGGTATAGATATTTGGTTTTTGTCCAAATTGAGAAATCTAATAAATATAGAGAGTGAACTCCTTGATAATACTTCTTTAGATGATATTGATTACAATGCGATGTTAGAACTGAAGCAGAATGGTTTCTCTGACAAACAAATAGCATGGAAATTTAGTACGTCGGAGTCTATAATTAGAGATCTTCGTCTTCACCTTGATGTATTGCCAGTATATAAGACAGTAGATACTTGTGCGGCAGAGTTTGCTTCAACAACACCTTACCATTATTCTACATACGAAAGAATTGCGAAATGTATTAGCTCTGATCAGGAAATAACAAAAAAAGTACTACAAAGTGAAGTTGGACTAGATGATAATAAAAAAGTTCTTATTCTTGGTGGTGGCCCTAATAGAATAGGTCAGGGAATAGAATTTGATTATTGTTGCTGTCACGCATCTTTCGAGTCATCAAAATTAGGATATTCAACAATAATGATTAATAGTAATCCAGAGACAGTATCTACTGATTACGATACTAGTGATAGATTATATTTTGAGCCTCTAACACTTGAGGATGTTATTAACGTAATTCAAGTCGAGAATCCAGATGGTTTGATTGTTCAGTTTGGAGGACAGACTCCATTAAAATTAGCATTGCCTCTGTTAGATTGGCTTGAATCTTCTAACAAAGAAAATATTAAAACTAGAATTTGGGGTACTTCTCCAAAATCTATTGATTTAGCAGAAGATAGAGAATTGTTTGATAATATTCTTTCAGAGTTAGAAATTACTCAACCTCGTAATGGAATAGCTAGAAATAAAGAAGAGGCTCTAGAAATTGCAAAAGAAATAGATTATCCTGTAGTGGTAAGGCCATCATACGTATTAGGTGGAAGGGCTATGGAGGTTGTTTTTGATGAAGAAGAACTTAATAGATATATGTTAGAAGCAGTAAAGGTCGAACCTGATCATCCAGTTCTAATTGATGAATATTTAGAGAACGCTATTGAAGTTGATGTAGATGCTTTATGTGATAACACTGGCGATGTTTTGATTGGTGGTTTAATGGAACATATAGAACCAGCGGGTATACATTCAGGAGACTCGGCATGCTGTTTGCCAACTATTTCCCTGACGGATACTACACTTAATTTAATAAGAGAATGGACAAGTAAATTGGCTAAAAGATTAAAAGTAGAAGGTTTAATTAATTTACAGTTTGCAGTGCAAAGAGATTCTGATATGAATGAAAAACTTTTTATTATCGAAGCAAATCCTAGAGCATCAAGAACTGTACCCTTTGTTTCTAAAGCAACTGGACTACCTCTTGCAAAAATTGCTACACGAATTATGTCTGGCCAATCACTTTCTTCTTTAGGTTTAAGAAAAGAACCTGTTCCGCCACTTCAAAACATAAAAGAGGCTGTATTACCTTTTAAACGTTTTCCGGGTTCTGATACTGTTCTTGGTCCTGAGATGAGATCTACTGGTGAAGTTATGGGTTCAGCGTCAACATTTGGGATGGCATATGCAAAGTCAGAAATTGCAGCAGGCGAAGCTTTACCAACTAAAGGCATAGTTTTTTTATCAACCCATGATAGAGATAAAGCAGCTTTGGTTAATGTCGCATCAAAACTGATAAAGCTAGGTTTTGGTTTAGTCGCTACTAATGGAACAGCAAATTTTTTATTATCAAATGGAATTCAGGTTGAGAAAGTTCTTAAAGTACATGAAGGACGACCTAACATAGAAGATATGATTAGATCTAATCATATTCAGTTAGTTATAAATACTCCAATAGGTAGACAGGCAGCCTATGATGATAAATATATTCGAAGAGCCGCTTTAGATTATTCTGTTCCAACATTCACTACTTTGGCAGGAGCTAGAGCAGCTGTAGAAGCAATAATGGCGCTACAAAGTCAAAAGTTTTCCATTTCGGCACTCCAAGATATTCACAATTAACTTATGAAAAATCTCTATGCAAAAGGTAATGATTGTAGAGAATTTTTTAAAAATGCCTATGATAATAGATACACTTGGGATAACGATTTTAAAGGCTACAAGGGAGATTGCTCATTCTTATCTAATGGAAAAGAAATCGAGGGATCATTTGTTGTCTCTTGTGATTTTAAGCCAAGCGTTAATAATATTAAGGATAAAGATGTATCAAAAAATATTGCGTCACAGTTATTCGAAGTCGTTATCCATAGAGTCAAAAGAAGCTTTGAAGATGTTCATTCAGAAAATACATTTATATATGGAGATATAAACATCAGTGGTATCGAAGTAATTGTAGGAGGAAAAGGTTTAGGTGATAAATATTGTATTAATAATGGTATAATAACAATGGTTTATAGGCATATACATGGGAGTTTAATACAGATATATACCACTAAAACTATAAATACGAAAAATGGTTATTTAAGTAAAGAATATACAAGTCAATACTTAGACCCAGTTTCCAAAAGTCCTATTACTCCTATCAAATATTATTCTGATACATTCTCACCTTTTTTTAATGGCAAGTTTTGGATATTAACTAAAAGGGTAATTATTCAAGATCAAGATAATGGAAGTGATAACCTAATTAACACTTTCAATTTTTATAATATAGACAAATCTTGACTATCATTAATAACATCCTGTTACAAAACTCATCAAGATAGATAATAATATATAAAGTGTATAAAATTTTTTGCCCATTTCAATTCCGTGTTCATAGAGAAGCTTCAATCTTTTAATAATCTCATAAATGAATTTGCATGGGGTTGGCCAACTGTAATTTTAATTACAGCTGTTGGCTTGATCTTAATGATTGGCTTGCGTTTTATGCCGATATTAAGAATCCCTTTTGGAATAAGAATGTTATTAAATGGGGACTCAGATAGTAAATATGAAGGTGATATCTCCCCATTTCAAGCTTTGATGACATCTCTATCTGCAACTATAGGAACAGGCAATATCGCTGGAGTAGCAGCAGCTATTGCAGTAGGAGGTCCAGGAGCTGTGTTTTGGATGTGGTTGATTGCCATTTTAGGAATGGCAACTAAATATTCGGAAGCTTTACTTGCAGTTCATTACCGAGAAAAAGATTCCTTAGGAAATTATGTGGGAGGACCTATGTATTACATACAAAATGGTCTTGGAAAAAATTGGAAATGGCTTGCCTCTACCTTTGCACTTTTTGGAATGTTGGCTGGTTTTGGAATAGGTAATGGCGTCCAATCTTTTGAGGTTTCTAGTGCTTTAGCAATGGCTGGTGTTCCAAGAATATTTACGGGCTTTGTTTTGGGAGCCTTTGTTTTTACTGTAATAATTGGTGGAATCAAACGTATAGCAAAAGCAGCAGCAGCAATAGTTCCAACCATGGCAATTTTATATATAGTGGCATGTCTATTTATAATCCTAATTAATATCAATCAAGTGCCTTTAGCTTTATCTACAATTATTTCAAATGCATTTACAGGAAAGGCTGCAGCAAGTGGAGCATTAGTTCAAGTTGTTTTAATGGGCTTTAAAAGAGGAATCTTTTCTAATGAGTCTGGTTTAGGTAGTGCCCCTATTGCACATGCATCTGCAAAAACAGATGATTCAGTTAAACAAGGAACTATAGCCATGTTGGGTACATTTATAGATACAATCATTATATGTACAATGACAGCACTTGTAATAATAACTACAGGAGCCTATGAATTAGATTTATCAGGAGCAGACTTATCTATATATGCATTTAATCAGGCAATTCCAGGTTCAGGAATCCTAGTAACTATAGGATTATTAATCTTTGCTTTTACAACTATTTTGGGGTGGAGTTTCTACGGAGAGAAATGTACTGAATACCTTTTTGGAACTAAAGCTATAACACCTTTCAGATTTACTTGGGTAGTTGTAGTTGTAGTAGGAGCTATAGCTGGAAATAGAGGAATTGTTTGGTCGATTGCAGATAGCCTAAATGGACTAATGGCTATTCCAAATCTAATCGCGTTGTTACTCTTGTCGAGTACTGTATTTAAATTAACTAGGGAATATAGATTTAATAAGTAAGTCTTTAACTTTAGAAATATTATTCTATTGGATTTATATCTTTAAGTTTATCATTGAGTTGCATAGCCATTGTTTGTCTTCCTATAGCTAATACTTTTAGTGTATCTTCGTGCATTCTTAGTTGCGCATCTGCTACTTGCATGCCTCTAACTAGTTCCTTTAATTCATCTGGTAATGAATTTAATTCATAGCGTTTTCCTTCAAAGGTTAGGATTGGGTCTTGGCTTTTAGAAGATGAATCAGTCATTTTTAAATTGATTGTATTAAGGGTACGAATTGCTTGCAGGGTTCTGAAGCTTTTCCACTTTGGCCTTTAATTGAACTTTTTCAATTAGCATTATGCCTCTATTTTTTCTGATTGTTTTATAAATTGTTTTTCACATAGTTCCCTATATCTTCCTTTACCGCTCATAAGCTCTTCATGGGTACCAATTTCTTGAATATGCCCTTTTTCCATAAAGACTATTTGATCAGCTTCTTGAACAGTAGATAATCTATGAGCAATTATTAGAACGGTTCGATCTTTCATGGCTTGACTAAGTCCAACTTGTACTGCATTTTCAGCTTCGCCATCAAGTGCACTTGTCGCTTCATCTAATAATAAAACTGCAGGATTTCCAAGAACAGCTCTAGCTATTGCGATCCTTTGAAGTTGCCCTCCTGAAACATTTGTGCCTCTTTCTTCTAACAGAGTGTCATACCCTTTTGGCATATTAATAATAAACTCATGTGCATTGGCAATTTTAGATGCTCTAACAATATCTTCATCCCTTACTTCTCTTCCAAAGCTTATTGCATCTGAAATTGTACCTGAAAATACACTAACCCTTTGAGGTACGAGAGCAAGTACCTTTCTAATCTGTTTTGACTTAAGCTCAGAGATATTTTCACCATCTAATAAGATTCTGCCCGAATCTGGGTTATTCATCCTTAGTAACAAAGAAAATATTGTGCTTTTACCTGCTCCAGATGGACCAACTAATGCAGTGACTTTACCCGCAGGTATATTTAAATTTAAAGAATCTAGTACTTTCTCTAATCTTATATATTCAAAATCTATATTTTCTAGAACTATCTCACCTTTTGGAGAAACAATGTCTTTTGAATTGTAATTATCAGGTCTTTCTTTCGGCTCTTGTTCAATTTCTATCAAGCGTTTTAGTGATGCTTGACCTTGCTTATATTCATTGAAGTTTAATGTTAAATGACTAATTGGATCTATAAGCATCAATAAAGCGGCTACATAGCTACTAAATCCAGCTCCATCTAGCTCTCCACTATTTATTCTTATAGCACCAATTGCTAGCACGGTAAGTATTCCTGAAGCTTCTATAAATCCCACTACTGGATGTTGAAGAGCTAATAACCTCAAAGTTCTGTATCTTGCCTTCCTATGTAAATCAATTTCGTCATCAAATCTTTTTTGAAGCCAGTCTTCTGCTGCAAAAGCTCTTACTAATGGGAGGCCTTGTATAGCTTCTCCTAGTAGTCCTGCCAGATCACTTACCTGCTTTTGACTTTTTTCTGCAGCAACCATCACTCTAGATCCAAAATTTCCTACTAATATGGCTACTAATGGTGCAAGAAGTATTGTAGCTACAGAAAGTTTCCAATCTAAATAAATCATATAGCCAAATACAGCTATAAGTTGCAATAAGGATGGTGTTGTATCTTGAATTGTTTTATAGATTACTTCTCCAACTCTGTCTGCATCTTCTGTAAGCCTATATGTAAGATCTCCAGAAGATAATTTTTCTATTGATCCCAATTGAACTTCTTGTAACCCACTAAACAAATCCTTTCTTAACTGTTGACTGATTCTTAGTGCTGGTCCAGCATATAAAGTATCCTGAGCAAATTGGGCTGTTTTTTGTATTAGGAATACTACAAGAGCTAAGCATATAACATTTAAAACCTCATTAATATTTCCTGAACCAATAGCTGGAATTAACTTGCCAACTAACCAAGCTAGAAGAGGCCAGCAACCTACGTAAATTATTGTGCAAATACCGCCCCATATTAGCAACCTAGTATGAGGCTTCATTAATGGGAGTAGGCTGAGGAATCCCTCTTTTTTTCGCTGAATCATCAATAAAAAGTATTAAAGTTGTTTAATCTCAGCCTTTTTTTTATGAAGCTGGATCAATTTTTAAAATGGAAAGGTAGGGCATTTACTGGAGGTGAAGCTAAACACCTTATTACAGCTGGGTTGGTTCAAGTGAATGGATGTATCGAAACCAGGCGAGGTAGGCAGATTAAGACTGGCGATGTGGTTTCTATAGGTAGTGAAGAGTTCATAGTTGAACATAGTGTTACCTAGGGGCCGTAAGTTATTACATAGAAAGCTTTAGAGGAGCAAAGCGTGCGTAAACCTGTAATCGCTGGCAATTGGAAAATGCACATGACTTGTAGTCAAGCAAAGGAATACCTAGAAGTTTTTCTTCCTCTAATAAATGCCACCCCTTTGGATCGGGATCTAGTCATAGCTCCGCCTTTTACTGCTATATCCACAGTCTCGGTAGAAAGTTGTGGGACTAGGCTTGAGCTTTCCAGCCAAAATGTTCATTGGGAAGACGATGGGGCTTTTACAGCTGAGATCTCCCCTTTAATGCTCTTAGAGCATAAGGTTAAATATGCAATTGTTGGTCACAGTGAACCACGTAAATATTTCAGTGAAAGTGATGAACAGATCAATTTAAGAGCAAAGTCTGCTCAGTCTCACGGACTTATTCCAATTGTCTGCGTAGGAGAAAGTGACAAGCAAAGAGAATCATCAGAAACTGAAAGAGTCATTCGACGTCAGGTCGAACAAGGTCTTGAAGATCTTGACCCTAAGAAGCTTGTCGTCGCATATGAACCAATATGGGCAATAGGTACTGGTAAAACCTGTGCTTCAACTGAGGCTAATAGAATTTGTTCTCTTATAAGGAAGTGGGTAGGGTTTGAAGATTTGATTATTCAATATGGAGGTTCTGTTAAGGCTGAAAATATTGATGAATTAATGAGTATGTCCGATATTGACGGCGTGTTAGTTGGCGGTTCTTCTCTAAACCCTATTAACTTTGCGAGAATTGCAAATTTCAAATCCACTTAATAGTCCCTGGCCAAAGAGTTGGTCTCAAAGCACTTGTGTTATGGGAATTATTAACGTAACTCCAGATTCCTTTAGCGATGGTGGAAAGTTCCTCAAATCTAAAGATGCCTTAGAACAGTCAATTGAACTTGTTAATCAAGGTGTCGATATCTTAGATATTGGAGCTCAAAGCACTCGGCCTGGAGCAACTGAGATAGGAGCTGATCTTGAGATTGAAAGACTAGCACCTGCTTTAAAGATGATTAGAAATAATTTTCCTAATACCCTAATATCTGTTGATACGTTTTTATCTAAGGTAGCTAAATTTGCTCTTGAATCAGGAGCAAATTGGATCAATGATATTTCTGCGGGTAGACGTGACAAAGAAATGTTTAATGTGGTTGCAGAATTCAATTGCCCTTATGTACTTATGCATAGTCGCGGTGATAGTTGCACTATGGATTCTCTTGCTCAATACAATCAAGTTACTAGTGATGTAATAAACCATTTAAAATCTAGAACAGACGAAGCTATCTCTTGTGGAATTAATACTAACCAAATAATATGGGATCCTGGAATAGGATTTGCAAAGACAACAGAACAAAATCTAACTTTAATTAAGGATTTAAAGATTATTACAAATAACGATTTCCCCGTTTTAGTTGGGCCATCTAGAAAGCGGTTTATTGGTGATGTATTAAACGAACAATCTTTTGAAAAAAGAATATGGGGAACTACAGCAATCGCATGTAAATGTATAGATTCTAATGTATCAGTTATTAGAGTTCATGATGTTGAGCCTGTAATAAAAACTATAGCTATGGCAAGGAGAATATGGTGATACAAATTTATTTTAATTAAAACTACCTAAGTTTCCACTCCTTCGATTTTATCTTCGACTTCTTGATATAGCTCCTTTAGTCTCTCTATATTCTCTTCTGATGTATCCCAATAACCTCTACCATTTACTTCTAAAAGGGTACCAACTATTCTTCTAAAACTATGGGGGTTTAGCTTCATAAGACGCTGTCTCATTTCTGGATCATTTATAAAGGTTTCGTTAGATTCTTCATATACAAAATTATCTACTTGTCCACTTGTTGCGCTCCAACCAAGAGTATAGTTAAGTCTATTTGATACTTCCCTAACTCCTTCATAACCGGAATTGAGCATACCTTCATACCATTTCGGATTTAGTAACTTGGTTCGAGAATCTAGTCTTATTGTTTCACTTAACGATCGTACTTGAGCATTAGCAGTGGTTGTATCAGCTATATAACTATTCGGGGCTTTACCATCATCTCTTAGATTCTTAATTAGATTGGTTGGATCTGAATCAAAATAGTGACTGACATCTGTGAGTGATATCTCTGCAGAATCTAAATTTTGGAATGTAGCATCAGCAGTTTTCATTACGGATTCAAATACATCTCTTTTTTGATTCATTTCTCCAGGATTATCAGAATTAAATGCAAACGTTTTACGTGATAAATACATTTCCTGTAATTCACCTTCTTCTTCCCAAGAAGAATTTTCAACCGCTAGATTCACATTTGAACTATAACTACCGCTTGCATTAGAGAAAACTCTGCACGCAGCATCCCTAATAGATGTTCCTTCTGCTTGTGCTTGTTCAAGCGAATGCTTCCTAACATAATTTTGCTCAATTGGCTCTTCAGCTTCAGCAGCCATCTTTACACCCTGATCTATAAGAGCCATTTGATTTACAAAAAGATCTCTAAATACGCCCGAGCAGTTAACTACAACATCTATTCTTGGTCTGCCAAGTTCTTCTAATGGTATTAATTCTAGTTTGTTAATCCTCCCTACAGAATCTGGCTTAGGCCTGACTCCAATAAACCACAATATCTGAGCTAGTGATTCTCCATAGGTTTTAATATTATCAGTACCCCAAAGAACACATGCAATAGTTTCTGGCCAATCTCCTAACTCCTCTTTTTGTCTTTCAATTAATTTATCGACCACACATTTAGCTGCTGCAACAGCTGCAGTTGTAGGAATTGATTGAGGATCTAATGCATGAATATTTTTACCGCTTGGGAGAACTCCAGGATTTCTTATGGGATCTCCACCAGGTCCTGGTAAAACATAATTTCCTTCCAATGCTTCTAAAAGACTTTCCATTTCCTTGTCAGCACATATTTGATCTAGGCAAAAACGTAGATAATTAAATAATTTGTCTAGAGAAATTTGATCGATATTTCTAAAACCATTTTTATTAATTTCTCGAGTCCAGGTGTTGGCAATCTTGAAACCTAGTTTTTTAAGGATTTCTATTATTTTTCCTAAAATAGTTGTTTTCATATTAACTCTACCGTCACTACCTGTTAGCGAGTACACCATTGCACTAACTGCTTTTCTTGATGTTTCTGTTATTTTTCGATTCATTTCTACATCTTCTAATTTTCCATCATCATTTCCTTTATAAATATCTTCTATTTTTCTATCTAAAGACTCTGCTAATAATGCTGGCAGAGATCTCAATCCTTCTTCTTCTCTTTCTAAAGCAGAAATACTAACAAGTGTTGCTATTGCTTCCTCTGCAGTAGGTGGCTTTCCAATTGTATGTAGGCCACATGGCAATAACCTACTTTCAATTTGCATTAATTGGCTGTACACAGCTCCTACTACTGAATCTCTTCCTTCTATATCCAGAGTAGATGAATCACTTTCAGGTAATTTCACATCCTGATCGAGATTACATTGCCTAGCAGTTTCTACAATTGCGTTAACTATTTGTATACCTCTTGCACTTTCTCTTAGTTGTTGATAAGAACCTACTAATTCTCCAAGTTCTTTTAGACCCTTATATAAGCCTGCATTTTCTGCTGGAGGTGTTAAATAACTAATCGTTGACGCATATCCTCTACGTTTTGCAATTGTTGCTTCAGATGGATTGTTAGCAGCGTAATAATAAAGATTTGGTAATCCTCCTATTAGTGAATCTGGATAACATGTTTCGCTCATACCCATTTGTTTTCCAGGCATAAATTCAAGAGAACCATGTGTACCAAAATGAAGCACTGCATCGGCTTTCCAAACCTTTTCCAAATAGGTGTAATAAGCCGCAAAGCCATGATGAGGACTTGCACTTCTTGAATAAAGGAGCCTCATAGGATCACCTTCATATCCAAAAGTAGGCTGAACTCCTACAAATACATTCCCGAAATGTTTTCCATAAATGAGCAGATTTTGACCATCACTGTTTAAATTCCCAGGAGGTTTGCCCCAGTTCTCCTCAAGCCTTTCAGAATAAACGGTTAATTTTTCATATTCTGCGACCGTCATTCTGTGAGCTATTGATAATTCTGGGGAGCCTTCTAATGCTTCTGGGTCATTGATTAGGCTCTCCATAAGAGCTTTGGGATCCTTAGGTAAGTCATTTATCGTGTATCCCTTTGCCTTCATTTCTTCCAAGACTCTATGAATTGACCCAAATACATCTAGATAAGCGGCTGTGCCAACATTTCCTTTATCTGGTGGAAAGCTAAATACAGTTATTGCGAGCTTTTTTTCTGCCTTTTTCTTGATCCTTAGAGATGACCATCGAATTGCCCTTTCAGCAATAGCATCAACTCGGTCCTGAAGCGTATGTGCTTTGCCAGTTGCATCATCCCTTCCAGAGAGGACAATTGGTTCTATTGCTCCATCTAGTTCAGGAATGGCTATTTGGAGAGCCACTTGAACTGGATGTAGACCCAGATCACTTCCTTCCCATTCTTGGGTCGTTTGAAAAACTAAAGGGAGTGCAACCATATAAGGCCTATTTAGCCTTTTTAGGGATTCAACTGCTTTTGGATGATCCTGTCTGGCGGGACCTCCTACGAGAGCAAATCCTGTTAGAGAAACAACTCCATCAACAAGTGGAATATCTTGATTAAGTGGATCGTAAAAAAACGAATTAACTGGTTTTGAGAAATCAAGTCCACCACAAAATATTGGAAGAACCCTTGCTCCTCTGTACTCAAGCTCTTGTATAACTGCTACATAGTGGGCATCGTCACCGGTGACAATATGACTTCTTTGAAGGACCAAACCAATCATCGGACCGCTTTTTGATTTATCGGAAAGGTCGGTTCTTGATGATGTCCAATTTATATATTCTTTTATATCCTCATACATTGTTGGAGCCATTGGATGCCAAATTCCAAGATCTGGAAATACCTCTGGATCTTGTACTTCTATATTTGCTCTTTGTTCACCTTCACTAATTGGAAATACATATTTGTCTGCAAGCATTAGTAAAAAGTTTCTTAAATTATCTGGAGTACCACCTAACCAATATTGAAAACTAAGCATGAAGCTTCTTGCATCTTGTGCTTTATCAACAGGTAAATATTTCAATATTGCTGGTAAAGTATTTAATAACTTAAGCATCGCGTCTTGGAAGCCAGCACCTCCTGACTCCTTGCGCTTTTTCATGAAATTTCCAATTATACTTTTACTCTGACCTAATTGTGCCATAGTAAAACTTCCAAGCTTATTTAGCCTCATGACCTCAGGCATTGATGGAAATATTACGGATGCTTTTAGTTGATCCCTATAAGGTTCAACAGCTTCAACAACTTTTTGAGCTAGATCTTCAATAAAGATTAAGGAACCTATGAATACATCTGCTTGAGAAATATCAGCTTCGAAATCAGCATAGTTTTGTTCATCCCTGAGTTCTTCTATTAGATACCCACTCAGTTCAACCCCAATCGTGTTGGATTGAGCATTTAACGCTTTAGCAGCTTGTGAAAGTGCATTTTGATATTGAGGTTCGAGAACGAGATATACAACCTTCATCACCTTCTCATGTGATTGGCTCGCATCAGGCAAAACTCTGCGATTGGCGGAGCGAACCTGAGTAAACATTTCTTTCTGGAGTAATTCGGCCAAGCCTAAGGTTGAATGGGCCTCTAACGTGAGTATTGGTGTCTGGGTGTTACAACTTATTGCTCTAGATATCCTTTAATTGTTCAAACCAAGCAAATGTCTCCTATTGATTCTTCATTGATTCCAGTTGTCGTAGCAGGCGCACTAGGGAGAATGGGTTCAGAAGTTATTAAAACAATTCAGAAATCAAGCGAAATACGTTTGGTTGGAGCAATCGACACTTCACCAGAGAAGGAAGGTTGCGATATTGGCCTTGAATTAGGTTTACAAGAAGCAAACATTTTTATTACAAGTGATTTTGAAGGATGTTTGTGTTCAATCAGCCAAGAGGTTCGAGGCAATAAACCCTCTAATGCTGCAGTTTTGGTTGATTTCACCCATCCTTCTGCAGTTTATGACCACACAAGAGCATCCATTGCTTATGGAGTTCATCCAGTCATTGGGACTACAGGATTAACAAATCAACAATTAAATGACTTAAGTGAATTTTCTGCAAAGGCGTCTATTGGTACGGCTGTAATTCCTAACTTTTCTGTTGGTATGGTCCTTTTACAACAAGCAGCAGCAGCAGCAGCAAGCTTTTATGATAATGCTGAACTTATCGAACTTCATCATAATAAAAAAGCAGATTCACCTAGTGGAACATGTATCAAGACAGCGCAATTAATGGAAGACTTAGGCAAAGTCTTTAATAAAAAAGAAGTTGATGAATATGAATCACTTTCAGGATCTAGAGGCGGAGAAAGGGAAAGTGGCTTGAGGTTACATTCTATAAGATTGCCTGGATTAGTAGCTCATCAAGAAGTTATTTTTGGTTCAACTGGAGAAACATATACTCTTCGACATGACACTATAGATCGATCTGCTTATATGCCTGGTGTAATGCTTACAATAAAAAAAGTAAGAAATTTATCAGGATTAATTTATGGTCTTGAAAAAATACTTTAACTAGATTATGTTACTTCCCTTAAAAAAAAAGTGAACTTGATCGGTTGATACCCGCTGTAGCAACTGGTAATCAATTCAAATCAGCATTAGGTAATCCTCAGAAAATTCTACAAAGAGTCATGGTTTCCTCTATTGGAGGAGTAATTACTCTTTTAATTAGTCAAAGCCAGGTTGCAAGTCAATTTTATGCTTTGTGGTTAATTTTAGGCGTCATGTTCCTCCTCTATATTCTTTGGGGCCCAATTATAGAAGCTGGTCAAATTAATTCAAGATTAAGAGTCTTGCCTTTTATTTGTTTATTTGAGGGTGAAGTTTCAAATATTAAAATTAAAGAAAAAGTAGAGGAGAGACACGAGCAAGCAAATCAGCGTGGAGAACTTGAACTTATAGAAAATAGAAGAACTTGGATGTTTCTGGAAATATCAGATGAGGATGGTTATATAGGAACTCTAAGATTTCCACTAGAGAAGAAATTTCAACAAATTAGAGCAGGACAATTAGTTAGATGTTTAGTGTTCAGTGATCGTAAGGATTTCTCTCATATATCAGCTACTAGTGATGCATGGTTACCTCAGTTAGGTTTTTGGATCGGAGAGTACCCCTATCTTTTGAGGCCTGCTTTTGAGGATTTATGCCAATTTAAATTATCTAGAAGAAAAGTATAATTTTAATAAGATGAATAGAACAATAAGAACAAAGATTATTGGTGCTGGACCAACTGGTATATTATTGGCTGTAGTATTAGCTAAAAAAGGAATTTATGTTGATCTTGTTGACATAAATTCCTTTAAAGAATTAAAAAAAAGGAGGCGAGCTTACGCAATTACTCAATCATCAAAGGATTTACTGTCATCAATGCAAATATGGGATGAGTTTGAAGCTCTTTCTAATGGTTTCTCGAAACTTTATGTATGTGATATAGAAATAGATAAAAAAGCTTTATTTAGTAGTTCAGATTTAATAGGTATAGGAAGATCAAAATATGTGGGCTGGATAATAGATCATAAGAATTTAATAGAAACTCTGGAGAATATTCTTAAAAACTCTAGAAAAATTGAATTCTTTCAACGAGAAGATAATAATATCACAGATCCAAATTATGATTTTATATTTGCAGCTGATGGTCCATCTTCTAATGTCAGAAGTTTATTGGAAATAAAAACCTACACTAAAAAATATAAACAGTCATGTTTAACTGCAAAAATCTTATTAAGAGGAACATCGCCGCAAAAAGCATATGAAATTTTACATTCAGAAGGTCCTATAGCATTACTCCCATTAGGAGGCGATATGTTTCAGTTAGTATGGAGTGCTACATATGAATCATGTTTAAGACGGTCCAAATTATCAGAGCTAGATTTTCTTGATGAATTAACATTAAACCTACCTTATGGTTTAAATCCAGACATCCTTATAGATAAAAGAAAAGTCTTCCCACTTGAGATGAATATACCGTATAAACTTACAAAGGGGAAAGTAATTTTAATAGGAGAAAGCGCACATAGGTTTCATCCGGTAGGTGGCCAAGGCTTAAATTTGTGTTTTAGAGATATAAAACGGATAGTTTATTTAGTTAATAAGGTCCAGAGACATAAACTATCGATTAAAAAACTTCTAAAATTGTATTCTATCTATACATATATAGATATCCTCCAGGTTGCTATATTAACAGACTCATTAATTATATTTTTCTCAAATAAGCTAAAAGTTTTTTACCCATTAAGGCATACTATTATGTTTTTATTAAACAGATCACTGTTCCTAAGAAAAATCCTTTTAGGAGCCATGACATACGGTCCAATGACATTTTTGAAATTTCTGTCAGAATTGAGAAAATAACCAGTTAACTTTGATAACCAGTACTCATCCGCTAAAAGGTCCTTCTCCAGCTATGCTTATTTTTCTTAAAAAGAGGATAGGCCTTAGTGAAGATGATTTGAATTTGGGTATACGTCAAGCTCAAATAGAACAAGCACCACTCCCTATCGTTCTGTGGAGCTTTGGAATTATTAGTCTAAATCAACTACAAATGGTTCTAGATTGGGAAATATATCAATCGTAGTATATTAGCGAGTAAATAGGTTTATTTAGAGGTAAATTGTTCCTACCATCAAGGTTAGCTAACTCAGCAATAAAACAATATGCAAGTATATTAATATTTGATTTCATTACTAATTTACTAGCCGCTTGAGCGGTTCCTCCTGTTGCTAAAATATCATCAAAAATGACTACATTCCTTATACCATTACTAAATTCTTTCTGTATCTCTAGCCTATCTGTACCGTATTCTAGATTGTATTCAACTGTATATAACTCTCCAGGCATCTTACCAGCTTTCCTCATTGGTATAAAAGAAACTCCTAATTCATAGGCTAATGCACTACCAGCAATAAAACCTCTGGATTCTATTGCAAGTATTGCGTCTATCTTGATATCAACTAATGCTGTTTTGAAGCTGTCTATTATCTTTTTAAATAAAAAAGGATCTTTATATAATGGATTAAGATCTCTATATAATATACCTAACTTAGGAAAGTTAGGTATTGAATTAACATGTGTTTTAAAGTTCAAGACCAAAGATGTGATAGAAAAGGTTTTGTGTGCGATTTAAAAAAACAACCATAGGCGTCTCTTAAATGGGTAAACTAATGTCATTATTTAGGATGGAAATAAAATTGGTTATTACCCTATCTCAATTAATTATGCCAACATCACCAGATAAGTAAACTGAGACTATGACTAAACCTACAACTTTAAAGAGAAAGGGTCTCCAAAAATTAGATTTACTTTTACTAGTTATTGAGTCGTTAGATATAAACGGTAGTGAGTCAATGCTCGTGGTCTCAAGACAAATCGGGATACAGGGCACTTTTCCACATCGCGTTGCCCTTTGGCATTCTCGCTGCTACAACCCACTTCGACGTTCAACTAGAAGAGGAAAACCGTCGCAAGCAGATACAGAAGCACTTATAAAACTACTTTGTGCAATGGTGGAAAGGCTTTACCCAATAATTCGTCAGTTGCTTTCATCAAAAGAACCTCCACAAATAAATAAATCTCGTTGGAATATATTGAATTGTCGTTTAAAAGAATTAATTCAAGATAGAATGAACACAAATTTGGTTATTGTCCAAAGATTGATAGATCCTCAAAATATTGAAGAATTAACAAAGAAGCTTGTCGTTTCATTAGCCTTTTCTACAGGTAAAGGAGGAGAGAAACGGTTAAGAGAAAGTTTGAATGATCCAATTTTTATATTTTAATATGTTAAAACAAACTATTTCCTATAACCAGGCCTCAGCAAAACTTCAAGTAGAAGGTCTACCAGATAACTCCTCTGGCCATACAGAACAAACAATTGGGATCATTTCCTCTTTTAAACTCCAATTATTAGGGGCTCCTGATTTAGAGGGAAAGAAAGAGCATTTGGTTTCTTTGATGTCTGTTTTATTGCCTTACGCCCGTCATTTGATCTCTGGGACATCGTCTTCTTTCATTTCTCCATCAAGTCCAATTAGCATTAACCCGCTAAATGGTAGGCACCAATTGATTCTTAGAAGCAGCAAACCTGACATTAAACCACTTGAGTTAATACTTGATCATGCTGAGCTTTCTGATTTAATACGTTGCCTAGATGATCTTCGAACTGACCCTAGGGTTAAGATTCAATGGGAACTTTCAAACAATATTAGATTTAGAAGAATAGATATTCCCTTAGTAAGACCAGTATCAAAGAATCTAATTGCGCCATTAATAGCAGCATTGACTTTATCCTTATCAACTTTTTTGTTATTAATGATACAAATTCCGAATCCAGAAGAATCAACAGATATACGATCTCAAGATCGATCTCTATTAAATAAATAATTTCCCCTTGACATAAAGGTATAATTGTAAGGTATTAACCTAGAATTTTTCTGAATGTATAGGCCTTGTTCATTTATATGCTCTAATAATAGAAATGATATTTATAAACTAGTATTAGCGAGATACAGAAATCTTTTATTTAAACTATCAATTAGTAACAGAATAATTTTAGGTTGCATATAAAATGAAATCTCAACGTACTTCCCGTAATGTATTTCGTAATACAACTAAAAAGAACAAAACTGATCCAACACGGCAGATAACAGAAGCATTATTAATGCTATCCACAGGTTTTGTATTATTGCTATTGATCAATAAAATACCTCAGAATATAAACTGGATTGAGACTACAAAAGATAATTGGATAGATCTAATACTTGGGCTTGAAAAGATTTTTGGCGCTTTGTTCTATTTTGTCATGTTAGGCTTAGTCATACTAGGTATATTTTCTGGATTGATATTAATTTTAGGCGGATCATGGAGAGTTATTAAATTATACGCTAATAAGAAAAATAAAATCAAACGCACTCAATCATCTCCCTATTTAAAAAAAGATAGATAGCATGATTTTAATACAGTGAAAAGACAAGAAACCACAATATACAATCCATTTTTACTCTGCTTTACATTGTTTTTTGGATGGTATAGATTTCTTATATTATTTACTGAAGGTTCTCTCGAATGGATTCCTTTAGGACTTGTTCTGCTTATTACGCATATACTTATCATTGTAGGCTTATCTAATATATTATCTAAATTTCCATTTTCTCGAAATGTTATTATTACATCACTTATAATAAGAATATTCTTTGCAATTATCATATTTTTATCGTCTTCAATAGGATTTATTAATTTTCTATTACTTTTTAATCTAAGAGACTATAGCTCAGCTTTTTTTCCTACGCTTATAGCTATAATCTTTTTTGCAGGAGCCTCAGTAAGTGTTTACCAAACTAAATAATGAAACAACCCATAACTATCTATTATTTATTGATTATGATTAACTTTCTTTTAGAGGTATTTAAATGATTTTAACCGATTTAGATCGATCTAAGCTTGATAATAGTAATGATGAGATATTCTATAACAATCCCAAATTTGTTAATCACCTTGATCAAAATTTTAGAAATAGATTAACAAAGCTCTACAAAGAGGAAATACCTTTTTCTTCAACAATATTAGATTTAATGAGTAGTTGGATAAGTCACTTACCTAAAGACATTACGTATAATAAAGTTATTGGACATGGTCTAAATATGAGCGAGTTGAAATCTAATAAAAGGCTAGATCAATATTGGGTACAGAATTTAAATACAAACTTTATCTTACCCTTGGAAAGTAATACTATAGATGTTATTTTAATAACAGCTGGATGGCAATACTTACAATATCCTGAATATATAGCATCTGAATTAAAAAGGCTTATAAGCCCAGAAGGTAAAATAATTATATCCTTTTCAAACAGAGCTTTTTGGCATAAAACACCACGTTTATGGAGACTAGGTAATTATCAAGATCATATTAGTTACATTTCAAGTATTCTAGTAAATGAAGGATGGACTTCGCCAAGGTCTATTATAGAAAACTTTCCCTCTACAGGATTATCTAGATTGTTCAAATATTCTTCTGATCCTTTTTATTGTGTAATTTCAAAACCAAATTAATTTACTAGGTTATTCGTTAAATAATCTCAGGATGTTTAGGATCACCTTTAAAAGGCCCTTTGACTCTCGATGTTATCCAACCACCATAGTATCCACCATCTTGAGATTTAACAAACTCACCATTAATTGAGCAGGATCTAACCTTTTCTGGATATAGAGAGATATAACCTTTTATCTCTTGATAGGCTTCTTTTGGGTTCTTATAATACCATCCAGCATTATAGATAGTTATATTTTCTTCTCTGTTGATTAGATTTATATATGAAGCTATACCTTTCCATTCACAGTAACTAGATTTTGTATTTTTATAATCTATAATATTATTTGCAAAATAATTTTTTGATATATATATTGTAGGTGCATGAAACGTTTCAAGTACCCTATAATAGTTATTGCATTCTACTTTAGTTGTTGAAGTTATAAATATTTCTACATTCCCTTTACATTTTTCTAAGGCTGGAGGTCTAGGATAATTAGAAACATTTTCTATTATAGGCATCGTCTTTTAATTTATTTAAACTAAAAAAACTATAGTTTATCTCCTTGAGTTATCATGTTAATGTTTAGATCTATAAAACTATGAACGGTTTATTCGTCATTAAATTTAGTTCTGAAGACTGTGGCACTTGCCATAGAATGTCCCACTATGACTCGGCAGTATCTAAGGACCTAGGTTGTGAATTTATTAATGTAATGCTTCAGGATACAGTTGCCTATAGAAAATATCGTAAGATTTTATTGGCAAAATATCCAAATAAGGATGGAATGGGTTGGCCAACTTATTTAATTGTATCTGATCCAGAAAATGACTATTCTATCCTTGGTGAATTAAAAGGCGGTATGCAAAAGGGAGACTTTCGTAAAAAACTTCAGGAAATATTATCTAAAATTACCAACTAATTACTTTAAGTAAAGTAATTAGTGGTTTTTTTGATACTAACAAACTGGCTGCATGAGCCCACCACCACCTGAATCAGAGTCATCATCGTCATTTTCCGCCCCATCTATCGAAAGGAAATAAACGGCTAATGCTATGAAGCTAACTAAAAAACTTACAAAACCAAATGGGAACTGGACGTTACCTGGATCAATGAACTCCCCCACCAATCAGATCGCAATTCGAGACAATTTATCGAATATTGAGCCAATTGCGTATTTTTAAGTCCATTTGCTAAATCGTCTAATGCGTAGTTACTTCTTTATCCCTTCGGAGTCACTTGATAATTCCGTTTGTTCGGTTTCTAAGGAATTATTGTTTGTTAAAGATAGTTGTGTAGACATCTGGGTTAGCCAGTCAATAAGAGTTCCAAGCTGCATTTCGTTGGACAGAGCACCTATACCTCTTGCTGTAACTTTTGCAGTCATCCCTTTAGCAGATTTATAAATCAATCTTTGATGCAAATGACTGGGGAGACCTTTTCGTAACAGTCTAAATGCAGATTCTTCCATTGGAGTTTCGAGTATTACATTTGGTTTTTGGAGCTGAATCCTGGAAAATCCACATTTCTTTGCGAGTATTTTTAATTTCATGATTTCAAGGAGACATTCCACTGGACCTGGTAAGGAACCATACCTTTCTATCCACGCTGATGCTAAATCTAGTAGATCTGGGAATGAAGAACACTCTGTTGCTGACTTGTAAGCAGATATTTTCTCCTGACTATCTAAAATCCAATCTCCTGGTATAAAGGCAGTTATTTGAAGGTCTATTTGAGTATCTTCTACCGTTGGTATCTCTTGTCCTCTTATTTCTGCCAAACATTCCTGAAGCATCTCCATATATAAATCAAACCCAACTGTTTCGATTTGACCAGTTTGTTCGACTCCTAATAAATTACCTACTCCTCTAATTTCCATATCTCTTATAGCTAATTGGTATCCGCTACCAAGTTGTGCAAATTCCTTAATAGCTCGCAATCGTTGCTTCGCACTGTCACTTAGATTTTCTTCTGACGGGTAAAATAGCCATGCATGAGCCTGAACACCACTTCTTCCAACTCTCCCCCTAAGTTGATAGAGTTGAGATAATCCTAACTTTTGAGAGTCCTCTATAAGTATCGTATTTACTGTTGGAATATCTAGACCACTTTCAACTATAGTTGTACATAATAATAAATCTGCTTCCCCATTATTAAAAGCAATCATAGTATTTTCTAGTTCTCCCTCAGGCATTTGACCATGAGCTATTAATATTTTTAGTGAAGGCAAACTTTGCTTTATCTTTTCAGAAATCTTTTCTATTCCTTCTATTCTAGGTACAACATAAAAGACTTGTCCACCTCTTTCTATCTCTTGACTTATTGCACTTCTTACCGTCTGATAGTCTAATGGAGATAGATGAGTTTTAATGGGTCTCCTTTGTGGGGGTGGAGTTGTAATTAAGCTCATCTCTCTAACACCAGATAAACTCATATATAAAGTCCTTGGTATTGGTGTAGCAGAGAGTGTCAGTACATCTAGATCCTTTTTAATTGCTTTGATTTTTTCTTTTTGGTTAACTCCAAAACGTTGTTCTTCATCTACTATTAACAATCCTAGATTTTTAAACTTTATGTTTTTGCCGAGTAACTGATGAGTTCCTATTACAGCGTCTATTGTTCCCTCAATTAATCCTTCAAGAATTACTTTTTTTTCTTTAGCTGTTCTAAATCGATTTAGCAACGATATTTTTATAGGATAAGGAGCAAACCTATCAGTTAAAGTTCTCCAATGTTGCTGAGCAAGAATTGTAGTAGGGGCTAAAAGAGCAATTTGCTTGCCAGCTGTAATTGCTTTAAATATTGCCCTAACTGCTACTTCTGTTTTGCCAAAGCCAACATCTCCACAGACTAGTCTGTCCATTGGTTTAGAATCTTCCATATCTTTCTTGACTTCTTTAACAGCCTTAATTTGATCAGGTGTTGCCTCATATGGAAATGAATCCTCTAATTCAATTTGCCAAGGACCGTCTTTAGGATAAGAGTAACCCTTACATTCACTTCTTTCTGCATATAACTTGATGAGATCTAGTGCAATTCGTTTTACGCCTTTTCTAGCTTTCTCTTTAGTTTTAAACCAAGCAGAACCACCCATTTTATTGATGGTTGGTTTTTGTGAATTTGATGACCTGTATCTTCCTAAACTACTTAGTTGATCTGCTGCTACTCTTAATATTCCATCCAAATATTGAACTACTATATAATCTCTAGCTTCGAAATTAATTACAAGTTTTTCAATTTTTATAAATCGACCTATACCATGATTCCTGTGTACTACAAAATCACCCGGTTGCATTTTATTTGGATTAACCTTATTACTGGCAGCTCCTCTTCTTCTTCGTATATAACCTGTAGAATTTAAACTTTGTTGTCCAAAGAATTCTCTATCGGTAATTATAGTTATCTTCCATGGTTGAAGCTCCAATCCTTCTAACTCTGA
This sequence comes from uncultured Prochlorococcus sp., assembly GCA_902589115.1. GTDB lineage: Bacteria > Cyanobacteriota > Cyanobacteriia > PCC-6307 > Cyanobiaceae > CACIRS01. Next base: position 39,444 of record CACIRS010000003.1, read on the forward strand.
CAAACCATTTGTTTTTAAAGAAGCTGGTGTGTTTTGTTCTATAAGTCTTTCTATAGAAATATGATCGTAATTATTTGGAATAAACTTACTATAACAATCATGTTCTTCAAGCAATGATACTACTCTAGTTGGCTGAGAGGATATGATCCAAATAGCATTTTTTGATTTCTGATAATTCTTAACCAACTCGGCTAATTTACCAAATTGTTTTGGATAACTGTTAATAGATCTGGATGAAAGACTGAATGTATTATGAATATTGTTTGATGACGATAATTCTTCTAAATCAAATCCAAAATAACAATCTAGATTCTTTAGTGTTTCTTCGATAGGTTTATCCAAAACTTTTGGAATTAATTCTGTAAATTCAGGTGTTTCTTGTTCAAGTTGTTTTTTTATATCTATATAATTTTCTTGTATATGACCTAACCATTGATTAGAATGTGCAATAATCTGATCTCTTTCATCAATTACTGTACAAGTATTTTTTGGAAAGTAATCAATTAGAGATGCAGGTTTATTCCATATCGAACCCATAAATCTTGTCATACCTTCTATTGAGTTGCCCTCTAAAAGAATATTTAATTGTTCATCGTCTATAACCTTATCTAAATCATTAGGGGTATTTTTTCTTAATTCATTGCAAATTAGGCTATTGAATCCAGTAGGTGTTATTACTATATATTCAATAGAATCTAAAGACCTTTGACTAATAGGGTCGAATTCTCTTAATTTGTCTATTTCATCACCATATAGCTCTATTCTTATAGGATATTCACTGCTAACTGGATATATATCTAGAATGTCACCTCTGCGGCTCCAGGTCCCCTCTTGGTCGACTGATCCAGTCCGAATATAACCAAGTTGTGCTAATTCTTTGGTAATACTTTCTAGATTAATTTCTATGCCTTGCCTTAGATCTATGCATTGAGTTTTTAAATAGTTTATATGTGGTAAATGCGGTTGTAGCGCTCTTTCAGTTGCTACTATAGCCTTGTTAGATATATTATCCTCACTAATAAGTTCACTTAATACTTGTAATTGTCCCCAGACTATTTCTGATGTTGGGTCATCCGAGTCATACGGTGAACTTTCACTAGAGGGGTATATTAAAGGATTTTGCCAACCCATTATTTCTAGAAGTGATAACCATCTAGTGGCTTCCTCTATAGTTGGTACAATTACCAAGAGTGGTCTTTTCTCTTTTCTAGCTATAGCTGTACTTATAAGAGCTTTAGCAGTCTTACTACCTTCGTTAATTCTTAATCTGTTCTCTCTATCACATCTCTTTATAAGCTCACCAGTTAATCTGTGGTTTTCCAGATGCTTGATAATTGAGCTTAAAGGCATTTGCTGTTAACCCGTAAACTAAATGATTTAGTTTTTTCTAATGAGTACATTTTTAATATATTAGAACTTTTAATTGATTACTGTCAAATCTCTAGGCTCGTTATTTAATAGATCAATAAACTTGTTAAGATCCTCTGTCGATAAGCTATTTCTAGTATTTACGTTAAACCTTTCCATTAATAACGATCTCGCTTGTTGATTTGTCCACCCTATTTGTTTTATTATAATATTACTTTTCTCTATAAGAGAATCCCTTTTAAGATTTTTTATACCATCTATATAGGTTGAATCATTCTTTATATCTTTAATAGTCTTTAGATACATGATCATAATATTATAATCTGTTATCTTTGTTCTATTAGTTATACCAAGGGATTGATTGAGAAATTCATTTTCTTTATTCTTATTCCATCCTAATCGTTTAATATTCGCTTCAATTTCTGTCAAAGCATCACTCCAATCATCAGGAATCTCTTCCATAATAGAATTCGTATCCTTGGTAGTATCATCGTTTTGTTTGTTTTGAAGATTATTATTAGAATTTTTAACGTCGGGTTTAGGAGTCTTTATATTTATTTCTTTAGCAACTATTTTCTCGCTAGCGTTATTTAATTTATGCTCTGGGTATTCATTCCTTATTCTAGAGAGCATTTTATCGATTGCTCTATTCTCGGCTTCTTCAACACTTGAACCCTCACCAAGTGCACTTCCATAGTTAGTATTGTTATCAAAGGCTCTGACTTTAACTATAAATAGACGTTCGTTGGCATGACACAGATCAGAATCAAAAAACATTTGTTTGAAGTGAGTGCAGAATTTGAGATAATTGTCGAAAGATATTGCTGACGTCTCTGAGAGAGATATATTAAACCTTAATGGATTCAGCATCTCTTAAATCACTAACACCACTTTTAGATGGTATTGACAGGTGGGTAGAGCTAGCCCCTTTACTGCCAGTCATAGTAGCTTTGGAGCTTGTCCTCTCCGCAGACAATGCAATAGCTCTAGCAAGCATAGCTAGAGGTCTAGATAATGAAGAATTTCAGAAGAACGCATTAAATATAGGAATTGCGATTTCATTATTTCTTCGAATACTCTTAATCTTATTTGCTCAATATGTGTTGGATTTCTGGCCAGCTCAATTTGCAGCTGGCATATACCTTGTATTAATTTTTTTATTGAAGCTAAGGGACCAAAATACCAATCTTCAAGAGGATAATCCAAAAAAAATACGTACATCTTTTATTGGCGTTGTATCTTTATTAGCTATAACAGATTTAGCATTTTCAATAGATAGTGTTACAGCCGCCGTATCGATAAGTGATCAATTTCTTTTAGTTATTACTGGAGCTGTTATTGGAGTATTCGCACTGAGGTTTACCTCTGGTGTCTTTATTCGATGGATATCAGAATACCCTAGACTGGAACTAGCAGGTTACATAGCCATATGTTTAGTAGGTATTAAGTTGTTGGTTCTATTGGCCTTCCCACTTTTATTGCTTCCTGATTGGCTAACCTTACTGGTGGTTTTTCTTCTTTTCGCTTGGGGGTTCTCACTAAGCGATAGTTAAATCTTAATAAATAAATTATACAAAATGCTTTGAATCTAGAGATTTGATTTGTTGAGATAATGATGTGTCTATTGATGTTGATTTGCCATCAAATCTTGCTTTTTTAATTAATATTGGTTCAGTTAATGTACCACACACTACTCCATACTTTTCATATCCTAATATCTTACCGGGTCTGTTTTCGAATTTATAATATTTTTCAAGATCTAGTAGATTTGAATTTGTTTTCATTATATATGATATAGGAATAGTGTCTAAAATTTTAATCGTCTTTCCTGCAATCGATGACTTTGCATAAGGATAGTGTCCCATAATGAATTTATGGACAGTAATTGAAGGGTTATCCCAACTAATTATTCTGTCTTCGTTATGAATCATGCGTGCATAAGTAATATTTTCTAATGTATTATCTTGTTTTTGTGCTTTTAGACTAGTCAAACGGAAATCTATATCTCCATTGCCAACCATCTGTATTCTAGATAATGCTTCTTTAATTAGTAGCGCTGATAGCTTGCTGAGCTTAAATTCTAAAGTATTAGCATTGTCTAGAATATCGATATCTATTTGTTTTTTATGTATTACAGGTCCTGTATCAAGGCCCTCCTCCATATGCATAATACAAACTCCAGTACTCTTTTCGTTATTAATTAAACTCCATTGTATTGGTGCAGCCCCTCTATATTTTGGTAATAAAGAAGCATGACTATTCCATGAACCCATAGTAGGTATTTCGAGTATCTCTTTAGGTAACAACTGTCCAAATGCAACCACTATATATAAATCTGTTGGTATATTTTTTAGTTTTTTCTGTATGTCTATATCTTTTCTTATGGAAACAGGAGTGAATATTGGAAGGTTGAGTTCTAAAGCTCTTTTCTTAACAGCAGAATACTGTAGGGACTTTCCTCTACCTCTTCTTCTGTCAGGCTGAGTAACTACCCCAACAATGTCGTGACCATTACTGACTAATGTGTTAAGAGTAGGTACTGAAAATTCCGGAGTCCCCCAAAAAACTATTCTCACGCTTCACCTGTTATAGACAGATCATCAACCCATATATGTGGTGAAACTCCTTGATGAGTGATAAATTCTTGATCTTCGACATTTACGATATTTTTCAAAAGTTGTCTGATATCTCCTGCGACTGTTGCAGCTTCGATGGATTTTTTTTCACCATTATTTATTAGCCAACCGTCAAAGGGAAGGGAAAAAGATCCCTGACTGGGTTTGACTCCTGCATGCAAAGCATTTAATCCTTCTATAATTATAAAATTATTATTATATACTTTATGAGATAGATTTGAGGATTGAATAGAGTTGTTAGCACTTTTACATATGTGTAGCCAGTCAGGTCCTACTGATACTTTTGAACCTATACCAGCGTGACCTGTTGGATCTACATTGAACTTTCTCGCTGTAGCTTCAGAGTGTAAAAAGTTTTCTATCACTCCATCTTTGATTAGACATAAACGTTTAGTTGGTGTACCTTCTCCATCAAAAGGTGTTGATGAAATGTTTCCAGGATGTAGTGCATCATCATACAAGTTAAAAAAAGGAACTGATATTAGCTTGCCTATCGAGTCTGGTTTGCTAAGACTTACACCATCAATAATAGATCTTGCATTGAATATACTACTAAAAGCTAATATTAAATCAAGAAAAGCTTCTGGTGAAAAACAAACCAGATATTTGTTTGTTTCTATTTGTTGGTAGTCAAGATGACTTATCGTCTTTGATGATGATTCTTCTACACAACCTTTGATATCTAGATCTTCACTTGCTAATGCTAATCGAACTGCTCCTGAACTTCTTGGTTTCCTTCCATTTTCTTGAGCTCTTGCATATAAATAAATACTTGATTGATTTCTATTCATGTACCTAGATGCATTATCACTATTTATATATAGTCTTTCATAGAATGATTCACCTAAGCCATTATATGGAACAGATTGAATGGCCTCATGCTTACTCATTAATTCTGATTCGGCTTCTATTAAGATGTTTAATAGGTTTTGGATCTTTTTATGCTGCTTTATAGGGTATTCTTGAGAATCTATGGATTTTTTTGCTAATTTTGAGAAATCAGGAATGTCATTTGGATTACCATATAAACTTGCATTTTTGGCACCACTTATCGCTTTTTTTAGTCCAAATTCTGAAATGTCAGATGTACTGGTAATACCAACTAAACCTTTTTCATTCCAAACTCTCAAAGTAATTGAACTTCTTTGAGCTGCTTTCATTTGTTTTGCTATACCGTTGTCTACTTGTACTGACTGATCAATGCTTGACGATGCGCCTATATCCCATTTAATTATATTCTGTTCTTTAGTAAGTTTGGATAATATTTCCTGGATGTATTGTGGATTTAATTTCTTATAGTTTTGTTTATTGGAATCAACCATTATCTTCCTCCCACTGTAATTGAGTCAACTTTAATATGAGGTTGACCTACAGTGACATTTATATTCCCGCTTACAGAACCGCAAAATCCTGCAGCTAGATCTAGGTCATTGGCGCACATAGATATTCTTGGCATTACATCTTTTGCTTCCCCTATTAAAGTTGCTCCTTTTAGTGGTTTTGTTGTCTTTCCATTTTCAATTAAATATCCTTCCTCTACTGAAAAGTTAAATTGGCCTGTTGGGCCTACGCTACCACCACCCATAGATTTACAATAAAGACCGTTATCGATACTTTCAATTAACTCTTCAGGCTTAAATGTTCCAGCTTGGATATATGTATTCCTCATTCGGCTAGCTGCTGCAAATGTATGGCTTTGCCTTCTACCGCTTCCTGTTCTTTTGTGTCCAGTTCTTAATTCTCCAGCTCTATCGCTCAAAAACCTTTGTAGATATCCATTTTTTATAAGAACTGTTTTTTCTGGTTCCATACCTTCATCGTCCATTGAAAGTGATCCAAATGCACCATCGGATAGTCCTTCATCCACAGCAGTTACTGAAGAATGGGCAATTTGTTCTCCAATTTTGTCGGAAAAGGGTGATGTTCCTCTTTCTATTTGAGTGGTTTCTAGTAAATGACCACATGCTTCATGAAATATCACACCACCAAACTTGTTAGCTAATACAACTGGCATCTGTCCCGCTTCAACATAATCCGCATATAGCATTTTACCTGCACTATCACATACTTCTTTTGCAGATTTCTCTGCGTCCCATTCTCTAAGGTCTGAAGGTTTCGCTGATGAACCGTATCTTCTGCCAATACTTGATCTATGTTCTCCATGCGCAGCTAGTGCATTCAGGCCTATTGATTGATGGAGTCGTATGTCTCTTCCAAAAGTTCCATCAGATGCTGCTATCAATACCTCTTGCCAAGACCTTGAATAACTTCCTCTTCGGGCTTGAAGATGAGTTCCGTGAAAATCTAGTAAATTAGTACCCTCTAATATCCTTTGACAGGCTTCATCAAGATCGGGACAAATGTTGATCCAATTTTGTTTATTTTTACTAAAGTCTTTTAAAGATTTTAGCCCTTGAAATTTGGTTAGACTTGATTTAGTTGAATTCAATCCAAGCATTCCCAGCGCCTGATCAAGAGCATTCTTCAACCCTGACGGAGATAGATCATTTGTGCTTACAAAACCATCTAGAAGACCATGGAAAACTCGTATCCCTGCTCCTTTCCCAAATGATGGACTGACATTTGTGATCTGATCTTGTTCTGCTAATAATGAAACTTGATCAGTATTTTCAATGAAGATTTCTACCAAATCTGCACCTGAAGATAATCCATAAGAGATCAGTTCTTCAAGCAATCCAGACCAATGCCCATTTAACGAATCGGCTTGAGAATCTACCAATTTCGTACTTGTAGTCGAGGATTGCAACAAATTTACCTTACTGCTAAACGTATTGTTATCATAGTACATAAAAATAATGTTTTTTATTTTTTATATTAATTTATGGAATTCGTTACTTAACCTTATTAAAGGTTTTTAGGTTATTAAAAATAATATATAATTTATAATGTAATGATTTAATTTTTTCCAAGCAACTTTTGGCCATTTAATCTTTGAAGTATTCGTGATACTAATAAAGCTAGTGTTGTTTTTTTCTCATCAATTAAAAATGATTCTAAATCGCTTGGTTCAACAGAATCTTCTGCTAATGATATTGTTTTGCCTGAGGCAATTTTATCCTCATTAAAACACAGCCAAAATCTTTTGCCTACATTTAATTCACAATAAAGTACCCAACACTTATCTTTTAAAACTGGTCTTAAACCCTGATATAATTCGATATTTTTAATTTTTGTAGATGATTGCGATAAGGCTTTTTCGAGGCCTGGAATTAGATGATTATTGATAAATTCCTTAAATGGTAGTTCTTCAGGCTTTATTGGTTTTGGATTTTCTTGAGGCTTAGAAATATCATCTTCATTTGACGGTGGTGGGGATGCAATTGAATCTTCCACTGATTACATTATTAATATATGAGAAATCCATTTTACTCTATAAATTATATTATGGGCAAATCGTTCACCATTTCTCATTGTAGTCATCGTTCCAATCGTCAATAAGTTCATCTGGATCTGATTTAGTATTGCCTATATTATCGTAATCACTTGATATTTCTTTATCTAAGCAATCCCTATCTTCAGGGTAACGATCGGTATCAAACCTTCCAATATCTTCATTAAGGTTTTCTTCTTCTATTGGATCAGATGAACTTTTTTTGACATTATTTCTATTTATTATTCTAAAAGGAACAGTCACAGTTGGAATAGGATCCCGTAAATTCCTCTCGGGTGCAACATCTAGGTCATTACTATTAAAATCATGTTCAAATTCTGTCTCTTCAAAATCATCTCTATTATCTTTTATCCCTCCAAAATCTTGTCTGAATCTCTCATTATGGTTGATATGTACCTTTCTTGATAAGGTTAATTTCTTATTATTTAAGAGTAAAGTGGTTCCTACAGCTAATGATGCAGCAGAGGTACTAGCAAGTGCTGTAATAATTCCTAGTGAAATCTTTGGACTTGTCCAAGTTAATAGTTTTATTTGAGTTGACTTATTAATATTTAGACTACTTACTACCATTACTATAAATATAGGCGTTATGAATGGTATTAAGAGTATCTTCCGTAAAGCATTCATTACTAAGTAGCTTTCCAACGATTTATTGATCTGAGATCCTCATCAAACTGATCAAATAATCTTACGACGAAGAAATCTACTATATCTTGTAAAGATTTAGGTTCTGAATACCAAGCAGGCATAGGCGGTACGACTTTAGCTCCCGCCTCCGCTAGTGAAGTCAGATTTCTTAGATGGATAAGATTTAATGGTGTTTCTCTAGGTACAAGAATTAGTGGTTTACTTTCTTTTAAATGTACATCTGCCACTCTTTCAATAAGATCTAGCGATACACCAGATGCAATCCGACCTATTGTGCCCATAGAAGCTGGTATTATTACCATTCCTGTTGTTTTATAACTACCACTCGCTATATTTGCTGAATTATCATTCCACTTATAACATTTAAGTTTGCCTGTATTTATATTAAGTCTTTCTCTCCAAAAGCTTTCCTGCTGCAATGGATCTATTGGAATTTTTATCTTCATTTCTGATAACCAGACCTGATAGGCTCCCTTACTAAGGATTAGATTAACTTCTTTATCTTTACTTAATAATAATTCTAAAGTTTTTTCAGCAAAGGGCTGAGCAGAAGCTCCAGTTACTGCTATTACATACGGTTTCAATGTTTATAGGCCTCCTGATGTTTCATTTTTATCTTGATTGCTATCTTTGTTAATTTGACTTTCTAGTTGATTATCAGAATTTGAAATAGTTTCTAAATCAATTTGATTTCTGAGAATATCGACTTTTAACACTTTTACAGTAATTTTATCTCCTAATTGGTATATTTTTTTATTCTTTCTTCCTACAAGTCTGTTCTGCCTAGATCTATATTCGTACCAGTCGTCATTTAGTGTACTTACGTGGACAAGGCCTTCTGCCATGATTGGGAAGATTTCTGCAAAAAATCCATAGCTTTGAACACCTGTGATTACTGCTTCTATTTCTTTACCTATGTAATCTTCAATAGATCTTGCTTGTATTATAGATACGAATCTATTATTAAGAGCCTTAGCTTGTTGGTATTTTGAATTTAACATGATACTTAAATCAGTGTTTATTAATTTAGTTAATTCATAATATTCTTCTTCAGTAAAGATATCCCATGAAATCTTACTTTTACTATTACTTGTTCCCAAGTTAACCTTTTCTTTTTGTCTATTATTCTTTTTAGATTTAGCATCTTTTAAAAGAGTTGTTATTATATATTGATTAACTATGTCAATATATCTTCTGGAAGGCCCTGACCATGGCATTTCTATTTTGTTGTTGAGAGTAATTCCGTCTTTATTTACTTCCTGATTTATGTTATCATTCCCTAAACAACTTATATATGAGGATGGTAAGGAATGCCTTAATTGTTTATCTAATACTCTTTTGAAATCTGAATCGCTGTAGGACTTTCTTAAATCTGTTGTTTTTAAATAACCATCTTCATTTAATTCAAGATTAATATTTAAGGCTATTGTTGCTCTAGCGACTTCATTAATTGCATTGTTATCAATATCATCATATGTAACAATAAGACCTGGTAGATTGAACTGAGACATATGCAATGCCATTACTTGATTTGAAATCTTGATCAATGGTTTGATTATTGAATTTGGATCTTCTTCATTAGTTGGTAGACCCCAACAATAAAAATCTGTGAAATGATCTTCATATTTAAGATCACCAAGTCCTTGGATATCTGGGACAGGTAGATCCAGTTCTATGTTATCTGAGTTTAATGTTTGCTCTCGAATAAGTTTAGAAGCAAATCTTATATTGTTAATTTGATCGATATGATCCTTCAATGGTTTTAATATGTTAGGAATTAACCGTGATTTAGGCTTTCTATTAACAAGAGCTTTAAGAATTTCACAATTAATTTCTGCTACAGGTTTAATAACAGACAAGGTTATATTCCAATCCTTTATTTGTCCGTCATTAGCTATGTGAATTTCCATGCTTATTGCTTCATTCTCCTTACCTACTTGAAACTCTGATGCCTTTATTAGTGACTCACTTAGGATTGATCGCCAGTCCAAGCCTAAACAATAAGACTCTGATCTTTCCTTTAGCCAATTATCTAAGCTTCCTTTTATGTTTATTCGTTCTGCAATTGTTGGAGCGTGAATAGTTACTTTTGTTCCTCCTTCAAATGGAATTGCATTGAAAGCCAATGTACTAGGATGATTGTTTCCAATCCAACTATTTATTAATATAGTTTCTTTATTTGTTTGGCTATTTCTTATTTTTATATTAGGGGCTTTTGGAGCGACTCTTGGCGGAGCAATATTTTTATGCAGATTGAATTTTGTAAGTAGAAAATCTATATCAGAGCTTATATCTCCTTTTAAAGGTAATGTTCTAACTACGTGTCCTTGGGCCGGAAGTTGGGCTATGGGGAATCTATCTATTTCAATCTCAACGATATTATCTTCTATATTATTATCTATATATTTTATATCCTTTTCAGGTAGGTTAATATTTGCAAGTATCCTATCGTCTAGAGGAATAGCTATAGCTTGCTCATCATCTTTATCTATTAGTCCTAGTAGACTTTTACCTGTCCTTTCAAGGATACATTGAACTTTCCCTTCAGGAGATCTTTTCCTAATACCTTCTCTTGTAATAGCAACTAGAACTCTGTCACCATGCCATGAATGATTTAGGTATTGGTCTCTTATATAGATATCCTCATTGCCATCATCTCTAATTGCAAAACAATAGCCTTTACTACTACATCTCAATTTTGCTGGTATGAAAGAGTTGGTTTTTTCATACAAAACATTTCCTTCTAGATCACTTTTCAAAAGTCCTATTTGTTTAAGCGCCTTAATTGCAATTAATAGTTTATCCTTATCTGTTTTCTTTGTTAACTTAAGTGCTTTCTCTAATTTCTTGGTATCTATAAATCCATCTTGAGGGATTTGTTGGAGTATTTTGGAGACTGTAAACATGAATTAATGAAAAATACAATAAGTGGTTTCTGAGCGAGAAATTGATTTGTTTTTCTTTAATAAAAGAAAAGTAGCTTACTATGATTGTAGCTTGGAAATGAATTACTGCTTATCATCAGTTGTGTCTGTCTTATTAGCTAATAAGGGCATCAATAGCTTAGAACCAATAAATAAAAATCCAACTGAAGCAATTAATTTTAGGTAGTCGCTGGGTATAACTGTGGCCATTGATCCACCTGCGATTGCCCCAATAAGGCTTGCGAGTAGCAAAGCCAATGAAGATCCCAAAAAGACTGCTAATGGTCTATTAGTAGTACCACTAAGAGCTACCGTTGCTATTTGAGTTTTGTCACCCAATTCAGCAAGGAATACTGCTGTAAATGTCGAAATAAGCAAAGGAACTACCATAATTTAGTTTATTTGAAGAGTATTCAAGACTCCTTCTGATGCCTGGATGCCTATTATTAGTCCTATTCCAATCATAAGAAAACCAGCCAAATATTCAAATTTCTCTGGAGCTAGTGTTTTAGCTAGCCATCGCCCAAGTAATACTCCTACCAGACTTGAACAGATTAATGCTAAACCAGCTCCAACAAAGACAATTAATGGCCGTCCTGATTGAGCAGATAATAAAAGGGTGGCAACTTGCGTTTTATCGCCTAATTCAGCTAGGAAAACCGTGGAAAAGGCTGTAATCAAAACAGTAAGAAAATTGTTTTCAGTTTCGTCTTTATTGCCAACGTCGCTGTTTTTTTCTTCTTTCTTTGCCATCAGTATTTGATTTACGAATTTTCATTGAATATCTGCTCATTACTCTACTTCTAGGACCGTATGTTGATCTGATTTGTTCTGTACAGCATTTAATTGCAAATTCAGCTTGTTGCGGGGCCTCTACTGCAAAGAAATCAAATAAATTGGAGACCCGACAAAAATCGGGTCTTTCTTTATATATTCGACATTTTTTACCACCAGTGTCGTAATGAATACACCATCCGTTTGTTCCTACTAGCTTCATATACTCTTCTCTTTGCCTAGGATTAAGAACTTCTATTGCTTCTGAACGCTCAGTTGGATCTAGACGGCAACAGGCTCCACAGTTTGAAATACAACTCCACTCGGTTTTGTTTTTTTTCATTGATGCATTGGAGACAAAGCTTAAAGGGCGGCTCTAAACAAATTATTTTTTTCAATATATCCTTTTTTTATCAACTAGTTCTCGTCTTTCTGTAGGATCAAGGAGATCTAAAAATTAATTATGGGCAACCTTATCCCTCTTGCTGCTGTAGTTCTCGCTGGTCCAGCGATCATCGCTCTTATCTTTTATAGAAGAGGTCTTTGAGAAGCTCTGGGTTCAAATCCAATAAAAAAGGGGCAAAAGCCCCTTTTTTATTGGATTTGGTTAATACAATACTTTTTTAAATTTAAGAGCAGGAAAGTTATTTATAAATGCATCTAACAAAATCTTGCTTAACTTAGACCAAATCCATAATTATTATCAAATAACATTATAAAACAAGTAGGTGTAGAAATACACCTACTTGTTAGTGGTTATTAAGGCCTTAATAAGTGTGCCGTTTTTACTAAGAACCAGGATTTAGCTTGTTTTCCCCTAATGAGGCTGGTACATAGCTTTCCCTAAGTGCTCCACACTTAAGACTGTCAAATGTTTTGCCACTTGCTCTTTCACATAGTGACTTTTGCTGTGTCTTATCAAGAACTGCGTCACTAAAATCAGCACCATCAATATTGGCACCGTCGAAAAAGCTTTTCATTAGGTCAGCACCACTGAGGTTTGCTCCTGATAAATCAGCGTTATCGAATCTAGTGGCGTACGCAATTACATTTTGAAGATTGGCACCACTGAGATTTGCATTCGTCAAGTTGGCGACGCTAAAGAAAGATCCGCTGAGATTTGCATCACCGAGATCCTTGCCAGAAAGGTCGTACTTAACAAATTCGTTGTTCTGAAGATTTTGTCCGTGAAGATCAGTGTCAAGTGCATCCACTGAAGATGGGTCACTTGGATAGAGAGCTCCAACAGACATTGGACTGATGGAAAGGCCCACTAGTACTGGCACCAAGATCAGTAATCTTGTTAGGGACCGTTTCAGAGAAGAGAATAAAGAGGCCATTGATAACGCCAGTAACTGACGTAAGCACCGTACAACTCTATTCTTTCACGAGGTTGCTTTTCATAAGCCAAGGAATCACGAACTGTTGCACCGAATTTGCGTATTCACTTGTATACAAAGGAATTTGCTTAGGTCAGTAAGCCAGAAACCGAATTTATTTGCTTAAAAATAATTGATATGAGTATCTAGATTTTGTTTGTTAGGTATCGGTAAAACCCTTTCAAGTAAAGGCTTTTCGGGGGATACTCAAAGAAATGCCAATATTTCTGTTTTAAATGAGTAAGGAATTTTTTTTGGTAGGTATGAAACGGAACTTATTCATAAAATCATTTTGGGAGCTGTTTTTTTTACGTCGGTAGTAAGAAAAGTTTGTTTTAAAAGCTTAGTTAGCTGATTATTCAATTCACAAAATAGGCCAGGATCTAGTCAAACCGTCTAATTGGTTACTTCGATTCCTTGAAAATCCATTCAAAGGAGGCTTGATCTTAAAATTTTTTTGATTCATGTATTTCTCAAGCGATTGCATCCAAATACAAAGGCATTTAGTCAAAAATCTCGGTTTTATAGGGTTTTGCCGAAGTATGTATTGACATTCCAAGCTTCTAAAGCAGAGACAAGTGATAATAAAACCAAAATTTTTAACCAATTAGATGAAGATATTAGGCAGCATGGCCTTTTTGATGCTCCTTCGCTAGTTTTGCTGAGATAATTTAGTGCGGTAAGAAAAAAACCTTTACGGATGAACATTGTTTTTGGGACCTCTTCCTTCGATTACCATGCAGTGGCAGGAATCCTTCATGCAGCCATTCCACTTGCTGCAGGTGCAGTAGGAGCAGGCTATTTTATCTTGCGATCTAGAGGATTAGGCTTTAGTAGCTCTCACCTGCTCGTCGGTCTACCAATGTTCATAGTTGGAGCAGCAGCAGCAGCATTCTTTTATGTAACAGCTCCATAAAGATAGGAAAAAATTAAAAAACCGAGATTCAGACTTATTTATCTGAATCTCGGTTTTTTAGTATTAGTATTCAAATAAATAATTATATTATGTCTTTAATGTATTAACCCCAATGATATTTTTGCATCATATATTAGATCTTGTATATATTTATTAGTAGATGCACTTTTCCTTATTCCTCCATTAGATAATATTATTTTATTGCCCTTTATCATTTCCCCTTTTTCATTTTCTATTATTAGTTCCTGAGCTTTTGTATAGCATATGTATTTTCTTTTTTGTTTATAGATATTAACTTTTTCCTGAAATGATTTAATCGCTTTCAATTCAAGTTGGATTTCTTCTTTGTTATTCCAATAAGACATAGACAGATAAAAAGCTATATCAATATATTTCGGTATTGTGAAATTTAAATCTGGCTTCCATTGAATCGCTGTAATAGTTACTTCATTGTTTTTTAGTAAAAGTTTTAGATACTTTCCTTTTAGGATCTTTTTTGAAATAACTTCACATCTCCTTGTCCAAAATAAGGGCCTCGGGTTTCCAATCCCGAATGGCTCCAACTTTGTTAAATATTTCCAAAAACCAGCATTTATATTTTCAAACGTAATATGAGATTCAGGTTTTATTGATAGTGAATTAATGATAGAATCTTTGCTTTTTTCTACACTTTTATTTAAGAGATCCTGAAGAAATGTTATATTATGAGGCTTTATAGTAAAACCGGCAGCAGAGGCATGACCTCCAAACTTTTCTAATAAATGTGCGTTGGCTTCTAATGCATCGTATATATTAAAGCCATCAGGAGATCTTGCTGATGCTCGAAACAAGCCATTTCCATCTGCAGTAAGAATAGCAGTCGGTCTTTTATATCTTTCCATTAATCTTGAAGCTATTATTCCAATTACACCTTGATGCCAATGACTTTGAGCAAGTAGTAGAAAAGGCTGAATATACTCTGTGTCGCATTCCAATAATGCTATCGCCTCAGCCTCAATTCCTTCGCAAATTTCTCTTCTATTTTTATTTGTATTTTCACACTGCTTAGCTAATTCAATGGCTTTACCTTCGTTAGTTTCTGTTAAAAGATTAACAATTATATCAGGATCTCCTATTCTTCCTACAGCGTTTAGCTTTGGAGATATTGAGAATCCTATATCTTCTGTTGTGATAAAACCTTTCGTTATTCCAGATAGCCTTATTAGAGATTGAAGTCCCTTATTTTTAGTACTATACATTTTACTTATATTCTTTTTTATCAAATATCTATTTGCTCCTATAAGTGGAGCCATATCTGCAACAGTTCCGATACAAAATAGATCCGCTGCTATTTGGCTGGCTATATAATTGTTAAATTGATTAGAAATACACTCTGCCAAGACATATGCCAATCCAACTCCAGCTAATTGTCTGTAGGGAGAATTAATAGGTGTAGTATCAGGATGGATTAGGGCGAATGAGGATAACTTTTCTAAATCTAATAAGTGATGATCTGTAATTATTACATCTATTTTTAGTCTATTTGCTTCTTCTAAAGCTTCATAAGCGCTTACTCCGTTGTCTACAGTTACTATTAATTTTATATTTTGTTCATTTAGCTCTTTTATCATTTTTTTATTTAATCCGTATCCATCTTGAAGTCGATTAGGGATCGAAGATATTGAGATAGCTCCTAATGAATTTAAAGTTGTCATAAGCAAAGCTGTACTTGTCATTCCATCGGCGTCATAATCTCCACAAATGGCTATTTTTTGGTTCTTAATACAAGCTTCTTTTAATCTTTTAACTGCTTTTAATAGATCTGGGAAATGATCTTTGGGGTCTGGGAGAGAAGGCGGGTCAAGAAATTCAAGAGCCGATGAGACATCATTAAGTCCGCGTCTAGCAAGAACTACTTTGATAGCCTTTGGAAAATCTAAATCTTTTAATGGCTTTTCTGAGACATAGATTGGTAAAGTCCAATTATTAGAGTGAAGCAAGTGGTTCAATTTCTTTAAATTCGAAATTTACGCTTGTTTAGCTATTCAAACATGGAACTTTATAACCAATGACGACTTTGAAAGGAGTATTTTGGGATGTTGATGGTACTCTAGCAGATACAGAAATGGAAGGGCATCGAGTATCATTTAATTATTCATTTAATAAAGTAGGTATAAATTGGTATTGGAACAGATCTACTTATGCTAAGTTGCTAAATTATCCAGGCGGAGTAAATAGAATAAAACAATATTCAAATATGCAAAATATGAATCTTGATGATTCCTACCTAAATGAAATACATGTTATTAAACAAAAATATTATAAACAATTGCTGGGATCTGATTTAATAAAATTAAGAATAGGTGTAGAGAGAGTATTCAATGAACTCCATCAAAATGGAATTCAGCAATGGATAGTTACTACTAGTAGTAATGTCGCTGTTCAAGCACTTCTTGCTAACTTACCTAAAAGCATTAAAAATAATTTTAAAGGTGTTGTAGCTCATGAAGATGTAAAATATAAAAAACCAAACTCTGAATGTTACTTAAAGGCTTTAAAATCAAGTAAACTAGATCCAAGTAACGTAATTGTCATAGAAGATTCATTAGTAGGACTCCAATCAGCTGTTGGAGCAAATCTAAAGTGTTTAATAACACTAACTGACTACGATACTAACGATTTATCACTATATTCTCAAGCAAAAGCTATAGTAAACCATCTTGGAGATGAAACAAATACTAGTGTTGTAATGAAAGGAACTCCTGTACATAATAAAATGGTAAGTATTAGTTATCTTAATTCTCTGCTTTTATAAAATTGGATGAATATGCAAAAAACTAGATTACAAAAATTCGAAACTTATTTAGGCCGTAACCTAGGAGGCTTATTAACAGGGTCTTGGAGAAAAAGAAGTATTAGTATAATATCGTTGCTTCTCGGATTCTTTATAGGAAGCAATGTAACAGTATACTTCCTTGAGGAAATTGGTAAAAGGGCATTGGTAGTTCTAATTCTTGTTTTTATGATTGAAATACTTATAAGAATTCGACCTAGAAATACAATTAAGATGGTATATTTTTGGATAAGTATTGATAACTTAAGAATTGGTATTACTTATGCTCTTATACTTGAAGCTTTTAAACTTGGCTCATAGTCAGTACATTAGATAAAAGGCAGCACCTGATATAAAGATATTAAACCTTAAGATAATTTCAATCTTCGCTATCTTCAGTTTCATCCATTGGATAAACAAATCCTTGAGCTCTGCCACTTAGAACAGATTTTCCCAGAGACAACGCTCTCTGAGCAGCTACCTGAGCTTTGGATTTCCAGACGGCATGACGTTGATTACGTTTGCCTTTTGAGGTCTTTTTCTTTGGTACTGCCATTTATTTCGAATGAACCTACATTTATTTTCCCTCCTAATGAGCCATTGCGTCAAATTATAGGAACTAAGATATTTGAAAATTACACACTTCCATTATTCCAATTGTCGCTTTAAATACTTGTAACCCTTAACGGGAGAATAACCCACAAACCCTCCACTGATCTGAATGTCTCAATCACGAACAACTAGTTATAGTGAACTGTTGAAGAATATTTCGACAGGCGAAGTTGATTTAATTAGGTTGAATCCACAGAGAAGAGAGGCTGAAGTACTGTATTTAAATGGTACAACTGTGAAGGTTCCAGTATTATATAATGATCAATATATACTCAATGCTATAAAAGAGTCAGGTACTAAGTTAACTGTAATAGATTATCGATCAGAAGCTGCATTGGCTGGTATGACAGCGAATATAGGCTTTATATTTATCTTGTTTTTAGGATTATTGTTTATATTAAAGCGAGCCGCTAACTTGGCTAATAGAACAATGAGTTTTGGAAAGAGTTCAGCTAGGACATCACCTTCGGAAATTGTAGATGTAACATTTGATGATGTGGCAGGAATTAATGAAGCTAAAGAGGAACTAGAGGAAATAGTTACATTTCTGAAAAAACCTGAAAAAGTTTTAAAGCTTGGAGCAAAAATTCCAAGAGGATATCTTTTACAAGGTCCACCAGGAACTGGCAAGACACTATTAGCAAAAGCCATAGCTGGTGAAGCTTCTGTCCCTTTTTTTTCTATAGCAGCATCAGAATTTGTTGAATTGTTTGTAGGTGTAGGAGCGAGTCGAGTTAGAGATTTATTCAAAAAAGCTAAGGAAAAGGCACCATGCATAATTTTTATAGATGAAATAGATTCTGTTGGTCGACAACGTGGAAGCGGAATTGGAGGAGGTAATGACGAAAGAGAGCAAACATTAAATCAATTACTTACTGAGATGGACGGCTTCGCGGATAACGCTGGAATAATTGTAATTGCTGCTACAAATCGACAAGATATACTTGACTCCGCCTTGACTAGACCTGGTAGATTTGACAGAAGAATAGATGTTTCTTTACCAGATAGATTAAGTAGAGAGAAGATTTTATCTGTACATGCAAGATCAAAGCCATTATCGAAAGACGTATGCTTTAAGAATTGGGCCGTAAAAACACCAGGATTTTCCGGAGCAGATTTGTCTAACCTATTAAATGAGGCAGCTATATTAACTGCAAGAGAGAACAAGAAACTAGTAAATAATAGTCAAATTGAATTAGCTTTAGAGAGAATTACAATGGGGCTAAGTGTAAAACCTTTGCAAGATTGTTCAAAAAAGCGATTGATTGCATATCACGAAGTTGGACATGCATTAGTTGCTGCTTATACTCCTTATGCTGACAAGGTTGATAAAATTTCATTGATTCCAAAGGGAGGAGGATTAGGAGGTTATACAAGGTTTCATCCCAATGAAGAAAATTTAGATAGTGGGTTAATAACTAAAGCTTATCTTTCTGCAAATATTATAGTCTCAATGGGGGGGAGAGCCGCGGAATTGATCGTTTTTGGTAAGGATGAAATCACTCAAGGGGCTAGTGGTGACTTTGAAAATGTATCCCGATTAGCTCGTGAAATGGTAACAAGGTTTGGCTTCTCTAGTTTAGGTCCAATCGCTCTTGAATTTGAAAATAGAGACATATTTATTGGTTCTAATATGTTGAGCAAGAATAAGAAGTACGCTGATTCTACAGGAACAGTTATTGACAATAATATAAGAAAAATAGCAATTGAATCAATGAATAAGGCAATTAATATTTTAAAAGATAAAAGAAAACTAATGGATAAGTTGGTTGATACTCTTATTGAAGAAGAAACAATAGACGGAGATCGTTTTTTACAATTAGCCGGCCTTCAATCAAGAAAAGCTAATTAATTACTAATTTATCATGACTAATTCAGTGCTCAAAAATTTGTTTTATCGAAAAAACTATATTCTATACTTTTTACTGTTCTTTATCTTTTTAGTATTAGGATCAAGATTACATATTGATTGGCTTTGGTATAGACAGTTTACACAACAAGATACCTACCTTAAAACTCTAATTCTACAATTCAAGGTTTTAATAGTTACTGGATTGATCTCAATCATTTGTTTACTCTGGCAATCTAAGTGGGCTAAAGAGATTTCAACGAAGAATAGTAATGTACCTAGAATATCTGGACTAGTATATGGAATTTCACTTCTTGTTTGTTTAGTCTCAATTACACTTATTGTTTGGTTTTTGTTTAGTGTTAGTTATATCTCTATCTTGGACCCATTTAATCAAAATTTATTGTCGATTGATGACCCAGCAAGAACATCTAGAAATATTCTACAATTAATTTCTATTATAGTCTTTACATCCATAACGCTAACACTCCCAAGGGGCTCTACAATTGTTCAGACAATAGGCAGTTTACTTTTTATATTTATATCAGTTAGAAGATGGGGACTTTGGTCACTAGCTTTTTCTATTCCAGACACTGGAGTAAAAGAATCTCTATATGATTCCGACATAAGTTTTGGACTAGCTAGATATCCAGCGTTATCATTTGGATTGGTCCTAATTCTGGCAATTCTCTCTCTTACAGCATCAACCTCAATATGGAATAAGTTGATTAAAAATCCTAACTTTACAGATTGGAGTTCGCCTACTCTTACTAGAAAAGAGAAGATAATACTAAGTCCTATCTTTGCTCTAATTACCTTTGTAGGATCATCTTTATTATGGCTTTCTAGGCACCATTTTTTATGGAATGTATCAGGACAATTTCCAGGAGCTGGATGGTTAGATGTAAACTTCAATATTCCTTTGAGAACATATTCCTCTATAGCGCTTTTTCTTTCAGCATTACTTCTTATTCCATTTACAAATGATTCTAAACGAAGATTAGTTAGAAAGTTGTTAGTAATAAGTTCATTATTAGCCTTAATTTCGGAATTTATATTCGCCCCATTATTACAGTGGTTATTTGTAAAGCCTAGAGAACTTATATTAGAAAAGGTTTATTTAGAAAGGGCTATCAATGCAACTAGAAAGGCATTCATGCTCGATTCAATTAAAACACGTCTAATTAATCCAGAAAATATGCTTACATCTGAGGATATAGAAAAAGGTAGAAGCTCATTAAGGAACGTAAGACTATGGGACAGTCAACCATTATTAGCTACTAACAGACAACTTCAACAATTCAAAGTATTTTATAGATTTTCAAATACAGCGGTTGATAGATATCAGTTGAAGGCTGATAGTAATGAAAGACAACAGGTAATTATCACAGCTCGAGAATTAGATCAAGATGGTCTTCCTATTAGCTCTAGAACCTGGCTAAATAAGCATTTTGTATTTACTCATGGATATGGTTTTACTATAAGCC
Source organism: uncultured Prochlorococcus sp. (assembly GCA_902589115.1). GTDB lineage: Bacteria > Cyanobacteriota > Cyanobacteriia > PCC-6307 > Cyanobiaceae > CACIRS01. The sequence goes on from CACIRS010000003.1 coordinate 60,261, forward strand.
CTGTAAATACTAAAGGTGCTGATGGTTTACCTGAATATTTTATAAAGGATTTAGGTGCCTCTACTAAAATAAATGGAAGTAAGTTGTTAGGAATTACAAAATCTAGTGTGCAAAAGCTAATTCCAATTGGAAATGATGCAATTTACTATGGAACCTTAAATACACCATATGCTATAGCTCCTTCTGTTATTGAAGAGTTTGACTATCCCAAGGGAGACCAAAATATTTTTAAACACTACGATGGTAATGGTGGTGTTCCAATAAGTAATTTACTTGAAAGGATATCAGCTTCCTTTTATTTTCTCGAACCTCGCTTATTGAATACTGGAGCATTGACAAAGCATTCAAAGATTTTGTTTAAAAGAGATATCAAACAACGTATTTTAAAGTTAGCACCATTTATTAATTTACTAGGTGAACCATATCTTGTTACTACTAAAGTAAATCAAGGAAAAGAGGGATACTATCCCAATCAGCATTTATATTGGATAGTAGAAGGTTATACATTATCTAAAACATATCCCTATGCTGAAAGATTATCGAAAGATAATTCAGTTAGGTATATAAGAAATTCAGTAAAAATAATTGTTGATACATATAATGGTAATTTGAATTTATATGTTTCTGAACCACAAGACCCAATAATTATTGGTTGGCAAACAATATTTCCAAAATTGTTTAAAAAGCTTGAAGATATGCCTTCTTCACTAAGAGAACATTTAAAAGTACCAACAGATCTATTTGAATATCAAGTGAAGCAATTACTTCGTTACCATGTAACAGATATAAGAACTTTTTATAATGGTGATGATTTATGGCAAGTTCCCAAGGAGCTTTATGGAAAAAAGCAAATTCCAGTTAAGCCTTATCACGTAACAGCCCAATTAGGTCCTAATTCCGAAACTGAGTTTCTGCTTTTACAACCTCTTACACCATTAGCTCGTCCTAATCTATCCGCTTGGTTGGCAGCTAGAAGTGATGGTAAGAATTATGGTGAATTGGTACTTTTAAGGTTCCCTGGCCAAACAACTATTTTCGGCCCTGAACAAATTCAAGCCCTAATAAATCAGGATCCATTTATTAGTCAACAGTTTAGTTTATGGGATCGTGCTGGATCAGAAGTAATACAAGGCAATCTTCTAGTTTTACCGTTAGGCAAATCATTGATATATGTAGAACCAGTGTACTTAAAAGCCACCCAAGGAGGAGTTCCTACTCTTACTAGAGTAGTAGTAAGTGACGGGAAAAGAATCTCAATGGAAGCAACACTTTCCGAAGCATTATCTTCATTATTAGCTGAAAGCAAGACAAAAAAATAGTACTTAAATCAAAAAATGATTTAAGTACGTATTAATTTATTATATTTTAGTCTATAGAGCTAAAATATTCTTTACTTCCTACTGGATCTGGTTTCATTGTCTTTTCGCCAGGTGTCCAGTTAGCAGGACAAACCTCATCAGGATTTGCTTGAACATATTGGAAGGCTTGTAGGACTCTAAGAGTTTCATCTACATTTCTTCCAACTGGTAGATTGTTAATTGTTGAATGCATTATTACTCCTGAAGGATCTATAATAAATAGACCTCTTAAGGCTATACCCTCAGAAGGGTCTAGTACATTATATCCTGCAGAAATTTCCTTTTTTATATCAGCTACAAGTGGGTAATTTATATCTCCGATACCTCCTTGATTTCTAGGAGTTTGGATCCAAGCCAAATGGCTAAATTGGCTATCTACAGAAACACCGATTACTTCTGTATTTTTACTCGAGAATTCATTATATCTATCACTAAAAGCAGTAATTTCTGTTGGACAAACAAAAGTAAAATCCAGAGGATAGAAATAGAGGACTACATATTTCCCTCTATATTCGGAGAGGCTGATTTCCTTGAATTCTTGGTCAATAACAGCTGTGGCTGTGAAATCTGGAGCTAGTTGGCCAACTCTCAAATTGCCGTTTTCGGTCATGAGTCTCTAATTAGAGGTTTAGTAAAAACTTTTGGAATAGTAGCTATTTTCTGGGCAAGATGTCTCGATTGATTTAAAAATAAAGATCTTGCTTAACCTTTGCACTAAAATCTCTAGTTAATATGGTTTATAGTGTGAGTATCAAAGTTTTTTGGAAATAGCATGAATTGGGACCCTGAGGTTCTTAAGAAGTTCTGCAACACAGGGCATTTTAAACTTTTAAATCAGTCAAGGGCTGAATTAAAGGATAAACCACTAGATAGAGATCCTGTTACCAGGACTTTAAAGTCTCAGGCAAGGCATCACAAAGGAATAGTCCAAAAGGTATCTAGGCCTCCATCAAATCGACCAGTTTCAAAAGAAACAACTTTTATTGAGAGGGAATACTCCAATTTTTATCCAAACACTAAGGACAGACTCAATTAGGAATAATTGAGAATGCGAATCTATTTAAAAAAAATGGCTCGGGGGAGACTTGAACTCCCGACCTCGGGGTTATGAATCCCGCGCTCTAACCGGCTGAGCTACCGAGCCTATTAGTTAGCTTTATAGTATAACGCCAAGAGACTTTAAACGAAGATATAATATTAAAAAGGTTAAATTGACAATCCTAGTTGATTAGTAGCCTGAAAAGTTATTATACCTACTGATACAGATAAATTTAGACTTCTTACTCCTAAATTATCCAAATCGTTTGTACCTCCCGGCATAGGAATAGTAATTAACTCATCACTTATATCTTTAATCCTGTTTGGTAAACCGTTATCTTCACGACCGAAAATAATTATGTCATTATTTTGAAAATTAAATTTTCCTAAAAAATTTTTACCGACTTTGCTAGTAGATATGAAACGGTGTTTTCCAGAGAATAATCTATGATACTCATCGAAGTTACTATATGTACTAATATCTAAATACTTCCAATAATCTAATCCAGCTCGCTTTAAATAACGATCTTCAAGACTAAAACCTAATGGTTGTATTAGGTCTAATGATAAATTGAATGCCGCACATGTGCGAGCTATATTACCTGTATTCTGAGGAATCCGAGGTTCAAATAGCGCTATTCGTAAATTTGGTATGATTTCCACTTGCTCTAACTCACTTTTATCGATATCTCTTTCAAATTTAAAGCTCTTCCCTGGATAACTAGCCAAGTATCAATGGATAGAAGATCCAATTCCTGAGATATATATCCTAATCTATCTCTAAATAGATTACCTACGACTGTAGTTGGTACTACTCCCCATCCACATTCCTCTGTCACAGCTACAATTACCTTATCTATGTTTTTTAGTGAGCTTAAAAATCGATCCATTATTAACTCCCAATCTTTATCTGGCTGGTTAATATGTGAAGATACTAATCCTCCAATAGAATCAATTAAAATACTTTGGCTGCTTTCAGATTGTTTAATAAGATTATCAAGATTAGAGTTGACTTCTGCTAGGTTCCAATTAGTTGGCCTTCGTTTTCTATGAATAGAAATTCTATCCTCCCAACGTTTATCCTCTTCGAATATTTCTGAAGTAGCTACATATAAAACATTTTTTTGATTAATTAATAGTGATTCAGCCCACTTACTTTTTCCTCCTTTGCAGGGCCCACTTACTAGAGTTAAGCCTTTTCTAGCACTAATCATGAATTCTCTTAATTTAATGTTATTATTATAATAAACTAACTAATGATATAAACTTGTTTTTAACAAAGCTAAAGAATATGAGAAAAGGATACTCGTTTCTTCCTCAACTGCTATATAATAGTTAAATTAGTAATGAACAGAAGGAATAGATGTACAAAGCATCAAAGATTGTATTAACTTTTGGAATACTAATTATTTTACTATCACTTATTAATGTTATTTACTCTCCAGCAATTACTTCCGAACTCTTGAGAGCCGAGGTTTTAGCTTCAGTTTCTGGTGTTGGACTGATACTTATTTCGTTCTTATGGGAAGAATTTAAACCTTTGAATAAAAACAAATCATTAGTAGGAGGCAAAGAAGGATTAGTAATAATTGAAGATATCAATGTGGATATTAAATATGAGTTGGGTTGGGGCACACAACTTTTTTTAACAGCAACAGCAGCCTGTTCAATAGTTGTTTATTGGGAAGGTAATGAACTAATTAAAAGGGGAATAATTTCTAATAACAAATTTGTACCAGGCCCTACCTGCAATAGAGCAACTCAAAAGAATAAACTTATTTCTCTAGTAAATACAAAATTCTACCCTGATAAGATTGAATTTGAAGGTTTAGCAAAAAACCTTCCAGCAGTATTAATATATCCTCTTAAAGAAAGTGGTTATATTGTAGTTGGAGGATGGAATGAGAGATGTTTTACTAAATCAGATGAAATATGGTTATCAGGTTGGGCAAATCGGCTAATAGAATTATTGAATAAGAAATTTAGTTGAGAATTTCTAAGATTGTTTTTACTCTTTTGTTACTTGAAGAAAAAATCAGTTTTTCTCTCGATGTACTTTCATTTTCTGAAAAAATATAAGAAAATCTCTTAGTTGAAGGATCAGTTATTGTATCTAATTTCGTTTTAATATTATTAAAATATCTTTTGGAGAGTAGGGAGCATTTTTCTGAGGTAGTAGACCTGCTTCTATTTTTAAAAAAGCAATCGTTGATGTCTATATTGCCATATTTAAAATTTCCGCTAACTGATTTACCAGTCATAATATTCTTATTGTCCTGATCATTTAGTAAAGTTTGGTAAGCAGATACAGGTCCATCTGCATAGATTGAACCTGTTTCCAAATTCCAGTAACCATTTAGGAATGATATACTAGTGATTGAGATATTTCTCTTGTCAATTGTTTCAGATGATCTAGTTATATTGGTATTACCTTTAAAGTATAGTTGATCGTTATTATTATTTAAAATTGCCTTTTCTGATGTAATCTTTGAATTATTTATAACTCCTTTCGGATTTGAATCAATCACTAATATTTTTTTCTTGTTGTTCCATCTTACTATATCTCCTTTAATTGTAGAATTTTGATCGTCTAGTTTATTAAAAACAACATTTCCTTCTAGTAAGAAAATCTCGCCGTCATTGACTATTGTAGATTGATCTGATCTGAAATATAAGTCAGGATTGTTATTAGTATAAATAATGCCCGTATTTGTAAGTGAACGTATAATTCCACGTGAATTATCGTATCTAGCTTCAGGACTCTTTATATCCCATGTTCTGTCACCGTCATTATCAGTTTGTTGTAGATCTAATGAAGAGAATTCAAATTGATTATTACTTCGATTATTAATAACAGATAGATTGCTACAGCTGCTTGTTAATAAAAACAAATTAAACCAAAATAAATATTTTAGAGTTATAATGATTTTCATGGTTGTTCGTATTCCAATCTTGTTATGATTGGATTTGGTTCTGGTAATTTAGATCCAGATTTCAAATTTCCCCATTCCAGTTGTTTAATCCAATCAGCCTTATTGATATTGTAATTTAATTGAGTTAATATCTCTGAACTAAGCTTTGGTACTATTGGGATTAATAATAAACCTATTATTCTTATAGTTTCTAAAACGCAAAATATATCACTTGAAACTTCTTCTAAATTTGATTGTTCCTTGATAAGCTTCCAAGGAGCTTTATCATTAAGGTAAGTATTAGTGGCTATAGCGAGGCTCAAAACGGACTCACATGCCTGTTTTATCTCTATGTTATTCATGTGTTCTTTAAAAGCTAAGGTTGCTTGTTTAGACTTTTCTTTTAAATAGTGTGATTCTATTTTTTTTCTATTTATTTTTGGCACTGAATCCTTAAACCATTTCCTTGACATTGAACTCGTTCTGTTGAGAAGATTTCCTATTGTATTTGCAAGATCATTATTTATTATCTCAACAAATCTCTTCTCTTGAAAGTCGCCATCGTTACCAAATTGGAAATCCTTTAGTAAATACCATCTAACAGCATCATTAGAATAATTATTACTTAAATCTACAGGGTCTAAAACATTGCCTAATGATTTACCCATTTTTTGCCCTTCTCTAGTTAAAAAACCATGGCCAAATACCTTTTTTGGGATATCTAAACCAGCTGAAATTAACATAGCTGGCCAATATATCGCGTGAAATCTAAGTATATCTTTTCCTATAAAGTGCACATCTGCTGGCCATCCATCCTCTAATAAGTTATCAAGTTTAGTATCTTTGTATTGTGTTATAGCTGACAGATATCCCAAAAGAGCATCAAACCATACGTAAAATGTATGTCCAGGGTAATCAGGTACTGGTATTCCCCAATCAATATCTATTCTTGAGATTGAAAAATCCTTAAGTCCATTAGAGACAAAGTTAACTATTTCTCTTTGTCTAGATTTGGGATTTATAAAATTAGGTTTATTACATAAGTCTTCGATTTGTTTTTGATATTTTGATAATTTAAAGAATAGGTTTTCTTCGTCTCTCCACTCACATTCTCGTTGGTGAGTATCACAAAAATAAGCTTTGTCTTTATTGTTATTATCTTTGTATTCTTCGCATCCTACACAATACCAACCTTGCTGTCTTCCTAAATATATATCTCCTGATTTCTTTACCCTTTCATAAAATTCCTCTACTAGTTGAATATGTGAAGAGCTTGATGTACGTACAAAGCTATCATATGAAATTTCATATTTATTCCATAGATCAATATACTTCTTACTTATAGCTTCACAATGATCCTTTGGCTCGATACCATTCATATTTGCAGTTCTTTCAATTTTTTGACCGTGCTCATCTACACCAGTAATGAATATTACATTGTCACCCATTAATCTATGAAATATAGCCATAGCATCACAAGCTACTGTCGTATAGGCACTCCCTAGATGTGGCTTGTCATTAACATAGAAGAGTGGTGTAGTAAGGGTATAGTTCATTAATTCACATCAGAATAGAGTTGAATTCTCAGTGAATTCATATTATACTATACAAATTCAATATCGATCTACTGTAAAATCTAGGTATAAAGAATATTAAATCTACATACTAGATCTTATTTATTTCAAATACAGGATTGTCTTCTTCATTTATATAGAGAAAATGTACAATCAATTCTTGTCCTAGGTTTAGAGATATCTTTTTTCTTAATACTAAAGGTACTGAGTTTTCTAATACTTTAAAATAAAAAAGATATAGTAAATCTTTAGACGATAGCGTTTTCAAATAATAAACTTTAAATATTCCTTTATAGACTTTAGAAAAGAAGATGTTTCGCCAATATAATTCATTTTCCCTAGTAATGTTTGTATTGCTAATATTTTTTCTTGTATTAAAATTAATAATATCTTTAAGACTATCATTATCTATTATATTATTTTCACTGAATAGGCTAGATATTACTTGATAATGAACGATGAAGTCTAAATATCTTCTTAGAGGTGAAGTAGCCTGAACATATCTTTTGAGACCTAATCCAAGATGAGGCCTTGGTACTACAGACACAATAGTTTTAGGTAGTGACTGAATAGATAGGATTTCTGATATAGAACTTTTATAATAATGGTCTATATTCGATTTATTATAATTGGCTGTATATTGACTTCTATATGGCAATGGTACTTTATTTATATAACCATAATCTGCTATCACACTTCCAAATGTAATCATACCTTCACTAACCATTATCCTTGCAGTATTGTTCTCTAATATCTTTATATCTGGTAATCCATTTTTTAAATATATTTTTCCCCTATCATTGTTATAGGAAAAAGCTCCATTCGAATTTCTATAATTTCTTCTCCTCGTTAACTCAGCATTAATTTTTTCTAAATCCTTCTCCTCTTTAGGAGCGTAGTCTATAAGTTCATCAGCTTCTTGATATGTCAGTTTATATTTCAACTTTATCCAGCTTAGAGTAATTATTTGTCTTTGGATTTCTCCAAGATTGCTTATTTCAACTCCAACGCTTAATGCAGGTACAATCTTAGAAGAATCGAGACTTAAAATATTTTTGATTAAATTTTTTGGAAACATACTAATTGTATTATCTATTAGGTAAATTGAAGAACCTCTTGACTCTGCAGATTTAGAAATATATCCCTCTAAAGATACTATGGATGTTGGGTTGGCTATATGTATCCAAATTATTTTAGTTGATGTTCTCTCTTCAATAGATAAAGCATCATCAATTTCTTCTGATCCTTCATCGTCTATAGCGTATGTTGCTAAGTTGGTTAGATCGGTTCTTTTCTCCTGATTTAAATATCTGAATTTATTTGATAGTATTTCTGACTCCTCTAAAGCTAATTGTTCATTTTGGTGAACTAATCTATTAGAATTATCATTTTTAATATGATATTCAAGCACCTTTAGTGGTTATTTATAATAAATAATTGATGGTTAACCTTCCGGGTTTATGAATGGTAGTAGCGCTACGATTCTTGCCCTTTTGACAGCGCTTGTGAGGTCTCTCTGCTGTTTAGCTGTTAATCCTGTGAGTCTTCTTGGAAGGATCTTCCCTCTATCTGTTATGAATTTCTTCAGTAGATCAACATCCTTATAATCAATAGGATCACCTGGTTTAATTGGAGAAAGCCGTTTTTTGAAGAAAGAGTTTGACATTTAATTTTTTGGTTAGATCAATCCACTGAATTAGTGGGTGTTTTACTATTCTTCGTATCAGGAGCTGAGTAGTGGCCGTATAGGAGAATTTTTATTTTCCTAGCTACTATGGCTCTCAAGTACCAAGATAGTTTATATCAGCTGTGTTTCAGGATACTCCAGCAGATAGTTTGAGGGTGTTGACTCTTAATCATTGGTTTCTAGGTTATCACTGAGCACCTCCCACTCGTCTGATTTACGAACAATTCAAAGCAGTAGGACCTACGTTAGGTTCAGAAAATACTTTCGTAGTGGACAGATATAGCAAAAAAACACTCTTCTTCCTAGTATCTAGAACTATTTCAAGAAACTATGAAGGTCTCCCTAGATTGGCTAAAGGAATTTGTGGATATTAACTGTTCAGTTGATGATCTCGCACAAAGCCTTTCAATGGCTGGTTTCGAAGTTGAAGATATTCAAGATTTGTCCAAACAGGCTAAAGGTGTAGTTGTAGGCAAGATTCTTTCTGTGGAATCACATCCAAACGCAAATAAATTAAGCGTTTGTAAGGTTGATGTTGGAATAGACAAAGAACTTCAAATAGTATGTGGTGCTTCTAACGTAAAAAATGGCATATTTGTACCAGTAGCAACTGTTGGAACCTATCTACCCGCAAAAGACCTGAGAATAAAAGCAAGTCAACTTAGAGGTATAGATAGTCAAGGAATGATTTGTTCGTTAGAGGAGATAGGATTAGCAAACAAGTCAAATGGAATAGCAGTTCTAGAAGAAATATCTAATGAATTACCATCTATAGGCCAACCAGTTGATGAATTATTTGGACTTAATGACACGGTTTTAGAATTAGCTATTACAGCAAATAGACCCGATGGAATGTCAGTTATGGGAATAGCTAGAGAAGTATCTGCTTTACTTAATAGTAACTTTAAAGGTTTAAGTTTATCAACAGAACCTTCATATAAACAAATTGAAAAATCAAACACTTCGGAGAATCTTATAAACGAAGGAGGTCTGTATAGTTTAAAATTAATAGAAGGGCTAGATGGTGCAAAAGAATCTCCAAAGTATATTAGGAATAGACTAAATAATTGCGGTATAAATAGTACAAATGCAGTAGTTGATATTACTAACTATACAATGATTGAAATGGGTCAACCTCTTCATGCATTTGATGCAGACTCTTTAGAGAAACTATGTAATAAGAAAATATTTCCTGAAGATTTTGGTGTAAGAATGGCTAGAAATGAAGAAATATTTTTTAGTTTAGATGAGAAAAAAATATCACTAACACCAGATGTTCAGGTTATTACATGCAATGATGAGATAATAGCTATAGCTGGTGTAATTGGCTCTAAAAATACTTCTGTGGACAAAGATACTAAAAGAATTTGGTTAGAAACAGCAGTATTCAAACAAAAACGTGTGCGTAATTCATCAAGAGAAGTGGGTATTAGGACAGAAGCGAGTAGCAGGTTCGAAAAAGGCATTGCTATTGAACTTTCAATTAGTGCCGCAAATAGAGCCAGCGAATTATTATCAGAATCATTCGATTCCAGGGAGGTTGGTTGTTGGAAAATTGAGGGTAAAATAATAGACTCGGTAGAAATATCACTAACACGAGATTCTATTGAAGGTTTGCTTGGACCACTAAGATCCGATTTCAATTTCTCAAATATAGACAAACCTGAGGAAATAAAGAGAAAGAACAATTCTATTCCTGATATAATTGTTGAAAATATACTAATGTCTTTGGGTTGTTGCCTTAGAAAGAATTCTTTAGGTTGGAATGTATCAGTACCAGCTCAGAGAAAATTAGATCTTCTAAGAGAAGTAGATTTAATAGAAGAAATAGCAAGATTAATTGGATATGACAATTTTCAAGCAAATTTGCCAGATCCTATAAAACCAGGTGGTTTGAACAATCAACAAGCTTCAGAGCGACAATTGCGTAAAGCGTTAGCAACAAAAGGATTACAGGAGGTAACTACATATTCGCTTGTAGCAAAAGAAGAAAGTCGAAATCAAATTTCAATTAGCAATCCACTATTAGCTGATACAGGCTACCTAAGAAAAAGCTTGACAAACGAGCATATTAGAATCTGTAAAAGAAATCTAAAAACCGGTAACAGAGGATGCTGGATTTTCGAAATAGGAAGTGTATATCATCAAGTAAATGAAAACATTGAAGAAGAGGAAAAGTTGTCTGGCATCATATGTGGTGAAAGAACCCTAGATCGATGGAAGCTCTCTGGCAAAGATAATTATCTCGATTATTATCAAGCCAGAGGACTACTTAAGGCTTGTTTGGATAGTTTAAGGCTTGATATTGTAGACAAACCATATACTGATTCAGAAATACTTCATCCTGGTAGATCTGCTAAATTACATCTAGAAGGTAAGGATATAGGAACATTTGGCCAACTTCATCCTAAATATACTCAAAGTAACGAACTTCCAGAGCAAACCTACATATTTGATTTAAGATTACCCGAAATATTAAGAGCATCTATTAGAAAAAATAAATTAATTCCAAACTTCAAGCAATTTATAACTGTACCTGCTTTAGAAAGGGATATTGCTATAGTTATCGATAAAAAATATACAGTGCAAGATGTAGAGCAGGTTATAAAGAAGGCAGGTAAACCGCTATTAGAAAGCTGTAAATTAATAGACGTTTATAACGGAGACAATATAGACGCAAATAAAACAAGCCTGGCATTTAGATTATTATATAGGAGCAAGACTACACTCCAGGATAAGGAAGTCGAGCCAATACATAATAAAATAATAGATAATCTAGACAAGAAATTATCAGCTAACTTAAGATCATAATTTTTTTATTAGAGTAAGACTCTCTAGATGAGATGTTCTTGGAAAGAAATCTATTGTTAGTATTTTGTCTATAGTGTAGACATTATTATCTAATATTAAACATTTTAGATCTCTAGCTAATGTTGCAGGATTACAACTTAGATAGGCAATATAATCTGGTTTGTGTTGTATTAAAATATTAAGTAACTCTTTTTGCAATCCTTTTCTCGGAGGGTCAAATACAAAAGCTTTTGATGATCTAAATAATTTTTTTACTACTTTATTTACATCTCCATTGATAAAACTAATATTACTTATATTATTAATTTGTGAATTAGTTATAGAGAGGTTGCTGGAATTCGTATTACTTTCTATTCCTACTACGTTAAAACCATTGGCCGCTAAAGGAATTGAAATAGTACCTATACCAGAATATGCATCTATTATTGTTCCTGTAAATCTATTGAACTTATACCACTTCACTAATTGGCTTATTATTATATCTGACATTAAAGTATTTATTTGAAAAAAAGTGTCAGTGAAGATTCTAAGATCTTGTCCACATATGATATCTTCGATATAATTTCTACCCAAAAGGGTAATAGTTTTATCTCCAAATATAGTATTATTAGCTAAAGGTTGTATATTTAGAGTAACACCGACCACATTATTATATTTAGAAAAAAGATATTTAGCAACTTTGTCTAATCCAAGAATATTAGATGAATTAGCAATAAAACTTATGAGTATCTGGCCAGTATTTGTTCCAATCCTTAGTACTATATGCCTTATAGAATTTGGTAAAATACCATTGGAATCACAGTTGATCTTTGACTCATTTAAAACCCTTTTTGTATCTGGTATCAAAGAATTAAGTCTATTGTCAAGAATAGGACAATGATCGATATCCTCGATTACATGAGAGGAAGGCCTATAATAGCCAAACAAAATATTATTTTCATTATCCCTTTGCAAAGGAATTATTGCCCTATTTCTATAATAAAAAGAATTATTATTTGATAGAAGTTCTATTTCAGGAATATCTATTCCTGCTATATTAAGGAGTGTATTTTTGAAATTCTTTAATTTAACTCTCTTTTCTTCATCGTAGCTTGTATGTTGTAATGTACATCCACCACATTTTTGGTATACACTACATTTTGGTGTTATTCTTGTATCTGAAACATTGATGATTGATTGGATTTCTGAATACCAAAAGGAGTTCTTCTTATACAATAATTTTACGATTGCAGTTTCACCTGGCAAAAGTAATGTTGTAAAAATGAGATAATCTTGATAAAAAGATATACCGTCACCTTTGGTAGATAGATCAATACATTCAACGCATATTTTTTGGCCTTGGTATAGCATTTTTTAATTTTGAAAGAAAAGAAATATGAGTCAAATTTATTATATTAGACTCATTCCTGGACTAACTCTAAGACTCATATGATAGTTAGGAGATTCGATAGGATATAGATTCGTGATCATTTTTATTTTATTCGATCTCATATTCGATAATAAATTAACTGTGCTTCCTTTTAAAATAAATCTATTGTTAACCATGTTCGTTGGAATCCTTAAATATTTAATTCTAATAATAGATTGCTATTCCAAGGTGAAAACGCTGTCTAATTCTTCAAGTTAAACTAGCATTGTCTACTGAGTAACATATAAGACTCATTATAAGTCTCATCACTTGTCTAGATAGAGACTTGTTGGACTCTTCTCTATGGTTCTCTTGTCATTTTTATATTCGGAAAATATAGATGTTATTAGATAAGAGATCTATTTAGTAAAAGGAATATTTATATGGCCTTTAGCAAGAAGTAACCTACAACTAATGACCATCATTAATCGATAGATATTTTTAAAGACTTATTTAGAGTATCTGCATATATAGCAGATACTCAGTTATATATATCCAGTTATTGCAATAGCTTTGCTTGTTGCAGATCTCTCTGGACAGACTTTGGCCATAATATTCAGAAGAAATTAAATCTCCAATAGATTTATTTGTGGATTTCTAATGTTTGTTGCAGGCAAATACTCTTATATTTCTATTTTAAATTATGATTTTTTTAGTAATCCTGATCAACAAAAGTTAAAGGGTATTAATCGTCGCATATGGGACTTATTAATAGTCTTATATTGACTTCCAATTAAGATTAAATAGACAAGAAGCGATTGATACGTTTGAAATTTATTTCCAACCTTTTATCTTTATAAATCTTAGTCCTTATTAGGTTAATGAGTGTCTTTATTTTTAAACACTTCCTAATCGAATATCGTGTCTTACTTGTATTACATGAGATTATAAATAGGTCTTATTATAAGTCTATACTAAGACGGTAAATTCTTACTTAGGGCTTCTGTACAACTCTTTTAATAGTTGATAAGCCTCGTTTAATCTCCTCATATCTTCTGTACTACCTCCAGCATCAGGGTGAATTGTCATAGCTTTGGTTTTATATGCCTCCCTCACCTTCCCTAAAGTCATTGAATAACCTGCTTGTGTTGGTAAATCTAAAAGTTTTAGTGCGCCATGAACAGTCATTGTTGACTCTAGTGTTTCAAATGAAGTGACATTTCTACTACGTTTAAAACGATTTACAAAACGCCTGATCAATGTTGGTATTCTTTCGCTCAACGATTTACTGCCAAATGGATCTTCTAATACTCCGGCAATTACGATTACATTTTCGAATGTAGGTGTATTTCCATTCCAATCAGGACATAATTCTTTTACTCTTCTGTTAGCTGCAGTCCATGTGAAGGTTGTATTTTCATTACCATCAATTTGCTTCCAAATATCCTTTGCTAGCCATAGCATTGCTGCTTCCACTACTGTTTCAGAGGGAGAATTTCCATAAAGAGATAACCAATGGGACTTAGCTTTATTTAATGCTTGATTTAAATATTGATTTTTAATTTTTGGCATTATAAAGTCATTTTCAGATGAATCTGTAGGTTGAGTACCTAAACTTTTTCGAAGACTTTGAGTTCTTTTACTAACAAAACCAGGAAGATCTATTCCTTTCTTTGTACTAACATTATTTTTAGTTGAAAACGTGTACTTGTCATCTAATGAGGTTTGTGTATTTGATTTACTTTCTAATTCTCCCTTCTCTGTTAATACTAATGCGGTACTTTCGTTATAATTAGATGTTGAATTAATATATTCTGATAATTTAGTGTCTAGAGATAATTGTGATCCTAATTCTAGTTCATTATCAATAATAGAAGACTCAGTCTCATCTTCGCTATTGTCTAATAGTATTTCCTCTAGTAATCTTTTTAGTACTGCACCTCGTCCTCTAAGACCCCATTCCTTCTTTAATTGGTCAAAACGATCAATTAGTTGACTAGGTAGATCAACAGATATTCTTCGATTAGGACTCTCCTCTGTTGGATTCACTACCAAATACCATCTAACTTTAGAATAGTTGGAATTAGTCCATCAGACAATACTTAATCAATTAGATTTAAACTAATTTTTATTTATTTTTGAATGTATTAACTAAGTAATAGTTTTTTTTAACTATTTACATTACGTTTTTATTAACTTAATTCACAATTCTCCATTATAAATATCCATATTTAATGAAAAAAGATATAAATATCAGCCTTTCTTATACTTGGCTTGTAATAGATTAGTGTGGATTATGAGGATGTTTTTCTACTATTTTTTACCACGTTTTACGGGAAAATGAGTCATGATAAATTTATTATTTAAAAAGAATTCAACTAATGGAAGCTAACACGATTTCATCAAGGAGAAACCGCTTTCAGTTAAAGAAGCTTGAAATACTAAAAATTTGGAGGGACAACCTAGAACGAAGATTGGCTTCTATTCAAGCAAATATCGATACGCTTGAAGTTCAAATAAAAAGAAACTCTAAATAGGTTCTACAAGCTCTGATAACAGTTTCTCAGGGCCATTAGCAATCAACCATTTCATATTTGAATTTTTAGTAATTAATATATATCCAGCAAAACCTAGTGCGTTCAGATTGAATCCATGTATTTCTTCTCTCGACCTTCGTATTAAAGCTATCCATTTATTCGATATTAGTAGATTATAAGGGAGGGTTGGAGCTTTGTTATTTATGGGTGAACCGATTAAAAGCTTTGATGCCAATTCTAAGTAGTGATCGTATAATTCGTTAGCTGAAGATTGTTCCTCATAATATATTCTTTCTAAAACAGCTGAGCTATTACTTAAGGGATCATTTGAATCATTAAGCTTGTTTAAATGTTCTTTATACCAAGACTCTCGAGGACAAATTGCCTGATAGGGGTCTCTTCTAAGAAGTTGTATATGTCTATGAGGTTGACTAGCACCTGCTAGTGGAGAGCTATTAAAAAACCATAGGCCAGAAGTATCTTTCTCTACTTCTCGTAGAGCTTCGAAATCAGCAATTGTCAACCAATCACTTTGTTTCTTAAATTCGTTACTAATCAAAAGCATATGGCCTATCTGAACTGGATATTTGTTAAGTATCAGGACATGAGTCTGATTAATTCTTGAAATCTCCAATCTCTTATCCCAAGGCTTAAATGGATTTGATTGATCTTCATTACGATATTGATATTTTGGTAAGGTAGTTAAAAGCTCTCTAAATTCAAAGTCTATTTGTTTTAAATTAGTTAATTTAATAAGATGAGTTGATAAAGGAATCAAGGCACCCTTTTGAGTAGCGATCGTAGACTCTTCTAGTGCTTTTCTCCAAAAGACCTCTCTGGTCACGACTAGTAAGAAGGTAAAACCAAATTTACTTTAGCGCTTTTCTCGATATATAACGGCAATATTCTTTTATTAGCAACAATTTCTAAAACGGAATTTTTTTGAACTAATATTTATATATCAATAATAGATATTAAAATTAATATTTTATTCTCATTTACCTAATGTTAATTTATAGAGATTTTATTATTAATTAGAACTCTTCAACCTTCTTAAATCGTATCTGCTTTAAAATTAGTCTCCTCGGCCTTCATAAGGCTTCTACGAGGCCATGACCTCAAGTCTAGAGTTTCTAATCTCTCAGAACGCCCTGTAGAGCTCTCTTGGCAGGTGAACTTACAACTCATTAAGGACGTTTTTTTTGATTGCTTAAGGCTTTTCTGATATTAGTTGAATAATTTTCATTTTTTTATTTTCTGCATGACCTTCAATTAATAGAAGACTACAAACTTCGTTTTCAATTCGTAACTTTTGAAATCCAGGCGTGATCCTCGTAAAACTAGATATTAAAAGGCTTTCCAAGGAATATGAGAGCAAAAAAAAACAGTGTACAAAAAAAAAGGTGCCACAAAATCCGAGCAAATGGTTGACGGATACAGGGGGGAAGGGGTTACAAGGTTTCTAGAAAATTTCTCCTTAATGGACTGGGAGTTCACTGAAGACGCCGCATTCCTCGCACTTTGCGATTCATTTCGCGAGAGTGGAGAGACTTCGGCTATGGAGTTTCTAGCAAATGGAGAGGGAGCTTTTCATTTCCAGGAACTAACTCAAAATGCAGCCGGTGAAGGCGTAGACCTCAGCGACTCAGACCTTCTTGATGAATTTCAGCAGGAAGTTATTGAAACAATGGAAACATTGTGTAGAGATTAATTCCTATTATTAATATATTTTCTACAAAAGTAAGTTATATATCGAAGACATAGTCTTTATTTCAATCAAATTTATGCACTGAAATATTTTGCCTTACTATGTAAAGCAACTATAGCTGTAGTACTTTGTTCAGGATGTAATTGATCACTTTCGTCCATAGTAATAGGGATATCTTCTGTACGTAGTAATTTTAATTGATATTTCGAGTCAGAAACATTTGGGCAGGCTGGATAACCAAATGAATACCTACTTCCTCTATATTTTTGTGCCAGAATACTCCTAATTTCTTTAGGTTCTTGAATTGAAAAGCCACATTCTTTTCTTATTTTTGCGTGAATCCATTCTGCTAATGCTTCAGCTAGCTGTACAGCAAGTCCGTGAAAATATAAATAGTCTGTATAGGAATCCTTTAAAAATAACGAGTTAGCAAATTCGCTAGCGTTATGACCCATTGTCACCGCTTGCATTGGGACATAGTCTGATGGAACACCGTTATCCAAATCATTAAAATAGTCTGATATACATAATCTATTTCCTGATCTCTGCCTAGGAAATTGAAAATCATAATAAACATTATCCTGTTTGTTCTCAAAAACACGTAAGGTATTTCCAACTCTTCCACATTCAAAATACCCATATGATAATGAAGGCGAAAGTAAATTATCTTCTCTAATACGCTTTATCCATTTATCTAAAATTGGTTGTGCTTTTTCCATTAAAAAGGTTTTATATTCTTCCTTAGATTGATTCTTAGCTCTACGGATTTGCCATTGGCCTGCAAAAAGCGCATTTTTTGTCTAAATAAAATAATACTTCAGTTAAATCAATGTCTTTTTCTGTAAATATCTTTGGTCCAATAAAAGGTGGCGAAATAGCGTTTTCGACTGGAAGAAATTCTGATCTATAGTTAGAATTTACATTGTTTGTCTTTTCTTTATTATTTAAAGGTTTCTTAATAGAAGATTTTTTAACTGGTGTAACAATACGATTATTTTTACTCAGTTCAATACCTTCTGGAGTATCTGTTAAAAAACCATTTATATCAGACCAATTGTCATTTGACTTTGCAGTCATTAGTGCATCCATAAATCGTAGATCAGTAAATGCATCTTTCCCATATATTACATGGCCATTATATATATTATTGCAGTCACTATTAACGAACTTAGGTGTTAATGCAGCTCCTCCTAGTATTACAGGTACTGTGATATTAGAACGATTGAATGATTCTAGATTATCCTTCATAAATGCTGTAGACTTAACCAGTAAGCCACTCATAGCTATACAATCTGATTTATATTTTTTCTGGGCTTCTATTATAGCGTTAACATCTTGCTTTATACCTAGATTAATAACTTCATAACCATTATTAGTTAAAATTATGTCTACTAAGTTCTTACCTATATCGTGTACATCGCCCTTAACAGTAGCAATAAG